>CAMDED010000140.1 GCA_945893365.1 Candidatus Sulfopaludibacter sp. SbA3 | reverse complement strand
ATTACTTCCTGCGGATCGGAGATGTCGGCGGGCGTGATCTTGTTCATCACCTCGGCGGCGGCGTAGCCTAGCATGCGCTCGGCGCCGACGTTGAAGATCTGGATGACGCCCTTCTCGTCGGTGGCGATGCTTGAGAAGTTGGCGCTGTTGAAGATCGCGCTCTGTAGGGCCCCCGCCTTGAGCAGAGCCTCTTCGGCCCGCTTGCGGGCGCTGTTGTCGGTTCCGATCAGCAGATAGCCGATGATCCCTTCATGATCGTCGCGCAGAGCCGTTACCGACACGACCGCTGGAAAGCGGCTGCCGTCCTTGCGGATGTAGGTCAGCTCGTAGATATCCTCGATCCCACGATAGGCCTTGAACACCAGGGCCTCAAAGCCCGGTGTGATCGTGGTTCCGAGCTCGAGGCTCAAGGCTTCGGCGCGAGCAATTACTTCCTGCGGATCGGAGATGTCGGCCGGGGTGATCTTGTTCATCACCTCGGCGGCGGCGTAGCCTAGCATGCGCTCCGCGCCGACGTTGAAGATCTGGATGACGCCCTTCTCGTCGGTGGCGATGCTTGAGAAGTTGGCGCTGTTGAAGATCGCGCTTTGCAGAGCTCCGGCCTTGAGCAAAGCCTCTTCGGCCCGCTTGCGGGCGCTGTTGTCGGTTCCGATCAGCAGATAGCCGATGATTCCGTCATGATCGTCGCGCAGAGCCGTTACCGACACGACGGCTGGAAAGCGGCTGCCGTCCTTGCGGATGTAGGTCAGTTCATAAATGTCCTCGATCCCGCGGTACGCTTTGAAGACCAGGGCCTCAAAGCCCGGCGTGATCGTGGTTCCGAGCTCGAGGCTCAACGCCGCGGCGCGCGCGATCACTTCCTGCGGATCGGAGATGTCGGCCGGGGTGATCCTGTTCATTACCTCGGCGGCGGCGTAGCCCAGCATGCGTTCGGCGCCGACGTTGAAGATCTGGATGACGCCCTTCTCGTCGGTGGCGATGCTTGAGAAGTTGGCGCTGTTGAAGATCGCGCTTTGCAGCGCTCCAGCCTTAAGCAGAGCCTCTTCACGGCGGACTTCGGTGACGACATCCACCTCGCCGGCGGCATTCTCGGGAATGGCGGAATCGTTGTATTGCGCCCACATGTCAAACCTCTTTCGACTTTGGTCGAGCTTCCTGGAGACCCGGGATGATTCAGCCAGAGAGATTCAGCCGGGCGGCCAGACCCGGAATAACCTGTCTCTCCACTGGCAAAAAATATGCAGCCGGGCCCACGGACTTTCCTCCATGGTCGTACGCGTGGCCGCCGCAACGGCGTACATTCGCATCTAATTCGACGAACTAGCCTTTTGTTTCTTCATTTGCAGCTCGTTCACCACTTGCTCCACGTTCGGAACCGCGGACGCGACCATTTCAGCTCGCGCGCGGCTCGCAGGAGAGCCGACCTCGCCACTCAGTGTGACGACGTGATTCTTAACAGCGTACTTGACGGTCTTGGGAAGCTTTTCTTTGATGAAAGCCGCATCCAGATTGCTCTCGATGCCTTCGTCCAGCGCGAAGTTCACTTTCTTCGCGTCACTCTCGCCTCCGGGCGGAATCACGGCTATCTGGTTCGACACAACCTGCGTCCCCGCGATGTCCTTTGCGAGGGTTGCGGCTTGCGTTTTCTCGCTCTCGTCCGCCACCTGTCCACCGAGAGTGACGACGCCCTTGTCACGGTCCTGGCTCACCGAGACGTCTTTGAGGCCGGCCTGATCGAGCGAGGTTCGGATGCCGCGGGAAACTTCGGCCGACTTCGTGGACGGCGCGGAGCACCCTGCCATCGTTCCAACGACCACCAGGGCCGGCAGCAACAAACACAATCCAAGCTTTTTCATTTCGTGATTCTCCTTTCGAAACCGCGTCCTATCGATCTCTACTTAGGAGCATGAGGAGGACCAACCTCTTTTGACAGGTTCCGCCCGTCGCGACCACGCGCCAAAGGCCCAAAACGAGCGGAAACCGCGCTCCGGGCGCCGATCCCGCCGGTAACGGTATATGGTCACGTGACCACGGATGGTCACGGCAGGGATCTCCTCAAGGACTGCTACCGGGACAATAGGACCGCAGCTACCGGCTGCCTTGCCGATCCGCATCGGGCTTAGCGGCGCCCACCCGTACGAGGCCGGGATCATGCCCACGCGCGCCGCGCGCTTACCGTAGCCTGAAAGGAAACCTGGCCCGCGCGCTACGCTTCCAGCGCCCGGCTCGGACCGGTGTGACCGCCGACTCTCCTTACAATATTGGGGCGGGCCTTCACGTGCAGCATGGATAACGATGAATCTCTTCCGGATCGCAAGGGGCAGCGCACTCGCCTTCACCCTGTTGCTGCCGTTCCGGGCGGATTCGCTCAAGGCGCAATCCTTGGACGCCAATCCGAAGGCCGACAACACCGCTGTGAACAAGCGCGATCGGAGCGCCGGCGCAGCCACCGCGGACCGGCAAGGGATGAACGCTTCGGATCGCAACCTTACCGCTAAGATCCGCCGTTCGATCATGGCCGACAAGGCGCTTTCCACGTATGCGCGCAACGTAAAGATCATCAGCCGAAATGGAACCGTCACTCTCAAAGGACCTGTGCGGTCCGAGGAGGAAGCGAAATCGATCGTGTCGAAAGCGACGGACATCGCCGGAGACGCCGCCAAGGTTCTCAATCGGATGTCGGTCAAGCCGGCGTCGAAGACATGAGGGCGTTTGAATCGTCGATTGCAGTCAATATTTCACAAGAGGACTAAGAGGATAAGGCTATGACAGGAAAAAAGACAGCCGTGTTTGGTATCTACCACACGCGAAATCAGGCGGAACGGGCCGTCGACGACTTGCGTCTGACCGCGGGTTTCTCCAATGACGATATCTCGGTGTTGCTCCCGGACTATCAGGGTTCCAAGGACTTCGCGCACGAGAAGAACACAAAAGCGCCGGAAGGCACAACCGCCGGGGTTACGACGGGAGGAGCGATCGGCGGAACCCTGGGCCTGCTGGCCGGGATCGGCGTGCTTGCGATCCCCGGACTCGGTCCGTTTATCGCCGCGGGCCCGATCATGGGCGCTCTTGCCGGCCTCGGAGTCGGCGGCGCGGTCGGTGGTCTGATCGGCGCGCTCGTTGGGATGGGCATCCCCGAGTACGAGGCGAAGCGATACGAGGGACGAATCAAGGAGGGCGGAGTTCTCCTTTCCGTTCACTGCGATACGTCGGACGAGATCACCCGCGCGAAGGACGTGTTGAAGCAGACGGGCGCCCAGGACATTTCTTCGTCTGTCGAGGCCAGCGCGGACAACCGTGCGGCCAGCAAGGTCGCGTCTCAAGGGTAGAATTGCGGGGGCGTGGATAGGCCGCGGAGGACCCACCCGCCCCGGTTTGTCGGTGGATTGAAATGAAAAACGCCCGGCCGGAATCAAAGGACGATGCGGGTGCGTCCGGCGGCCGCTTAGGGGAAAACAAGAAATGAAACGGTTCCTATTCTTTATTGCTGTGTTCTCGTTCTTGAATGCCGGATGTGATATGCGCGGCCGCGACGGAGTGGCCGGACCCGCCGGAGCCGACGGCCGATCCGGCGCCGCGGGAGCCGATGGCAAATCCGGCGCGGCCGGCGATGAAGGTGCGGCTGGCGCCAAGGGTGCCGAGGGCAAATCCGGCGCCGATGGCGCCGCTGGGGGGCGTGGCGCCGCAGGTGCTGAAGGCGCGGCTGGCGCGGAAGGGGCCAAAGGAGAAAAAGGCCGGCCCGCGGATCGCTAACGTCCTGGGGCGACGCCTCACCGGCCGGGTCGATTTGGCGGGTGGGTTGGCGGACGGGTGAATCGAATGGAAGAGCTTCGAAAGGAAAAAGGAGAAAGCAGATGAATACGGGCACGAAAGATCAAGTGGAAGGCAAGTTTCATGAACTGAAGGGTAAGGTTAAGGAAAAGGCGGGGCAGGTCGCGAACGACCCCGAACTGGAGGCCGAAGGTCAAAACGAAAACCTGAGCGGCAAAGTCCAAAATAAAGTCGGGGACATTAAGAAGGTGTTCGAGAAATAAAAACCGGTTTCTACGCAGCGCACGTGGCTCCGCTTGAGGGAGCCGGACGATTGTCGGATCGTCCCGCCGCTGCTGGCCGCCGTCACTGAAGGAGGCAACCCGTGAAAAAGACTCTTGGAATGATACTGATCGCGCTTGGTCTGTTCGGCCTTGCGTGGGGAGGTTTTACCTACACGACCAGGGAAAAGGTCGTTGACATCGGACCGATTCAGGCTACTCGCGAGAAGACGCATAATGTACCGCTGCCGCCCATTGCCGGCGCGGTTGCGGTCATTGGCGGCGTCGTGCTCCTCCTGGCAGGCGGAAAGGAATAACTCCTCGGCCGCCGCGAGGTAGCGTTCGAAGGGAAAGGAAGAATCGCCATGTTGATATTGCTTATCGTTTTACTTTTGGTCTTAGGGGGCGGAGGCGGCTACTATGGCCATAACCGCTGGGGCTACGGCGGTGGTGCGGGCATCGGGCTAGGCTCCATACTACTGATTCTCCTCCTCGCCTATCTACTGGGCGTTATTCGCTGAGCGCCGGTCCGGCAAGACTCGCGGGCTATAGTGGCCCGGTATTTCCCGGACTGGCGGAGCGACGCAATCGCGCCACGAAACAACTGTTGCAAGCGGCAGCCGGTGAGGCGGGCGATCGTCTTTCGTCGCCTGTTGGGGAGGGCCTACGGCCCGCGAAACTTCATGAAAAACCAAAGCCGGCAAATGCAGGCTTGGCCCGAGCTTCGCTTTTTTGAGCTCTCGTGTTTTCATGGGGTTAGGTTGGTTTTTCGACCCTGCCTTCCGGCGCGAGTGTAGCAGGCCGCAAACGACGATGACCTGCCCCACTGGCGCCACAGTTCCACCGGCGCACTTGCAGCAGTTATTTCCCGGCGAGCCCTGGGCGGGTTCGCGAGCGGCGCCTTTGTGTGAAGTCGATTTGTCGCCGGTCCGCATCAGGTCTGTGGCAAGCGCCGGAAGCGCCCTCTGAGCAAGGTCCAGAAATAGAACAGAGTTCCTGCTCCGCCGAGAGCGGCGGCCGTCCGGAAGTTGGTTGCCGGGGACACGCTCCACAACGCGGCCCCCAGGAAGGACCCCGCCGTCACCAGGACGTCGCGAATCAAGTAATAAGCGCCGATCGTGCTGCCGCGCTGAGGCTCGGGAGAATAGGAAATGATCAGGGCTTTCCTCGCCGGTTCGCCGAACTCCTTGAGGCCGCGAATGGCGAAGGCTACCGCGAGCGATGCCAAGCTGTCCGCGGCAAGCAGCGTGAGCGGGAACACCGTGAAGAAGACGAACGTCACGATCACGAACGGCTCCTTCCCATAACGGTCGGCAAGGTACGCCACCGGGACGAAGCAGACGATCGCGGCCAGCATCTCGATCGTCGTCAACAACCCCACCTGGGTCGCCGACACGCCCACCCGGTCCATCGCGTAGATCACGATCCAGGCGTACGGGATGCGCTCGCAGAAGCGAATCAGGATGTCGCTGAAAAGCAGGCGTTTCAGCATCGGATCGAACCCGCGAACTACCTCGATGATCCCGCCACGAAGCGTCGCCGCGCCGACGCGGGTGTCGGTAAGGCGGTTTTGCAGAAACAGGCTGATCGCGCCCAGTACGATCGAGACGGCGAAACCGGCTTTGACGCCGCCGCGCAGCCCAAGACGGTCGATCAGGAGGCCTCCCACGACCGGGCCGATCAGGACGGGAAGCCGCTTCACCAGCGCCTGCACTCCGATTCCCATGGTGCGCTTGCCTTCCGGAAGGTTCGATCCGACTACGGAAAACATGGCCGGAAGCGACAACGTACTCCAGGCGAAAAACAGGAACATGCCGCCGATGACCGCCGCCGGATGCGGCGAAGCGAACACGATCGCGTAACCGCAAATCGAGATCGCGTTGAACGCCAGAAGGGCGCTCCGGTGTCCCCAGCGGTCGACCGCCACTCCTCCGGGATAGGCGTAGACCGCGCCGACCAACGTCCGGAGAGCGTCGAAAACGCCAATAAGAAGCGCCGTCGCGCCGAGCGATTCCAGATACTTCGGCAGGAAACGCATCCACGTCTCCTCGCCCGCGCCGATGAGCACCACCACGGCGAGCAGGATGACGATGTTGCGCTTCAGCCCGAGAAACTCGCTGATTTTCATGAGGGCGCGCCGACTACGCTAACATTAAGGTTTGCTGGCCAAAGCCATTTCCATCATCATGGCATGGGGGCAGCCCGGATTGTTTGTAGTTGCCTTTCTCGATTCGGCCGGTATCCCTTTGCCGCAGGGCGTTGACGCGCTTATCCTCCTGCTTTCCGCGAAGAATCCGCGGCTTGCGCACGCCTACGCGCTGATCGCGATCGGGGGCTCGGTGGCCGGGTGTCTTGTCCTTTTCTATCTGGCGCGGCGGGGAGGCGAGGCCTTCCTTGACCGCGTCGCACGGTCCAGGAGGGCGCGGCGTTTTCGCGTGTGGTACGCCCACTACGGGCTTGCCGGCACTTTCATTGCGACGCTCGTTCCCGTGATTCCATTACCGACAAAGGTGTTTGTCGCGAGTTCCGGCGCGCTTGGCACGCGCACGGCGCCGTTCCTTCTGGTGGTTCTTGCGGCGCGCAGCGCGCGTTACGGCGGCGAAGCGTACCTGGGCGCGCAAATGGGCGAAGACGCCTGGGCGTGGCTGCGCGGGCATGGCCGCGAGTTGGGTTTGGCCGCGCTCGGGTTGTTCGTGTTCTGTTACCTGTTAATCAAGGCAGGCGATCGCTATGTCAATTCCAGAAGTCGCGTGCAAGGTTAGAAAGCCGGTCGCCGTGCGCCGCGTCGACGAGTGCGATTCGTTGCACGACCTGTTTACCCATTGCCTGCCTGCGTTCGGCGGAGCGTTTCTCCGGCGGATCTACACGATACTCGATCGAGCGATCGGCGCCGGCTGCCCACTCACGTTAGCCGTCTCGGGTCCGGTGACCGTGTCCGGCCAGCATCTTTCGTGGCTGATCCCGCTTCTCGAAACCGGCTGGATCGCGTACTTGAGCACGACCGACGCCGTTTGCTACCACGACGGGCACCGCAGTCTCGACGCCTACAAGGACGGCCCCATCCACGAGGTTCCGATCTGGACCGACGACGCCGCGCTGCGCGATGAAGGTACGATCCGCGTTACGGACATGGCGTTCGACGAAGGCGTGCTCCTCGATCAGGACCGCTTCATCACCGCCTGCCTGTTGCTGCCCGAGTTTCAGAAGAAGATGACCGGGACTGAAATGCGCCATCTTCTCGGCGCGAGGTACGCCGCGCAGGAAAGGGCCAACGGCGTACCGGCGGGTCTCCTCGCCTCGTGCCACCGTCTTGCGATCCCGGTTCTCGTGGGCGCTCCGGCCGATGGCAGCGTGTTCCTCAATTCCATGAAGCTTTGGGCGATGCGGCGAGCCGGCATGATTGACGATTACGCGTTCGATCTCGACCTTCACGCGGAGGTCTTCGAAGCGTGCGCGTATCACCGCTGGGGCCTGTTCGACAACCCCGCCCATGCGCTCGCGACCGTGGTGCTGGGCGGGGGCGTGCCGAAGAACTACAACCTGCAACCTGAGCCTGCTCTGGGGCAGGTACTTGGTTTGCGGGGTGTTCGCGGCTATTTGTTCGACGTCCAGATCGTGACCGCGCCGGTGACGGACGGATCGCTCTCCTCGTGCCCGCCGGCGGAGGCGGTTACGTGGGGCAAAGTAGACAAAGACGCGTACACCAATACGACCGAGAGCATGCAGGCGGACTACTCGACGGTCATGCCGTTCCTGGTGAAAGCGCTGCTCGACAATCGTGCGCGCTGGGCCCGGTTGGCAGCGGAGCTTGGGGAAGATGCGCTCTTCGAGAAACATCCCGAGGCGCGCGGGTACCTGCGTCCGAAGGACGGCTACCGGCTGTTCGCGGCTCGTGAAGAGTTGTGCGGGAGACTCACCGCCGACTTGCGGAAAAACCGGGAGTGGCTGATAGAAACATTGGGCTATCCATTGGCTCGGGATTGAAGCTACCCGGAAGACGCACCTCCGTGTGCTCAGGCGGGCGCGCCGCGCTATTCAATCGGGAATGGACCGGGCTTGGCTACGCGGAGATCGCGGCCGCCTTCGTCGACAGCGTTGACCTGGAACTCGACGGCTCGGGGCGGTTCGTTCAACTCCATGTGAAACGACGCTTCTCCACCGGCATCGAGAACTTCTTCTTCGATGCCGCCTTTTTGCGTGGTGACGACCTGCCGGCCCGGCGCCATGAAATCGAAAACCAGGACGAGCCCTTGAATGGGTCTGAGGCTCGAGTTGCGCACGCGTCCTACCAAGGAGATCTTCCCGTCCGAACGATGTGCCGCGGCTTCAAGGACCTCGATATCCGGTGGTTTAGGGGCCTTTTTCTTGTCGGCTCCCAACAGGGACAGCGCCAGAACAAGCAGCAGCGCCGAGGTTCGTCTCATTCCCAGTAGTTTAGCGTACGGCTCCCGCTCTCCGCTCGCGCGCTGTATAATCGAGGCTGCCCCGGCTTCGTCGCCGGCGGCAGCTCTCGCAGACGAGCCGCCCACGACTCCGACGGCAAGCGCTGCGACTCGCTCAATCGGACCTGCCGTTCAAGACCAGCCTGAGGGCTATGGGTATACTAGAGATCGTGTCACCGACACAAGCCCCGCACGTGAAGAATTTATTCGGCCACTACGATACCGGCGGCTTCTACGACGAGATGTTCTCGTCCCCGGGCGTACCGCGTCCACACTTCCGCCACATTTACCAGACCCTTTCCACCATGCGTCCCGAGGTCTTCGAGGAACGGCGTCACCTCGCCGACCTCTCGTTTCTGCTTCAAGGCATCACCTTTACGGTCTATAGCGACGGCCGTGGAACGGAACGCCTCTTTCCCTTCGATCTCGTCCCTCGTATCCTGCCCCGCCACGAATGGGACCACATCGAGCGCGGCCTCACCCAACGCGTCCTCGCCCTCAACCTGTTTCTTCAGGATATCTACGGCCCGCAGCGCATTCTCAAGGACCGCAAGATCCCGCGTCCTCTCGTGCTCTCGTGCCGTCACTTCCGCCGCGAGATGATCGGAATCCAGCCGCCGCGCGGCATCTATACCCATATCTCCGGAATCGATCTCGTCCGCGATTCGAAGACGGGCGAGTTCTACGTCCTCGAGGACAACCTTCGCACGCCGAGCGGCGTCTCCTACGTCCTCGAAAACCGTCTTGTAATGACGCGAACCTTCCCCCGCGCCTTCGAGCTCGACCAGGTGCTTCCGATCAGCCACTACCCGGCCGAGCTCTGCCAGATTCTCCGCAGCCTTTCGCCCCACGGCGGCAGCGATCCCGTCATCGTCGTCCTCACGCCCGGCATCTATAACAGCGCCTATTTCGAACACAGCTTTCTCGCCCAGCAGATGGGGGTGGAGCTCGTCGAAGGGCGCGACCTTGTGGTCGATTGCGACGTCGTCTACATGAAGACCATCCGCGGCCTCACGCGCGTCGACGTCATCTACCGCCGCATCGACGACGAGTTTCTCGACTCCCTCGCCTTCCGCTCCGATTCTCTGCTCGGCGTTCCCGGGCTGATTTCCGCCTACCGCGCAGGTAACGTCGCGCTCGCCAACGCCGTCGGCAACGGCGTCGCGGACGACAAGGCAATCTACGCCTTCGTTCCGGAGTTTATTCGCTACTATCTTGGCGAAGAGCCCGTGCTGCGAAACGTCGAGACATATCTCTGTTCCCGCCCGGACCATCTGGAGTACGTGCTGGCGCACCTTGAGGAACTCGTCGTCAAAGCCGTCGGAGAATCCGGCGGCTACGGAATGCTGATCGGACCATCCGCCGATGGCGCACAGATCGACGCATTCCGCCGGCACCTGCGGGAAGATCCCCGCAACTACATCGCCCAGCCCGTTATTCCTCTCTCACGCTGCGCTTCCTACGATCCCGCAAGCGGAGAAATGGCCGGCCGCCACATCGATCTGCGCCCCTACTGCCTCTTCGACGGAGAGAAAGTAATCATCGTTCCCGGCGGTCTGACCCGCGTCGCGCTCAAGCCCGGCTCTCTTGTCGTCAACTCGTCGCAAGGCGGCGGCAGCAAAGACACCTGGGTACTGCGAGGTGACGCATGATGCTTTCCCGAATCGCCGATTCGCTTTTCTGGATCGCGCGCTACATGGAACGCGCCGAAGATACGGCACGCATTCTCGACGTGAACTATCACATGGTGCTCGAATCCTACCAGTCCTACAGGCTGCGCTGGCACCCGCTGATCATCATCACGGGCGAACAGGAACTCTTCTTCCAGCACTATCAGGAAGCGACCGCGCCCGCGGTCATCGAGTTTCTCGGCTTCCGTCCCGACAATCCCGACTCGATCGTGCAGTGCGTCTCGAAGGCCCGCGAGAATGCCCGCACGATTCGCGACCGCATCTCCCGTGAAATGTGGGAAGACATCAACGGCCTCTATCATCAGGTACTCGCGTTCCGCATGGATGACGAGATCGCCGCCGGCCCACACCGCTTTTGCAACGCCATTAAATTTGGATGCCACCGTTTCCACGGCGTTTCCGACGCCACGCTTCCGCACGATGAAGGCTGGCAGTTTCTGCAGGCCGGCCGGTCGCTCGAACGAGCCGAGATGACCGCCCGCATCGTGGACGTCGAGTATCACAACCTCGTCGAGCATCCCGAAAGTCCGGCGCCGCCGGACAACCATCAGTGGATGGCGGTGCTCAAGTCCGTAGCGGCCTACGAAGTGTACAGGCGGCAGTACCACACCCAGATCGAGCCGGAGAAAGTGGCGGAGCTGCTGATGCTCTCTCCTCATCACCCGCGGTCCATTCGCTTCAGCGTCGCCGCGCTTCAAAGTTCATTGAGAGCCATCAGCGGAACCGGCGCCCACGCTTATGCGAACGAAGGCGAACGGCTAACCGGCAAGCTGCACGACAGCCTTACCTACAGTCGAATCTCCGAAATCTTCGAGCGCGGCCTCCATGCCTATCTCACGGACGTGCAGAAAACCTGCCGCGCGATCGGAGGGCAGATCGCCCACACCTACTTCTACTACTCGGCGGCGGCATGAACCAGTACCGGCTCCTCCATATAACGGAATTTCATTACGACGGCCCGGTTTCCGAGAGCTACAACGAAGTCCGTTTGCGGCCGATCAATGACGAATCGCAAAGCTGCCTCTCGTTCCGGCTGTCGTCGAAACCCGCGTCGCAGCATTCCTCGCACCGCGACTCCTTCGGCAACTGGGTACATCATTTCAACATTCTCGCCGAACACCGGACGCTGCGCGTGGAAGCCGAATCCGTCGTCATGGTTCATGAGGCTCGCGAGATGCGGGAGGACGGCGTCACTCTCGCCGCCTTCGACGCCATGCGCGACGAAGTGGCGGACGAGCACTACGATCTGCTCGAACCGACCGCCTACGTGCCGCACCCTCCGCGGCTGACGGAACTCATCCAGGAAGCGGAGGCCGCTGCAAACAACGTCGTCGGATTCGCTCGCGCCGCTTCGAATCTGGTTCACAACCGGTTCCGTTATGAGAAGGGCGCGACGGAAGTGCATTCCACCGTGCACGATGCTTTGAACTCCGGCGCGGGAGTCTGCCAGGACTTTGCGCATCTTCTGCTGGCGATGCTGCGGATGCGCGGTCTGCCGGGACGCTACGTGTCCGGATACCTTGTACCGAGGCGGGAGGCGGAACGGAACGCCGATGCGGGCGCGCCGCCAAGCATGGAAGAAGTGATTGGCGGTTACGCGAGCCACGCATGGGCGGAGGTCTTCGTGCCCGGGACCGGATGGCTCGGCCTCGATCCCACTCTCGGCGGCGCGGTTTCCGAACAGCACATCCGTCTTGCGATCGGGCGCGATTATGGCGATGTCGCGCCGGTGCGCGGGGTTTACAAAGGGCACGCGGGACAACGCCTGTCGGTGGATGTCCGCGTGCGCCCGGCGGTCGACGATGAGGGCCGCGAATTGCTGCAGGAGACCGCGGCTGGACCCGCGGAAGAGCCCGCTGAAGAGCCGCCGCCTCAACAACAGCAGCAGCAGCAACAACAATAGAGCGCGCCGGTTTCGAGCCGCGCATCTCTTCGTGTGCACTCGTCCCAGCCGCCCTAACCTCCGGCGCCGTGGCGTCAGCGCCCGAACCGGCGCCGCTGTCAAGCGGAGGAACACTCGAACCTCTTGACAAGGGCCCGCTGTTTGTCCGATGATATAGCTGTCGGTAGACGACATGTCGAAACAACACACTGAGGTACCCTACGGAACGCTGGACCTTCTCGTGCTGAAGACTCTCGATGCGATGGGGAGGATGCACGGCTACGCCCTTGCCCGGCGCATTGAGCAGGTCTCAGGCGATTGCCTTCAGTTAAGCCAAGGCTCCGTTTATCCCGCCCTCATCCGCCTCGAGCAGGAAGGCTGGATTCGCACGGACTGGGGGATTTCCGAGACGAACCGGAAGGTCAAGTTCTTTTCGCTGACCAAGGCCGGGCGGAAACAACTGCTCGTCGAGGTGTCGAACTGGGAGAAGGCCACGGCGTTGGTGGCTCGTTTTTTGGAGGCGTCGTCATGACCCTTCGGCGCGCAGCGGGGCGCCTGCTTGCATTGATGCGCAAGCGCCGCCTCGACCGTGAATTGGAGAACGACATCCTCGCCCACCTGGAGTTGGCCGAGAGAGACTCGGTGGCGCGCGGTCTATCGCCCGAAGAAGCCCGCTCAGCCGCTCGCCGCAACTTTGGAGGAATCGAACACATGAAGGAAGAGCACCGTGACCGCCGTAGTTTTCGATGGATTGAAACGCTGCTGAGGGACCTTCGATACGGGCTGGCTTCGCTCGTGCGCGCACCCGGCTTCACCGCTGTTGCCGTTGGCGTTCTGGCGCTTGGGATTGGAGCGAATGTCGCCATGTTCAGTCTGGTTGACGCCGTCCTCCTCAAGCCTCTTCCCTTTCCCGACCCCGACCGCATCGTTTACGTCTGGGAAGTTCCACGGCCAGGGGTTACCAACGCCACCAGCACTCTCGATTTTCTCGATTGGAAGCGCCTCAGCGCCGTCTTCGAGGCGCTGTCGGCGGAACACCCAATAGCGGGTGCTTTGAGCGGCGACCGCGAGCCGGCGCACCTCTCCGGCAAGGCCGTCACCGCGGACTACTTCCGGGTGTTCGCCACGAGTGCATGGCTCGGACGCACCTTCAGGCCGGGCGAGGATCAACCAGGAGCCGCCCCGGTCCTCGTCATCAGTCACGCGGCCTGGCAAACCCACTTCGGCGGCGACCCGAATATCTTGAACCTCCGGCCGGTCCTCGACGGCGAAGCACATCAAATCATCGGCGTCCTTCCGCCGGGGGCATTCGATCGTGACCGGGCCGAGTTTTGGAAGCCTCTCATCTTCACGCCCGATCAACACACTCGAGGCTTCCACTGGCTCGAGGTTTCCGGGCGGCTTCGTGGTGGCGTTAGCCTCACCCAGGCGCGGGAACAAATGCTGGCGATCGACGCTGCGCTAACGGAAGTCACGCCCCTCTTTAAGCGCGATTGGACCATCACCGTTGAACCCCTCGACCGGTTGCTCGTCGGAGATACCCTGCGCCGGTCGCTTTTCATCGCCTTCGGAGCCGCCGCCCTCGTCCTGCTCATCGCTTGTGCGAACGTCGCGAACCTGCTGCTTGCCAAAGGCGCGGCACGCGGGAAGGAAATGGCTGTCCGGGCCGCGCTCGGCGCAAGCCGCGGCCGCCTGGCAGCGCAGTTACTCACCGAAAGTCTGGTCCTGTGCCTCCTTGGAGGAGTCGCGGGCGTCGCACTCGCCTCGCTGATGATCCAGGCGGCAACGCCGTTCTTGTTGCAATCCCTCCCCTACACCGCCGGTGTCAGTCTCGACTTTCGTGTACTCGCGTTCGCTGCCGCCGTCGCGATGGGAGTTGCCTTGCTCGCCGGCACGCTCCCATCCTTGCAGACCTCCTTCGGCAACCTCGCGCAGACTTTGAATGGATCGTCGCGCGGCTCCTCGGGAGCCCACTCCAGTGTGCGGCGCGCGATCGTCGCCGGCGAAGTCGCGCTCTCGCTCGTGCTGGTCTGCGGCGCCCTTCTCCTTTTTAAGAGCCTGCTCAACCTCCAGCAACTCAAGACCGGCATCCGAATTGAGAACGTGATCACCATGTCCGTCGATCTCCCCTTGCATACCTACGCGTCGCCCCAGAGGGCCGCGCTGTTTTACGATGCGATCGTCGAGCGGCTTCGAGCCACGCGGGGGGTCGCGCAGGCGGCCCTTACCACGCATTTGCCTCTCCGCTGGATCGGTAACGGCGAGGGAATGCAAGTCGCCGGAGTCGAGAAGATGGTGAACGTCCGGTTCAAACGCGTCGATCCCGCGTACTTCAGTACGCTCGGAATTCCCTTGTTGGCCGGCCGGGGTATCGCAGACCGCGATCGCGACGGAGCTCCTCGCGTCGCCGTCATCAACGAAGCTCTGGCCGCGCGCCTTGCGGATGTAGCCGGCATGAAGACGCCTGTCGGCCGGACCGTCCGGCTCACAACTCCCTCCTACCGCACGAAGGGAGGGTCGCTTGTGGAAGTCCAAATCGTGGGAATCATCCGCAGCGAGCGCGTCGGCTCCCCTGGCGCCCCCGACCCGCCCGTCGCCTACGTGGCTTTGGCGCAGGCTCCGAACCCGCAAGTCAAACTCATCATCCGCACGGAAGCCGAACCGGCCGCGGTGATGCCAGGCGTTCGTGAGGCCGTCCGCGAAATCGACCCAGGCTTGCCGCTCGGAGACATCGCCACAATGCGGCAAATCCGTGAGCGCACGCTCTCGGGAGCCAGCCGCCCGGCTTGGCTCATCGGAGTCTTCGCCGCCGTCGCAGTCCTGTTGGCGGCAGTCGGCCTCTACGGGGTGCTTTCCCAAGCCGTAACGCAGCAGCACCGGGAGATCGGCATCCGCATCGCGTTGGGCGCGCGCTCGCGCGACGTGCTCGCACACGTATTGAGGAACGCGCTGACCATGGTCGCCGCCGGGCTTGTGCTTGGAACGCTCGGCGCTGTGGCGCTGACCAGAGTCATGAAGAGCCTGTTGTTTGAAGTGTCGCCGCTCGACCCTGTCGCGCTCGCCGTTGCGTGCGTCGCGATGATGCTGATCGGCCTGCTTGCGGCATTTCTTCCGGCCAACCGCGCGGCTCGCGTCGATCCTGTCACGACGCTTCGCGAGGAAGGCTGATGGGCCGCTAACGGCGACCAGGCCTCACTGGCGGAAGTGCCTGACACCGGTGAAGACCATCGCGAGATCAAGCCTGTCCGCGGCTGCAATTACGGCGTCCGAACCAATCACTGAACCCGCGAGCGGCAGCACGGCCTTCGACGCCCCGATCCGCACCGCCGCCGCCTCAGCGACAACAACAGCGGCAACAATAGACTGCGCCGGTTTCGAGCCGCGTCCTCTCAGGCGGAGACGGCCGCCTCCGATGCGAGTTTTCATGCTGCTTTCCCTCTTGCTTGCTTCTCTCCGCGGCTGTTGTGTTCGCCCGGCGCGACCGTCGCGCGCTGTTGGCCTCGCGAATGGCGCGAATCCGCTGCCGATCGTGGTTCCGCGCCACCTCGTGATCGGATCGAACGGAAAGCGCGCCGGTTTCGGCGCCGGCTTGCCGATCAAGGAAAAGCTCCTTGCCATCGAGCGTCCGGATGGACGCCTGCCGTTCGATTTGAGATGCCTCAAAGCGGCATCCGCTTGTCGCGGCCGCCGCCAATCGCGCATAATATAAGCCGGAGTGTACAGCCGCAGACACAGGAAGCATCGGGTCTTATTCGCCTTCTGGGACATCGTCCTGGTCGCGGCGGCTTTCGAAGCTGCGTACCTCACTCGCGCGTACCTGCAATTCGAGCGGGTGTTTTTTCTTACCGGTTCCGAACGGGCGCTCCTGCTCGGCTTCTGCAGCGTGACGTGGCCCCTGATCGGACTGTGGCTCGAAATTTACGACAGGCTCGACTCGCGCGACCCGCGCGTAATCCTTAGCGACACCGTCCGGCAGGGCGTCTACGGCTCGCTCTGCCTGGTGGTTTTTCAATTTCTCCTTCGCCTCGATCTGAGCCGCCCGTTTCTCGGATTTTTCGCGGCCTACGCCTGGCTCTTCGTCTACCTGTTCCGGCTGACGGCGGGCAGGCTGTTGATCGGCATCGACCGCGGCGAGTTCCGTTCGCCTCATCAAGTGCTCGTGGCAGGCTGTGGTGAGCGCGCACGGCGCCTGGCTGAAACGCTCGAGCTCTCCGCGCACAAAGGCGTGCATTTGGCCGGATTTCTGGATGCCGAGCCCGGCACGCTCATCGTTACCGCCGAATACCCGGTATTCCCCTATCGCGATCTGCACCAGTTGTTGCGCCGCCAGGTCATCGACGAAATCATTTTCGCCGTCGACAGCGAGCGGCTCGCCGGACTCGAAGAAGTTTTTCTCCTTTGCGACGAAGAGGGCGTGCGCACCCGTGTGGCGGTCGATTTTTTCCCGCACGTGAACAGCGATGTCTATCTCGACAGGCTCGGCGTCATTCCGCTACTCACGTTCTCGGCTACGCCTCACGACGAAGTCCGCCTAATGGTGAAGCGGATTACAGATGTGATCCTGGCCACGGCGGGTCTGGTTGCGATGTCGCCGCTTCTGCTGCTGGTCGCGCTCGTGGTGCGCGTGACTTCGCCGGGCCCGATCCTGTTCCGCCAGCACCGCTGCGGCTTGAACGGACGCCGCTTCATGTTTTACAAATTCCGTTCCATGGTCGAAAACGCGGAGGCGTTGAAGCCTTCCCTCGAGCATCTGTCCGAGCGGACGACGGCTTTCAAGATCCGCAACGATCCCCGCCTGACGCCCGCCGGCAAGTTCCTGCGGAAGTTTTCGATCGACGAATGGCCGCAGCTTTGGAACGTCATCAGGGGCGACATGTCGCTGGTCGGGCCGCGGCCCGCCGTGCCCTCTGAAGTGGAGAAATACGAACGGTGGCAGCGGCGGCGTTTGCGCATGCGCCCCGGATTGACGTGTCTCTGGGCCGTTTCCGGACGCGACACGGTCGACTTCGACACCTGGATGCGCATGGACATGCAGTACATCGACACCTGGTCGCTCGCGCTCGATTGGAAAATACTGATCCGCACGATTCCACGCGTGCTGACAGGACATGGGGCCAGCTAATGCACCTATTGCCGACGAAGGACGATGTGGAGGGAATCTTGCGCGAGACGGGCGCGCTGCGCACGGGTCATTTCGTGTATCCGAACGGCCTGCATTCGAACGAGTACCTGCAAGTGCCGCTCGCCATGCGTTACTACCAGCACGCGCGAACGCTCAGCGTCGGGCTTAGCCGGCTGCTGCGTGCGAACCCGGAGATTCGCGCGATCATTCCTCAGCTCTCCATCGTCACCCCGGCCACCGGGGGACTGCCCGTGGCCTATGGCGTTTGCGAGGCGCTTCGCGCGCACCGCGTCTATTGGGCGGAGGAGGATGACGCGAACCCCGCGTTGCATTTCCGTCAATTCATCGAGCCGATGCCTGGCGAGCCCGTCGTTCTCGTGGACGACATCCTGCGCTCCGGAGAGAAGCTCACGGTAATGATGGAGTTGCTCCATTCCTGGCGCGCGAACGTGGTGGCTCTGGCAACCGTGGTGTATCAGCCGAACCCACGGACCCGTACGTTCGGCGACCTGCCCTTCTATCATCTGGCGAAGTTCGACGCCAGTCATTTCACCGAGGCTGCGACCTGCGAACAGTGCCGCGCGGGCGTCCCGGCGGTGCAGGTCTGGGTGTAATGACGCGGCGCGCGCTTCTGTGCGGTTCGGCGGCGGGCATGGCCTTCGCGGCGCGGCCGCGAAAAACGCTCGTTCCAATCTTCCAACGCGGCGGCGCGGACGCTCTGAATATCGTGGTTCCTCATGGCGACAGGCGCTACTATGAGCTCCGCCCGAATATCGCGATCCCGCGAAAAGACGTTCTAGATCTCGACGGTTTCTTCGGCCTGCATCCTTCGCTCGCCCCGCTGAAGCCCCTCTACGACGGCAAGCGGCTGGCGATCGTGCATGCGGTAGGCGCTCCCCAGCCGATACGGTCTCATATCGACGCGCAGGATTTCATGGAAGCCGGTCTTCGCAGCGCCGATCGCGACGTCTCGCCGGCGTTTTCCCGAACCAGCCGCGGTTATCCGGACACGCGCTTCGGCAACCGCCTTCGAGAGATCGCGCGGCTGATCGGGGACGATAGCGGCGTCGAACTAGCGTCGGCGGATATCGGCGGCTGGGATCATCACTTCGACGAATCCGCCGCGCTTCCGGGCCTGCTCTCCGAATTCGCGCAGGGCCTCGCCGCCTTCCGGAACGATTTGGATGGCCGCGCAGCCGGCGTCACCGTTATCACGGTGTCCGAGTTCGGGCGCGCGACTCGTGAAAACGCCGCGGGCGGCACGGACCATGGCTGGGGCGGTGTGATGTTTGTCATGGACGGTGCGCTCCCCGGTGGAAAAGTATACGGCGCGTGGCCCGGTCTTGAGGGCGATGCTCTCCGCGCGACCACGGATTTCCGGGCGCTCGATTACTACTAAGGCTTCCTCGCTGTTTGTAGTGGGTTGCGGCGGGACCGAGCGACGTGTAGTGGGCATAGCTTGGGTATAGCCTGTGGTGTTGACTCAACGGCGGGCGTAGCCCGCTCGCGGAGGCTTTTGCTTGGCAAGGGACCATTTCCCCAATTCAAG
>CAMDED010000139.1 GCA_945893365.1 Candidatus Sulfopaludibacter sp. SbA3 | reverse complement strand
CGTTCAGACCACCTGGACGTCAATCTGCG
Source organism: Candidatus Sulfopaludibacter sp. SbA3 (assembly GCA_945893365.1). Classification (GTDB taxonomy): domain Bacteria; phylum Acidobacteriota; class Terriglobia; order Bryobacterales; family Bryobacteraceae; genus SYKU01. The sequence continues at coordinate 19,144 of CAMDED010000139.1, read as the reverse complement.
CGACTTGGTCTAACTTCACGGCCTTCTGCGAACCTTGCTTTACATTTTCTATCTGCGCCCCGTAGTCGCCCGGCAGGTTTGGTTCCGAAATCTAGGCACTTCTACCACGGGCTGCTAGGCTAGGCCCGCTCTGTGGCGCCATCCCAGCCGGCGCGCGTCTCTTCAGAACTCAATTCAGTCTTCAATCGAATTGACTTGTTTGGCTGGATCGTGCTATCCCGGTTGCAAGGTCTCCAACCTCAAATTCGTGCAGTGTGGCGCGTGTGTGTCCCGACGGGTTCTCGGGGGGTTGGAGACGAAGGAGACGCGCATTGAAGAACCTCAACCGTAATCGAACGCTGCCTTTCACCGTGGCGTTGTTGGCCCTCGCCGCCCTCGCGGCACCCATCCACTTGTCCGCGCAATCCGGTGCCGGCTCCATCTCCGGCGCGGTCCGCGACCCCACCGGAGCCGTGGTTCCGGACGCGGCCGTGACCGTAACGAACGCGGCGACGAATGTCGCGATGACCGTGGCCAGCAACGCGGCGGGCGATTTTACCGCGCCCAATCTTCCCGTCGGCCAGTACAATGTCAGGGTCCGGAAAGAAGGCTTCAAGCCGGTAGTCCTCAATAACGTCACTCTCAATGCGGCGGCCAACGTTAGAGCCGACGTCACTCTCGAAATCGGCACTTCGCAACAGACGGTCGAAGTGGCCGCGAACGCCGTGCAATTGCAGACCGAGGATTCGAAGTCGAGCGTCACCGTCACGAACAAACTGGTGGATGAACTGCCGCTGGTCGTGAGCGGAGCGCTGCGCAGTCCTTTCGATTTGGCGGTGCTGACGCCGGAGGCCAAGAACCTTGGCGGCGAATATGGATTCATCCTCGGCGGCGGTCAGGCCGCGGGTTACAACGTGACTCTCGACGGCGTCTCCGCGAACGACACCTCCGCGCAACTGGTGAGTTGGGTTGCGACCAACGCCCCTTCGCTCGAGGCCATCACGGAGTTCACCGTCGATACCAACGGATTCAAGGCGGAGTATGGGCATTCGACCGGCGGCGTCATGACGTTCGTCTCCAAATCCGGAACCAACGAGATCCACGGATCGGCCTATGAGTTTCTGCGCAACAACGTCTTTGACGCCAACTACTTCTTCAGCAACAAAAGAGGCACCCCTCGCCAAGTCTATAAGCAGAGCGACTTCGGCGGCAGCCTCGGCGGCCCGGTCCTTATTCCAAAGCTGTTCAACGGCAGGGACAAGACGTTCTTCTTCGTAGCCTACGAGGGCTTCCGGAATCGCGTCGGCGCCACCGCCTCCAGCGCAACCATCCCGGTTCCGGAAATGCTGGATGGCGATTTCGGCAACTGGGTCAACGCCGCCGGAGCGCGGATTCCGATTTACGACCCCACTAGCCAGACGACCAACGCCAGTGGCGCCGTGACGCGCACCCCTTTCGCAAACAACCAGATCCCCAAGAGTCTTTTCGATCCGCTTTCGGTGAAATCCCTGAGCGTCTTCCAGGGGGAAGGCGTCGGGATTCTGAAGCCGAATAGCGGCGCGCTCCCCGGTTCGGTGGGCTACGTAACCAACAATTACCTGATTACGAGCGGCTCCTCGGTCACTCCCTACACCAAGTTCAGCGTCAAAGGCGATCACGTGATTTCCGCTAACGACCGCATCTCCGGATTCTTCGGCTACAACCGCCAGGGGAGATATCCGGGAGCGGCCGGTCCCGACACGCTTCCGGGCTTATACTCCACCTACCAGACTCTCGACCAGGCGAGCGACGTCTATCGAATGACCTGGGACCATACCTTCCGCCCCAACCTGTTCAATCATTTTTACGCCGGAGCCAACAACTGGCGTCAGACCAACGTCTCGCTGAATGTGGCCAAGGGCCCCTGGAAGGACAAGCTCTGCATACCGAATGTTCCCGATTGTAATGAGAATCTGCCCATCATCAGCTTTAGCAACGGGTATACAACCTGGGGCGCGCAGTCCTACAACGGTTCAGAGAACACGATTTACGGCTTCCATGACGACATGAGCTGGATCAAAGGAAAGCATCAGCTCAAGTTCGGAGGCATGTATCAGCTCAACCACTACAACGGCTTCGGCCACGCGGTCCTCTCTGGTCTCGCCGGGTTCAGTTTCACTGGAACCGGACTGCCCGGCAATACGAATTTCGCGGCCGCCGGCGGAAATCCGTTCGCTTCGTTCCTGCTGGGCCGCGCCGATAGCGGCAGAATCGATACCATTCGGTTTATCGGGCAGCAGTGGCCTTACTATGCGGGTTATTTCCAGGACGACTGGCGCGTCACCCCGAAACTGATGCTGAATCTCGGTCTCCGCTGGGAGACCACGCTTCCGCCGCGTGCGCTTGACGACCAGTTCAGCGATTTTTCGCCCACTCTGCCTAACCCCGGAGCGGGCAACATCCCCGGCGCGCTCGTCTTCGCCGGCTCGGGCCAGGGCCGCGTCGGCTCCCGGACGATCGCGGACGGCTACTACAAAGCGCTCGGCCCGCATATCGGATTCGCTTACAGCCTGAATTCGAAGACCGTGGTTCGCGGCTCCTACGCGCTTTCCTACGGCGCTATCACGACCGTCGCCGGCTCCACGCACCAGGTGGGCTTTGTCCAGATCCTCAATTTCGTGAACAACAGTAACGGCATCCAGCCGACCTTTATCTACAGCCAGGGGCCGCCGCCGTGGGTCAAGCCGCCGTTCATCGATCCGTCGTTTGCCAATGGCGGCACCGCCTACTGGTGGCAAAACGGCGAAGCCACCCGTCCGCCGGCGTTCAGCAGCATGAACCTCTCGGTCCAGCGTCAGCTCGGCTCCACTCTGGTTCTCGAAGCCTCCTACAACGGCAGCCTCGGATCGCGCCTCCAATCCGGCCTGCTCAATTACAATCAGGTTCCCACGAATTACCTGAACACCCTGGGCGCGGGCCTTCTGACCCAACAGTTCGACTCCGCCGCGGCGGTTGCCGCCGGGATCAGGGCGCCGTATCCGGGATTCCGAGCGACGTGGGGTCAAGGCTCAACCGTCGCCCAGGCCCTTCGTCCCTTTCCGCAGTACAACTTGATCGATACCTTGACCGGTGGAGGCGACCACAGCGGCCACTCCACCTATCACGCGGGAATTCTCCGGTTGGAGAAGCGTTACGCCAATGGCCTGAACTTCCAGACCTCGTATGTCTTCTCGAAGATCATCACCGACTCCGACACCTACTCGCCGTCAACCGCGAATGGGGCGGCCGATATGTACAATCGCCGGCTGGAAAAGTCGATCGGCCGCTATGACGTCACTCACTCCTACAAGCTTGGCCTGATCTACGAATTACCTGTAGGCAAAGGCAAGCGCTTTCTTTCAAGTGGAATCGCCGCGGCGATTCTGGGGAACTGGCGCGTGAGCAGCATCAACACCTATGCGAGCGGCCTTCCCATCGCGCTCGGTACCACCGTGACGCAGCCGATCTTTGCCGGACGCACCGTGCCGTACGCCACGTCCTACGATGGATGGCGCGCGCCCACAAGCGGTGGGAGCTTCGATCCGTCGGTCGATAAATTCTTCGTTCCTTACGGCTCCGGTCCCTTCCCGGCGCAAGGATCCGGCACGCCGTTCAACGGCATCGGCAACATGACCCGCTACAATCCGAAGATCCGTCTGTTCCCCAGCCTGAACGAAAACATCTCGCTCGCCAAGACCTTCGTGATCCACGAGAAGGTGCGCCTCGATTTCAGGGCCGAGGCCTTCAACGCCTTCAACCGGGTGCGTTTCGGAACGGGATCGTCTACGTTGCAGTCGCAGACATTTGGTACGCTAACCACCAACAGCGATCTTCTGAACATTCCGCGTCAGATGCAGTTTGCGCTGAAGCTCTACTTCTAGGAATCGCCGATGGAGGAATCAAGTATGCGCCGGCGAAAATTTCTGGGACGGTCCGTGGCGGGAAGCCTCGCGCTCGGCGGCGCCGCGGCGCTTCAGCAGCCGCCCCCTGCCTACGGGCAAAGTCCAAATCTCCCCCCGGCGGTGACCCCGACGGCGTACGCCGTCCCCAAGGGCGAGTACAACGCGTCCCTCACGTCGGATTACCACACCTATGCCAGCGATCTGGTCATCGAACGGGACCAGCCCGGAAAGCCGCATCAGGGCAAGGTGCTCGCCGCCATCCAGGCGCATTCGGACGACATCACGCTGTTCTGCGCCGGCGCCGTCGCCAAGTTGATTGGCGAGGGGTACACCGGCTATCTCATCCGGCTGTCCAATGATGAGAAAGCCGGAAAGACGGTTGGCCACGGGGTCGTGCAGAACGAGATCGACAACCAGGAGGCAGCCAAGGCGCTCGGCTGCAAGAAGGCTTTCTCCTTCTATTACCGCAACCACCGCATGGACGACTGCGCGATGATCGAAATCCGCCAGCGCCTGATCTTCCTGTTCCGGCTGCTCCAGGTGAACACGGTTTTCGCCATGGACCCCTACGATCACTATGATGAAAACCCCGATCACATCGTCGTCGGCAAGGCCGTGGAATCGGCCTCCTGGATGGCTAGTCCCGGTGGCGGCCACGAGTATCCCGAGCAGCTCAAAGCCGGGCTGAAGCACTGCCAGATCCGCGAGCGTTATTACCACTCCAGGGCGCCGCAAGGCCACAACCTTGTGAATCGCGTGGTCGATATCAGCTCCTATATCGATCACAAGGTGCGCTCCAATGTGGCCAATAAGGGGAAGGGCCCGGCAGGCGACAACGGAATGCGCCTCCGCCAGGAGCTCGCGAGGCAGGGGAAGAAACTGCCTCTCCTCGGGAACGACGACGACTCCGCCAATTTTCATTACGTGAAGCATTTCCTCATGGACGACTTCCGGATCTTGGGGAAACAGTTCGGCCTGGAATACGCCGAGACGTTCCGGTACATCGGCCAGGAGCCGAGCCTCCGTCAGGCGGTTCGCAAGTATGTCGATGGACACGCGGTTCCACTGTAATCGGGAGATGGACTATGAATCGACCCGGTATTCCCGGCTTGGCTGCCGCCGCGGCCCCGGCCGGTAGCGCGGAAGTGGTTGTGGTGAAGGACGAGCGCGGGCAGCCGCACCGAGGCAAGGTCTTTGCGGCAGTTCATGCCCACCTGGATGACGTTCCCTATTATGCGTCCGGCCTCTGCGCGAAACTTATGAGCGAGGGCTACAGCGGCTATATCGTCCGCACGAGCAACGACGAGAAGTACGGCGGACGCAGCACCGCTCAAAACATTCTGAGCAACGAAGAGGACCACTTCCGGATGGCCGCGGCCCTCGGTTTCAAAGATGTGTTCGACTTCTACTACCAGAACCACGACATGAACGGCATCTCCTATATCGACCTGCGCGGCCGGCTGATTCTCATTTTGCGGATGCTCAAAGTCGACACGATCCTCTCCTTCAATCCCTGGGGAACCGGGGAGGAAGACCCCGACCACTGGGTGACGGGACGCGCCGTCGAAGAGGCCTGTTGGATGGCCGGCATGCCGAACGATTTCCACGAACACTTGGAGGCGGGCATTCAGCCGCACACTGTAACCGAGCGGTATTATTTTTGCGCCCGGTCGGGGCAGCCGTTCAACCGCGCGGTCGATATCGGTTCGCACATCGAGAAGAAGATCGACGCCATCGTCGAATGCAAGTCCCAGGGCAATGGCAATCGCGGGTCGATCGTACGCGCTCAACTGGCGCGGCAGGGGAAGCGGCTTGCGCTGCTCGGGAACGACGACCGCGCCGCGGACCGCGCCTACGCCCGCCAGTTCCTTCTCGATAGCGACCGCGAATACGGCAAGCCCCATAAACTCGAGTTTGCGGAACGGTTCTACTACATCGATCGGCGCGAGCCGGCGAAGTCCAAGGCCGATGAGTACATTGAAAAGAACGCCACGCGCCTATGACTCGCAGAGACTTTCTTGGAGCATCAGCCGCCGGCTCGCTAGCCGCGGCCGGAATGGCGCCCTGGACGCTTGAAGCGCAGACGGCCGCCAAGGCCGCCGGCCCGATGAAGATCACGAAGATCGAGGCCGTGCGCTTCCGCCCGGACCTGCGAATTCAGGGGATTACGCCGAACTGGATGTGGGTGCGCTTGCATACCGACGCCGGCATCGTGGGGATCGGCGAATCCTATCCCGGCTATGAGGCGCACCGCGGCGCGCTGAAAGAACTTTCCAGCTATATTCTGGGGAAGGACGCGGCCCAGATCGATCGACTCTGGCAGGACCTCTTCTATCGCATCTCCTATCAACCCTGGGGCGGGGCTGAGTTCCGGATGCTGACCGCCATCAACATCGCGCAATGGGATATCCTCGGCAAAGCTTCCGGCCTGCCGCTGTACAAACTGCTCGGCGGCAAGTCCCAGGAAAAGCTGCTCGTCTACAACACCATGAACGGGTGGACGATCAACGGGATGCGGGAACACGACTATCCCGAGAAGATCGCCGAGTTCCTTGTCAAGCGCGGAATCAAGGGCGTCAAACTCTACCCGTACGATCGCGGCCCGGTGAACGCATTGGCCAGACACGGCGGCACGTTCATCACGCAAGCGGAGCTCAAGCAGTCGCTCGATCCGATACAGCGGATCAGGAAAGCCGTGGGCGATGAATTAGAGATCGGGCTCGACCTGAGCAGCCGCTGGAACTTGCCCTGTTCCCTGCAGATCGCCCATTCGCTCGAGCCGTACGGGATCATGTATCTCGAAGACGCCATGCTGCCCGACAATCTGGAGGCCTACGCGTCGCTCGCGCGGGAAACTTCCATACCGATTTGTCTTAGCGAGCGGTTGGCGACGCGGTTCCGCTTCCGGGAGATGTTCGAGGCGCACGCCGTGGATGTCGTGATGTACGACGTCACCTGGTGCGGCGGAATTTCCGAGGCGAAGAAGATCTCCGACATGGCCGATACTTACAAAATTCCCACCTCTCCGCACACGGGCGGCGGACCGGTGCTGTGGTACGCTTCCATCCACACCGCCACCTCACTGACCAATTTCTACATCATGGAAAGCGTGTACCACCTGTACAACGACATGTATCCGCACTTCCTCAAAAACGTTCCGGCCCCCGTGAACGGCTATGTGACCGCTCCCGAACTGCCCGGCCTGGGAATCGAGATTCGAGAGGAGGCGTTCCGCAATGGCGACGCCGTAATCGAAACGGTCGCTGAACTGTAGCGGGCAGCCCCTGCTGTGCGATCCGATTTGACTCCATTCGCAGGTAGCGTTGGAGTATAATTGGAGTTAATGAAGATCGGGAAAAAGCGAATCGAAGCTCCAACGGTCGCCAAGCGGCGCAAGACCAAGTTCCAAGCAGATCTTGCTGCCGCGGAAGATCGCACGGTGCGTTTCCTCAAAGAAGAATTGCAGCTCACGAGCAACACGGACTTCCTGTCCGATGCCGTGGCTCTGTTTCGATGGGCCGTGTCGGAGCGGAAATTGGGGCGCAGAATCATAAGCGAGAACGCGAGCGGGGAACGCAACGTGCTGCTTTTTCCACGATTGGAACGAGTGGCTCCTGACGCTTCGCTGCCGCGGGTCGAAATCAACTGGACGGGGCGCGAACTGGAAAGTCTTGCCCAACTCGCATCCGGTGTAGAAGCGAAGCGCCCCACCGAAGATCTTATTCGGGCTATGCGGGACTAATGGCCAGCGTCATTCGCCGCCTCGAAGAGGACGACGAGGTGGAGAATTTCGATTGCGGTGACGACGCTCTCAATAATTACCTCAAACGCCATGCCTGGACGAATCAGGAGAAGATCTCAATCGGCGTAAGCAACGTGGCGGTCGAGGAAGGGGCTCCACGAGCCGTGCTCGGCTACTTCACCCTGGCGATGTCGAGCGTGCCTCGCGATGCGTTTCCGAAGAAACATGTCCGCGGGCTGCCTCCTTACGATTTGCCTCTGATCCTGTTGGCGCGGCTAGCCGTGGATCGGCGCTTCGCGGGCCGTGGACTTGGACACGCGCTGATTTCAGAAGCGCTTCGTATTAGCTTGCGTGCCGCCGATGAAGTTGGCTGCCGCTGTATCGTTACGGATGCCTATCGGGATCGGGTCGGCTGGTATGCGCGGTATGGTTTCGTACCTATTGAGGGCGCGGCGGAGACCGGGCCACAAAGGATGTTTCTCGACATGCGGACGGTCCGCGCGGCCCTTCGGCGCTGAAGGTGTCGAACGGACCGGGGCGGCCGAGGGTTCGCCTTACCCGTTCCCGGAATCAATTTAAGCCCCTTGCGGTTTCGGCCTGACGACACGAATTGCGCTATCTCGGATTTCCCGATCCCCTTCTCTGCCGATAACCACATCAGTTTCCCAATCAAGATTGTTGGCCGCGAGGACTTGTTCGGCGGGCACTTTCCAGGCGACGGAGAGCGCCTCGACGACAGCACCGATAAGGGTGGCACCTAAAAAGCGTTGACGCCTACTGAAGCCAGTGAAAATGTCTCGCGGCCATCTGTCCTCAGTCCAATGCCGCGATTGCAAGAGGCTCGTGCTGGTCGCCGTCGTCATGAAGACTGCGTCTTCCAAGGTATATGACTTGAGCAGCCTGATACTGAACTCTATGTTCCTTTGGTCCACAATGACGACTTCGTCGGGCAGAGAGGTCATGCCACCGATCTGGTCCGCCGAAACCCATTCGCCACGATAGATTGCAATAGGGAGGCCCTTCGTCGAACCCCCGCAGAGCCGAATATACTGCGCACAGTCTGCTTGTTGTTCAGGTGAGCTCCACAGCATCGGCACCAGATCCGCCTGTTCTTCGGCCCATCGCTTCAAAACCGAATCTGGAACAATTGGCAATGCCGAATCGCGCGATGCTCGAAGCGTTCTTCCAGCAAGAACACCGACTATTCCAGCGAGCCTGCACGCGCGCAATCCTCCAACGGCAACTACCCCGAGAAGATTGGCTGACCGCTCCATGTCCGCTGCGCCACCTATTAACGCACGACCAAAAACCTCGCCAGCATCGGCGCGGAGCATGCGCAAATTGGGTGCGGCGCGCGCCCGGAACATCTCTACGTCGTTCGGATTCAGACCCTGACTCACCACCTCCATTCTTCGCAACAGGTCTACACCTTCCATTACCTTCCAATCGTCCGCACGGATGACCACCCTTTCGATGCTGTCGCCTTCGCGAACTGACAGATCCACGTCGATTGCAGGACAAATTCCCACGCAAAAGTCTGCGAGGGATGGCGAATCCCCGGTCCTCGCCCCGAGCAGGCCACCCGCCTTGTGAGGATCGTTCGTCAATCGCAGCTTCACGCTCGTGCCGCCATCATTGAGTTGCTCGTCCTTTGTTGCTTCCCGAAGGATTGGACGACCCTCCAGCCCCGTGCTGAATTCGAGAACGAGAGTGTCCTTCGCAGCGGAACTAGGACGCCGCGTAATCACTTTAATATGGCTTGCGACCATGAACACAGAAAAGAACCCGATCCCGTATTTCCCCGTGGCGTGGAAGCCGGATGAGAGCAATCCCGGCAATTCCTCCAGCATCAAAGACGACCCCCAAAAAGGGTGCCCGAAATCAAGAAGAACGTCTGTCAGCACTCGTCTTGACATCCCGATTCCGTTGTCTGAGACTTCGAGCCACCAGTCGCCTTCGACGGATTTTGCGAGTGAAACGGTGACGCGACCAAACTCGGCCTCGAGGCGTTCAGATACCCGGCGAGCGCGGACCGCATCACAGGCGTTCTGGATCAGTTCGCGAAGCGCTACGTCCGGTCTTCGGCCATACAACCCCTCTCCACCGATACTCTTGATGAGGTGAGGAAGGTCACTAACCTGAACGGTAGCGTTGATCGGATGCCATCCGTCTGTCGGGATGTATTTGGCCAACCGCTCCGGAAGGTCTACACCCGCCACACTTTTGGCTGCGAAGCGCGGACGCTTCTTGTCAGAAAACAGAGAGTCAACGCTTCGCAGTTCCCGGTCAACTGTCCGGAGCGCCTCAAGACACAGCCACCACGAGCCCGCCTCCGTCAGGCCGAACGAGCTCCCACTGGTGAAAACCAACGCATCCTCTGGAAGCTGCGGTTTGTTCAGTTTCTCCTGAAAACGCCAATGAGATTCCGAAGCCGACGAACGGGCACTGAAAGACTTGAGAAATGTAGGCGCGCGCCGGGCGTCCAAGTGGGCGGCATCTGCGACTCGCAGCGTGCAGGCGATCTTAAGAGGGTCGATAGTCCATGCGAGCGGGCACCAAGGAGGAGCTCCGATCACCACACGACCGAAACATTGCTCGACGTCGTCAATTGACCACCAGTGGCTATGAGCAATCCTCCCAATTAGGGGCCCAAACGTCTGTCGGACCTGGGTGTCGTCAATGAGAAACAGGCGAACACTATCGCTCGCGGGATATGCCATGGACGCGAGTGTTTCGGCGTTCTCAGCGTGAATTTGTCGAAGCAGGGAAAATAGAGCGCGACGCTTGATGCTTACGTCCGGCTCCAGTAGTTCCGGGCCCGTTGGATCGCGATCATAAGCCGTACGATATTCAGAAAAGAGGAGGTCGGCCCAGCGCGGATCGCCGCGGATTGTGGCCCAGCCCCCTCTTATTGCGGTAACGGACATCGCGAGGTCGTGAAGGAGGAACGCGCCTCCGAGCACAAAAGCTTCGGCGGGAGTAAATGCATATCCCGGACCGGTTATTAGCGAGGCGATCTCCCATAGCGCATCCATGTGGGTCACATCGTGAACTGTCAGGTCTGGAAGATCTCGCCGGGTCTCACCGGCCAACTGTTCCGCACGCTCTCGGAAGGCGAGAAAGCAGGTTCGCAGCCGCTCGCGCTCACTGGCGAACTGATCACCATCTTGGCGATGCAGCGTGGCCTTCCAAATGTGGCATTCCGTGACCGTCGTTGGAAGAACACTCATGGTGTATTGTCCGTGTCGAACACACTACGGTACCCCAACTCGTTCGGCCTGGGAATCGGCCGTTCGAGAGGAGGCGTTCGGCAATGGCGAACTAATCGGGACCGTGGCTGATCTGTAACGGCGGAATCCCCCCAACCGCCACCCTGCGCTCGCCACTCCTTCTTTCCCGCTTGCCACTTACGCCAAAATCGGCTGCACGACGTGCCCGTGGACATCCGTAAGTCGCCGGCGAATGCCGTTGTGATAGTAAGTGAGCTTCTCGTGGTTAAGGCCGAGCAAGTGCAGCGCCGTCGCGTGGAAATCGTAAATCGTGACGGGATTTTCGGCGGGTTGATTACCTAGATCGTCCGAGGAGCCGTAGGCAATCCCGGGTTTGACGCCGGCGCCCGCGAGCCAGCATGTGAAGCAGTTCGGGTGATGATCGCGGCCCTTCTTCCCCGCCCCTTGCGCCACGGGCGTGCGGCCGAATTCAGTCACGCCCATGACCAGCGTGTCTTTTAGTAATCCCCGCGCGTCGAGATCGTTCAGGAGCGCCGCGACAGGCTGGTCGTATTCCTTGGCCATTCTGCCGTGATTGCCGGTCAGGTCGCCGTGGGCGTCCCAATCGGCGCCGGACGCCCCATGGTAAACCTGCACGAAGCGAACGCCGCGTTCGATAAGACGGCGGGCGAGGACGCAGCGGCGCGCCATGTAGCTGGTTTCGGGCTGGTCGAATCCGTAGGCGCGCTTGGTAGCCTCCGATTCGCCTTCGAGCGTGACCGCGTCTGGAACGCTGAGCTGCATTTGCGCGGCGAGCTCATAGCTGCGGACGCGCGCGTCGAGATCGGAATCGCCCGCGTGCCGCTCGGCGTAGGAGCGGTTCATGGCGTTGACCCATTGCCGCGCGCGGGACTGATCGAATGGGCTCGACAAATCGGGCACCGGGTCGCCCGTGCTCTTGAACGCCGTGCCCTGTACGGCGGCGGGAAGAAAACCGTTGGACCATTGCAGGGTGCCGCCCCAGGGGTAGTTGCGGTGATCCGGCAGCACGACGAAGGCCGGCAGGTCCTGGTTCTCCGTGCCCAGCGCGTAGGTGATCCATGCGCCCATCGCGGGGAAGCCGGAGAGGATGAAGCCGGTGTTCATTTGCGCCACCGCGGGCATGTGATTCGCGCTGCGGGACGTCATGGAGCGGATGACGGTGAGTTTGTCGGCGCAGGTGGCCAGTTGCGGCAGCAGATCGCTGACCCAGAGGCCGCTTTGGCCGCGTTGTTGAAACTTCCACGGACTCGCGTAGAGGTTGCCGCCCTGACCGAAAAAGGTCGGCATTTCGAAGAGTTTGCCGTCGCGTTTGTCGAGCTCGGGTTTGTAGTCGAAGGTATCCATGTGGCTCATGCCGCCGACACAGAAGACCTGAAGAATTCGCTTTGCCTTCGGCGCGAAGTGGGGCGCCGCGCCGGCGAGAGAGGACGCCGCGAGCCAGCCGAAACCGAACCCGGCGTCGAGCAGGATCCGGCGGCGGGATTTATTCGAGCTGAAGGAATTCGCTGGCATTGAATAGTCCCCAACAGAGGGCTTCTAGGTTCCGATCCTGTATAAGTCCGCGGCCGCTTTCGCGTTCGTGATCGTCGGGGGCGCGGCCCAGGGCCAGAGCGAAGGCGCGCTCGATTTGCGTATCGATGCTTTGCCCCTCACTCGCGACCCGCGCGGCGAATGCTTTCGAGAGCCGTACCGGCAGCGGGTTGTTCATGAGGCTCAGCGCCTGCAGCGCCGTCGTGGTCGAGGGCCGCTTCGGCGTCTTCACGGCGGGCACAGGACAATCGAGCGATTCGAGCATGGGGTCGCCGCCCGTGTTGACGTTCATGCGGTAGACGCTGCGCCGCTGAAGGTCCGCGTCGCCGGAATCGAGCGGTTCGTACTTCACGTAGGATCCGCCGGGCTTTGTGACTTTGAACGGCCGGAAACTGGGACCGCTCGGGTTGTCGTTGAGTTTGCCGGAGACCGCGAGCATGGCGTCGCGGACCGCTTCGCCTTCAAGACGCCGGGGCGTGTAGCGCCAGAGCAGGCGGTTGCCGGCGTCCTTCGCCGCGGCTTCTTTGTTGTACGTGGAGGACTGGCGGTAAGCGGCGGAGAGCACAATTTTCTTGTGCAGGGATTTTAGGCTCCAACCGGATTGGATAAACTCGACGGCGAGCGTGTCGAGGAGCTCCGGGTGCGACGGTGGGCCTCCATTCGCGCCGAGATCGTTGGGATTTTCCACGATACCGGTGCCGAAGTGGTGCGCCCAAACGCGATTGACGATGACGCGGGCGAAGATCGGGTTGGCGGGATCGGCTATCCATTCAGCGAGACGGCGGCGGCGCTCGGCGTCGGAAGAATCGGGGGCGAGTTTGAAATCGGCGCCGGGGAGCGCGCTGAGACCGGTTGGTGCGAGCGCCTCAGCTTTGCGATTCACGTCGCCGCGGAGAAGCAGATGAGTGATGCCGGGATTTCGGGGGGCGGCGGCGAATGCTTTCTCGGGAGTCGGGATGGCTTCAAGTTCCCGCTGCAGACGCTCTCGTTGTTCGAACAGCGGCGCGCTGCCTTCTTTCCGTTGCATCGCCGGCGCGGGACCGGCGGCGAAGGATGCCGCGACTTGCTCGCCTGTCAGAGCGGAGTCATACAGGCGGGCTTCGTCGAGACCGAGTTCGGGAGTGGCCGTTAATTTTAGAACGGCGTCACCCGCGGCGTAGGTCTGCGTGAGGCCGTTGGCGCCGGCGTCCGGACGAAAGGACTGGCCGTAGGGGACGCCGTTGCGGTAAAGGCGAATCGTGCCGTCGGCTACGTAGGTGATGGCGAGATGGATGCGCTCGCCCGCGGATGCGGTTTCTTTGGGGCCGTTCACATCCGTTGTGCGGAAGTTCGCGGTGCTGATGTTGCGCCATTGCTTGTTCGTGTCGCCGGCGAATTGGATGCCGTCCGAGGCCGCCCCCCGGTAGCCGCTGCGATTGTAGATTTGCACGACGCTGAGGGGTTTCCCAGGCTCTTCCGATTTTCCCGGATTCTCGAGCGGCTTTCTTACGGTAACCCAAGCTTCGAGCGTCTTCGCAGTGATGTTCGCGCCGAGGGGCGCGGTGACGAGTGAGATCGATTTCTCGCCGGGTCCGGTTTCCAGGCGGCCTTCGTGGAGTTGTGTTTTCGAGGTTGCCGCGGCATGGCGGGAGCCGAGCTGGTCCCGCGCGTCGACGTCGAATGTCCACTGCGCGACGGGCTTGACGGCCGTCCAAACGGTTGTCTGTTTGTAAAGTTTGGCGATCTCCCCTTCGACGGCTTGAATGCGCGTTTTGAGGGCGGCGATTTTTTCGTCGTGCGTGGTGTCGAGAACGCGGCCGTCGGGGAAGAGCTCGGTGGACGCGGCGTCCTCGAAGGGTTGCCAGACGCCGGAAAGCGCGGCCTTGAAGCGATAGTAGTCGCGCTGGGGAATGGGATCGAATTTGTGATCGTGGCAGCGGGCGCAGTTGGCCGTAAGGCCGAGGAAAGTTTGTGAGACGACGCCAACCATTTCCTCGAGTTGATCCTCGCGCACCGCCTCTCGCTCACGCTCGACGGCTGACGTGAGACCGACGGCGTCCGTGGGTCCAAAGACGAGGAGACCTGTCGCGATCACGGCGTCGCGGGATTTGGGCTCGAGGATATCGCCGGCGATCTGCTCGCGGGCGAACTGAATGTATGGCTTGTCCTGATTGAGGCTGCGGATGACGTAGTCGCGATAGGGCCATGCATGGTCGCGGAGGACGTCGCGCTCGAACCCTTCGCTCTCGGTGAAGCGGACCACATCGAGCCAGTGGCGAGCCCAGCGCTCGCCATAGTGGGGCGAAGCGAGCAGGCGATCGACCAGCTTTTCGTAGGCCGTTGAGCCCGCGTCGTTGACGAAGCTCTCGACATCTTCCGGCGTGGGCGGAAGACCGGTAAGGTCGTAGGTGACGCGGCGAACGAGGGTGCGGCGGCTGGTTGGCGGCGAAAGCGTAAGGCCGTTGTCGCGGAGCTTGGCGGTGACGAAATCGTCAATCGATTTGGGCGTGTGGCGGAGGGGCTGAAGGGACCACCACTCCTTTACGGTCCACGGTGCGCCGGCTTCAATCCACTTCGCGAGGAGTTCCTGTTCAGCGGCCGGGAGGGCGCCCTCGGGAGGCATCTGCCCGAGTTGAACGCGGCGCAGCAGGAGGCTGAGGCCGCCGGCTTTGCTGCCTCCGCGGAGAGCGGATTCACGGGAGGAGAGATCGAGTCCGGAGGTTTTCGCCTTCGCGTCGTGACAGCTTACGCAGCGGCGCGCGAGGACTGCGGGCGCGTCGACGGAGACCTCGGCTGCGGCACAGAGACCGGCGTAAAGGGCGAGCAGGAGTCGCGTAGACACTTGATTCGGTCCCTATTATATACCCGCGTCTCCCCGCCGGGGGCATCGCCGGCTTCCCCTTCCAGCCGCCGGGCGCGCTCCGGCACGTGAGTGTGGCAACCGTCCATCAATGCCGGCTGCCGGTCTCATCCCAAGACGTTAAGAATTTTCCCGTTCATTTCATCCGCGGTCTTTAGAACCATGAGATTGGCTTGCGCCATCCGCTGGGCCTGAATCAATCCGATCATTGCAGCTCCCAGGTCCGTGGTGTCCTCGCCGGCGGCCGCCGCTACAAGCGGCAGCTTTGCGATCTTGCTCGCGATGGAGTCCAGCTGCTTCTCGGCCGCTTGAATGCCGCCTAGTGCGATGTGAGAAATGTTCATGTCGGTAGTTGTCCCATATTGCTTATCGGTGAGAGAAGTCGAAACTAGAGAGATTTTCGAAATAAATCGGTTGAGCGCCGCCGTACCTCGCTATGCTACCGGCCAACCGGTGGAAACTGAGCTGCAATCGGCCGCGACGCCGCACTCGGATGAAGCGCCCTCGCCGGCGAAGGCACAACACATTGCGAATTAGCGGCTTATCGGCAGCAGGCCGCCTGGCGCATAGCCTCGTGGGTCACGCCGCCCAGCCGGAACTCCAAAAGGCTGCTTTTTAGAGAATCGCGCTAAAAGAGAAGCTTCAGTGCAAACGGTATCTGGCGGGAACTTTGGGCGCTGGTATAGCGTCCAAACGCCGGCGTAAACGCGGTTCTGCCGGGCACGTCCGCGAGATTTGTGTGGTTGAGGACGTTGAAAATCTCCGCTCGAAATTCCACCCGCGACCGTTCGTTGATCGCCGTCTCCTTACGAACGGAGACATCCACATTGGCCTCGCCGTCGCCAAACACTACGTTCCTGCCGGCATTCCCGAAAGTGAACTGCGCCGGCATCTGGAAAGCCGATGTGTTAAACCATCGTTGCGCCGTTTGCGGGGCATTCGCGTTCGGATCGGCAATCAGGTTCGGGCGTTGCGGCGGACCCGCCCCAATGTTGGCGTTGTCGGTCGGCAGGATCACAGTGAAGGGAGCGCCGGATTGCGCCGAGCAAAGGCCGGTGACGGACCAGTCTTGCAACAACCTGCCCGCGATTCCTCGGGATCGAACGAATGACCTTTACCAATGGGAAGCGCATAGGCGTAGGAGAAGACAAAGCGGTGGCGATGGTCGAAGCTGGAAAGCGCCCTTTCCGCCCGGACATTTCGGACATCCTGAGGAATATTCGTCTCGGAAAAAGTACTTCCCATATCCGAAGCGTCGTCGATTGACTTCGACCATGTGTAGCTCGCGTGAAGGGCCAACCCGCTGGAGAGCCGCTTTTCGAGCTTGAACGTCCCCGAGTGATAGATCGACCACCCATCCCAGCGAATGGCCTTAAAGCCGCTGAGTAGCGGATTCGGACGTCGGGGGTCTATCGCTCCCGGTCCCGGCAAAGGGATGTTCAGGAAGGTGCTGTTGTCGGCGCCCGACACGTGGGAACCAAAATAGCCGGCTCGCACAAGCCAATTGGCGCCAAGTGTGCGCTGCACGTCGAGGTTCCAGGAATTCGCATACTCGGACCGGTAGGGGTAGTCCAAGCTCGATCCTCCGATCGTTCCGTTCGCGGAAGACAGCAGGATGTTTGACGTGGTTAAGGTGGGGACCAGGCTCGTGGCAGCCGTGTTGACGCTCTTGTTGAAGAAGAACGGCAAATTTTCGGCCAACGCGGTCTGAATATTGTAAGCCGCCTGGTTAAAGAACAGGCCCCAGCCGGCGCGAATGACGGTCCTGTTCGAGAGAGTCCAGGCCAACCCCGCGCGGGGAGCGATGTGATGATAGTTGGGCAGTTGCAATGAGCGATGATATCCGGCTGCCTTCGATGTAACATAGGGAACCGGAATCAGTCCCAGCAGTCCGTTCGCGAGAGGACTGATTTGCCCGTTGTCGTCGCTCGCGATGACGAAACGATCTACCTCGATGTTGGAGAGCCGGTTCTGTGTGTCGGTGATCTTGCCGTTGATCTCGTAGCGAACGCCGTAGCTAAACGTCAGGGATGGAGCGACCCGCCAGTCATCCTGGGCGTAAACATGCCGCCACGTCGATCGTCCATATTCGGAGCCGCCTGGCCCTATTCCGGCTTGTGCCGAGGACGGGTAGCCCATAAGGAAATCGGCAAAGGCGTTTCCGTCCCCAAGCCCCGCGATTGAAGAGCTGTAACGAGGCGTGAAGGTGAAGGATCCCCGCGCGTTCGGAGATTCGCTCGGATTGGATTGCAGACGGAAGACGTAGCCCCCGAATTTGAAACTGTGCAAGCGGCGGACCCAGGAAAGGTTCTCGATAAAGTCGAAGCTGTTGTTGCGCCGGGTAAAGAGGTTGGCGGGGTCCCCGGCCGTGCTGTATGCGTCTGAAAAACCGATTGAAGGATAGCCGGTCTGATCCTCGCTGGGGGCGATGCCGCCGATCCGGTTCAGCGCTGCAAAGTCGGCTCCTTGATTCTGGCTTTGCTGTCCACCTGAGACTCGCAGAAATCCGAAACGAAACTCGCTGATTAGATTTGGCGCGAAGACATGGGTTTCACCGATTGCCAGGCTTTTTGTGCGGGTAGTGAGGTGGTAGCCGAAGCCCGGAACCAGACTCTCGTTCAAGAGGCCGCTCCCGAAGGGTTGAAAGGTATCGAAGTCCGCGATGTAAAGGCGCCCGAATAGGCTGTCCTTCGATGTCAAATGTTCATCCAGCCGCAGAATTCCCTGGTTGGCGTTGTTCCGCAGAACCGGTGTAGCGAGGTAGTTTTGCACCTGGCCCGGCAAATTGGGAAGAGGCAGTTTCGGCAGGAATGCGGCGGCCACCGCGTCCAGACGGCCCGCGGAATGCGGTTGCCGAAAAAAGGAGTTCGGCTTCCGGATGGTTGTGTCGACCGAGGATCGTAGATTGCCGGTAAGCCCGTAAGTCTCCTCCACGAACTGCCGCCGTCGGGACCGAAAAAGCTTGCGTGAGTGCCTGGCTCACACGAAGTCCTTCGTAGCTTGCGAAGAAGAACGCTTTATCCTTCCTGATAGCGCCGCCCAGGACGCCGCCAAAATGATTTTGCCTGAATGGCGGCTTCTTCCGCGGATCGAAGAAATTCCGCGCGTCAACCGCGTCATTTCGCAGGAACTCATAGAATGTGCCGTTAGGCGCGTTTTCTCCCGTTTTGATCACCGCGCTGATCGTCGCGGATGCCTTTCCTCCGAACTCCGCGGCGTAGATCGATTTCTGAATATTAAACTCCCGCATGGCGTCAACGGGCGGAGAGGCGGCCAAATGGTTGAAATACTGATCCGTCACCGACACGCCATCGAGATAGTACATGTTGTGTCCGGCCCGCTGACCGGCGACAAGTACCGCTGTCCCGGTTTGTGCCAGAGCGCGGACCCTCGCGTCCCGCGCGGCGATTTGAAAACATTATCGCTGAGCAGCGTCAAATCCACGAACTGCCGTCCGTTCAGCGGAAGCTCGACGATTCGCTGGTTCGAAATAACCTCGCCGGCCTCCGCGTTGGTAGTTCGCAGCGGGGACGCCGATTCCAAAATCGTTACCTGTTCTTTGCTGTCTCCCACCTCCAACACCAAGTCGACCCGTTCCCGGCGTCCGACTTGAAGGATGGCACCTAATCTATGCACCAAACGCGGCTCCGCCGCTGGTGCGGTGCCGACCCTGGTAGCTTGATCCTCGCCTGATGTTGCCGAACCCTTGTCCAAGTGCCCTATTTGCATGCTCTTCACGCTTGTGCATAGAATTCTATGCACGGGTCTCGCCAGAATCTTGTGAGCGCCCGGCGCGGGTTCCAGTGCCACGGCCACGTGGCCCCGCCGACGCTTGCAGGGCCTGTCCAGACACAGTTCTCCCCTTGCTTTCCGTGGGGACAGA
>CAMDED010000138.1 GCA_945893365.1 Candidatus Sulfopaludibacter sp. SbA3 | reverse complement strand
GGAATCCGTACGACAACGCGGCTTGCGAATCGTTCATGAAGACGCTTAAATACGAAGAAGTGCACCGGCAGGAGTATCGGGACGCGGTGGAGGCGCGGGCCTCCATCGGGCATTTCCTGGAGCGGGTGTACAACGAGAAACGGCTGCACTCGGCGCTCAGCTATCGACCGCCAGTGGAGTTCGAACGAGATCTGCGGACGCGGTCTTCAGAGGCACACGCATGAACCCGAAGGTGCGTTTTTTCAGGCATGGCGGAATCTATCGGTCCGATGAGATCTTTCGCACCTTCCCAAGCTGGGACCGGGTTACCGCCTCGCGTTGGTCGGCCCCGGGCCCAGCCACAGAGCGCGACAGAAAGGCCGCGCCCTGCTCATCGTCCGCGATGAGTTCCGGCCGGCTATTCCTCGATCGGGATGCTCGCCAGCATTGCCCTCTCCGCTTCACCGGCAGGCCCATCCTAAAACCGTTCCGGGATCGGGCGCAAGAAATTTCCAGCGAACGGCGAACAGTGTCTTAACTCAGCGTCTCAGCAAAGGGGACAACCCCAGGGCGCAGCTCCGCACGCGTTTTGGATCCATGATGTTCTGTCCCCGCCCCAAGCCCTAGGGCCTGGGACACCTACCATGACGCGGAAAGAAGAAAACAGCTTAGGCTGAAACGCGGGAATCGGGCTAGCGGACCGTTAAGATCGGTTAAGGGATGGTTAAGGTGGAAGGCCGAACCGGCACGGAATTGCGAGGTTCGCGGAATGGTTCGATACTGTGGCTGATTCCGGCTTATGCGCTAGCCTGGAAGCAGCGATCGGCGATTCTTCAAATGAGCAAATCTCCACGAAAGGGCGGCAGCCGTTCAGGAAAGGCTCCGCGCCAGCCTCGTTTCTCACGGGAGCTTTCCGTGCTTTACGAAGACGATGCCGTGGTGGCTATCGATAAACCCGCCGGACTCGCGGCCGTGCCTGTGAAAGGCTCCGACAGTCCGTCCGCTCTGTCTCTGCTGTCCGCAAGACTTAGACTGAAGAGACAGCGAGCCTTTGTCGTGCATCGCATCGATCGCTTTACGTCCGGGGTTCTGCTCTTTGCAAAAACTGAGCGGGATCGGGATACACTCGTTCGACAATTTATCGAGCATACTCCGAAGAGGGAATATCTCGCGGTGGTTCGCGGGAGTCCCGGCGCTAAAGACGGGACGCTCGTTCACTACTTTCGTCGGGACGGAATGTTTCAAACGTTGCGCCCGGAGAGCGACACCACGGCGGCTCGCGCTGAACTTCGATACTCCGTCGAACGTCCTCTTTTCGGAGCTTCGCTCGTCCGGGTTTCGCTCGTGACGGGGTTGCAGAATCAGATCCGAGTGCAGTTTTCAGCGATCGGCCACCCGGTGATCGGTGACAGAAAATACCACTCGGAGGAAGCGTCGGAGCGGCGAATCACTCGCGTCGCCCTTCACGCGGCGAATCTTCAGTTCATTCACCCGCGATCGGGAGAGAGCATCTCGATTGTTTGCGAACAACCCCCGGATTTTCGCTCGCTTGTTCAGTCACTATCGCCGTCGGCCCGCGCGCGCCGGTGAGCGTTCAGCGATGCAGCTATTACCCGCAGCCACAACGCGCTAGCTGCTCTCCGGCGCAAAGTTCGACTCGGGCTTGAACCGAAAAACGGCGCGTCTTAAGTACTTGCGCATAGTCGGCGTAGGGCGTCGTTGGGTTTGGTCCATTCAGCGAACTGGTCTTCGACGGCCGCAACGACGCCGTCCAGCAAGCCGAAGTAGCGATTGTGGAGGCAGAGCCGACGCGTGAGTTTCCAGACTCGCTCGATGGGATTCAGATCAGGGCTATACGGTGGCAGGAAGTCCAAGCCGAATTGGGGAGCCTGCTGGTCGCGCCACGCCAGATGGAGTTTGGAGCGATGTTACTGTGCGTTGTCGCCGATGGCCAGAACGCGGCGTCCAGGAACGGCACTGACTTCCCGAAACACTTTGAGGAACTCCCAGAAGGTCTCTCGGTTGAATCTTCCCGTTTCGCGACGAAACAGAAACTTGCCGTCCCGCAAACGCACGGCGGCAAAATAGCCGACGCTCTTGCGGGTCGGATGATGGTACACGATGGGATCCTTCGTCTCCGGCGGAATCCACATGCGGCAGCGCGATCCTTGCCGCTGAAAGTGCACTTTGTCTAGAGCCCACAGGTCCACCGCGCGTCGTCTGCCATCAGCTTGCGGAGTTTGTTTATGCTTCTTCTGCCGCACTGGATCTGCTCCGGCCAAGACCGGACGAGGCTTGCGGAGACGGAACTCGAACTGCCGGAACAATCGCTGGCATTGGCGCACGCCCAGTTGGATTCCATAGGTTGTTTCGATCCACGCCGACAGAGTCTTGCCATCCCAGAGATCGACCCGCATTCCGGCTTCACTCGGCTTCGCCCGCAAGACCCGATTGATCACTTTCACCCGCTTTTCGTCCAACCGGCTGGGACGTCCGGATCGTTCACCTTCGGTCAATCCGGCCAGTCCCCGCTGTTGGAAGCGGTGAACCCAATTCTCAAGTGAATGCGGCGCGCCGCCCAGCAGACGCGCCACCTCCGGGCACGTCATGCCCTGCGCCCACCAATAGGACACCGTGCAGTCGGTGGTCGTACCGCGCCTCCTCCGACCGCTGAATCTCTTGTTCAAACCCAATACGGAAGTGGCGCCGGATACTATCAGCGGTCTCATGATTCCAGCAGACCACGTTCCCGTACAATACGAATTACTTATGACGCCATGTATATTTTCCGCGTGACAGGCGAGTGAGGGATCAGGGAATGATCCGTCGATGGAGATATTGTAGAAAAATGAAGGGCGAGGGCCGGGACTTGTGATTGGGAAACAGAATTGGGGATGGCGGGAAAGACTGGGCGGAGGAGAACTCAACGCTTTGCAGCCAGGTGCTCCGCATCGAAGTCCTTGTGAAGCCATTGTGGAGAAATCTCTCAACGCGGTGGGCTGCATGGATTCCTGCTTCGTCAGCGACGAGACGCTGGAACAGCTTCCGCGACCTGCAACCAGTGGGCCAAACGAAGGTGGGAGGAATCGATCTCAACAGACCCGGAATGCGCTGGGTCGCCGAAGACGTTCTGGCTCTGTCCCTCTCCCCCACAGGCTTCGCGGCTTCGGACCTGGCCGAGGCAGTCCGCCGCATGGGTGCGGCAGGAATCCACGTGTGGACCCCGTCGCGCCGCCTATGACATCAAGAAACTCCGAGCCAAGTCAATGGTCCGCAAGATCGGGAAATCGCGCCGCCGTAAGCCGGTCCGGAAGGCCAACGGGCCATGACCGCCTTATCGTCCTGCGCGAGGAGGCAATCCGTCCCCTCGTCGCCGCCAGTTGCCAACGCGAGCCGCAGTCCCGATCACTCCCGACTCCAGCACGGATCGACCACCATCACGAAAGCCTCAGAACCGGCATGCGGGATCCGCTCACTGCGTTGGGAAGTAGCAGCGTAAAACATCGACAACATGTCATCCCTTCAGATAAGGAACTAGGAACAACCGGCAAAACGACGCGCCCGTGGCCGCCGCCGGCGCGCTCTTGGTCTCGGGACGCGCGCCGGAGCAAACTGCGCCGCATTCGCTTACGCCGCGAAGGATCATTGCTTCACGAACCGGTATTCCTCTTTCCTGCCGTCCTTGTCGACTACGACGGACAGGCCGCCACCCTCAATCTTGCGATAGGTGAGCTTCACGGTCGCTTCCCCTTCCGTGCCTTCAAAGACCATTTCGCCATCGCCGCAACCAGCGAGCGCCAGCGGCCGTTCCTTCTCTTTCGGCCATCCCTCCATCCGCCCGGAAAAATGACGCAGGTTCAGCACGGTTCCCTTCGCGTTCGAAACAATCGTCGCGAACTCGAAGACGCGGGTTTCGCCCTTCGAAACCAGCCGCCACATCCCCATCATCGAATCGCCCGCGGGCGCAGACCAAATCTCCTCGGAAACCATGCCATTCACCTCGCCCGTCCACCGGCCCGCGAGCCAGCCGAATTGCGCCACGGCGCACTCCGCCGCGGGCAGGAAAGCGGGCGTCAGGATCAGAAACGTCAATGTCTGAAAAATGCGCGATCTCTTCAAGAAAGCAGCCCCTCCAATGGGCTGTTACCAGAGTAACCGCCCGACGCCCCGCCACGGGCGGTTGCGCCCCGAAGCGCCGAGCCGGAAGGTGACGAGCCGCGGTACCGGAAACGCGTTCCGGTCAAGCCGGGCTAGTCCAGGCGCCGGTTGAGGAAAGCGCCCTCCGCGCCGCGGTCAGGCAGGCCTGCTTCGCCGGCCGCTGGGACGAAGTCCGCGACGTCCCCGCCCGAGAAGTGGGGAATCCCTCCTCCGGCGCGAGCGCCCGCCTGCACTAGACCGGCTTCTCCAGATCCCGGTGCGCCGACTTCGCTTTGAAGCCTGCCTTGGCAAGGTTGGTCCGCACCTGGTCGGCAATCATCACCGAGCGGTGATGGCCGCCAGTGCATCCGAATGCGATAGTCAGGTAGGACTTACCCTCCTTGATGTAATGCGGAACGAGATAAGTCAAGAGGCCGGTTATCCTCTCGATGAATTCGGCGGTCTGGGGAAAGGACCGTATGTACTTCGTCACGCCCGGATCGCGCCCGGTCAGCTTCTTGAATCGCGGGATGTAGTTCGGATTGGGCAGGAAGCGAACGTCGAAGACCAGATCGCTGTCCGGCGGAATCCCGTGGCGGAAACCAAAGCTCGTCACGCCTATGCGGATTTTCGACTCTTCGCGGCCGCCTCGAAAAGTATCGCCGATCATTGCGCGCAGCTCATTTGCGTTGTACTTCGACGTGTTGACGACCACGTCCGCCAGGGCGCGAATCGGCGCCATGCGGCGTCGCTCGGTCCTCAGGCTCTTCGCAACCGGGTTTTCGGTCCCCAGGGGATGAGGCCGGCGCGTCTCGCTGAACCGGTGCACAAGGGTTTCGTCGTCGGCCTCCAGGAAAACCAGACGCGTGGCGACCATGCGCTTGATGCGGGCGTAGATCGTGGGGAAGCGTTTCAGGCTCTCGCCTTCGCGGATATCGACGACCAGCGCGGCGGCGCGGATGGCAGGGGAATCGCGCGTAAGTTCGGCAAACTTCGGGATCAGGTCGATCGGCAGGTTGTCGACGGCGTAGTAGCCGAGGTCCTCGAGCGCCCGCAGGGTGGAGCCCTTCCCCGACCCGCTGAGCCCGGTGATGATCACCAGCTCGGCGGGAGGGCGCGCCGCCTTCCTATCAGGCTTCGCGGCAGGCGTCACAACGGGCGACACAACAGTCATTCGCGGTTAGCCTTCGACCAGGTCGAAGTGTCCGTCGCGGCGGCGAAGCAGTACGGAGAGTCCTCCGGTATCGGCGTCGCGGTAAACCAGATAGTCGCGGTTCCCGTCCATCTCAATCACCGCCTCGTCCACCGTCATCGGCTTCCGGCCGCGTGTGTGGTTGACGCGGAAGACCTGCCGGGCGGACTCGCTCGAAACCTCCCCTACCGCGGGAGCCGCGGCCGTTTCGACCGCCTTCCCGCCGGGGCCGCGCTTCGATTCGCGCCACTTGTCCTTCACCTTGATCGCCTGCGTCTCCATTTTCTTCATGGCGGCGTTAAGCGACGTAAATATGTCTGGGCCGTTCGCGAGGCCGACCAGCGGGTGATCGTGATACTGGACGGTCACTTCCGCGTTGTGGCGGCCGCGCTCAAACGACAGCGTTACGTGGGCCTCCTGCTGTTCTTTCCCGTCAAGCAGTTTGGAGAGCTTGGCGAACTGAGCTTCGATCTTCCTTACCTGCCCCGGCGTCAGCTCGACTTGCCGGCCTGTATAAGTGATCTTCATGTGTGGCTCCGTGTTCTTCGCAATAATACGGGGTGCTTCTACTCCCGATTTCTTCTCAGGTGGCTCGGTGGTATCTTCAGATCTTCGCGATACTTTGCGACGGTACGGCGGGTCACCTGGATGCCTTGTTCCTGCAGCAGCAAGGCGATCTGGTCGTCCGTTTGGGGATGATTCCTGTCTTCCTCCTCTATCATTTTCTTGACTTTCCGTTTCAGGACCGAGAGAGGCATGGAACCGCCCGCCTGCCCTTGAACGGCTTCGGAAAAAAAGTAACGCAATTCGAACACGCCCTGGGGCGTGTGCATGTACTTGCTTGAAACGGCGCGGCTGACGGTTGACGCATGCACGCCGACTTCATCCGCAACGTCCTTGATCATCATGGGCCGCAGCCTGTCGACGCCGTCGCTGAGAAACTCCATCTGCCGCTTGACGATAGCCTCGCAAACGCGCAGTATGGTCTGCTTGCGCTGCTCGATGCTCTTCATCAGTTGAATCGCCGAGGTGTACCGCTCCTTGACGTAGTTGCGGATCTCCTTCGAGTTCTCCTTGTCCAGCATGCGCCGGTACTGCGCGTTCAAACGAAGCTGCGGCAGGCCTTCATCGTTCATCTGAATGATGTAATCGTCGCCGTCCTTGGTGACGTAAACGTCGGGTTCGATAAGGCGCGCGCCGGGGCCGTTGTAGCGGAGACCCGGCCGCCCGTCGAGGTGGCGGATGAGGTTAACGGCAACCTCGACGTGTTCCGCCGGGCGCCCCAGCACGCGCGCCAGCTCCTTGAACTGCTTGGTCTCCAGCAGCTTCAAGTGATTCGAGACGATCTGCCAGGCCACTCCATCGCGTCCGTTGCGGCTCTCGATCTGGAGCAGCAGGCACTCGCGGAGGTCGCGCGCGCCCACGCCGGCGGGATCGAGCGATTGGATGATCCTGAGCGCCCGCTCCAGTTCTTCCGCCGTGTGATCGCCTTGTTCGGCGATCTCCTCAATGGAAGCGGACAGATACCCATCTTCGTTCAGATTCCCGATGATGAATTCGGCGGCGTCCCGGAGGCTGTCGGAAACGAGCGAGATGCTCAGCTGCGAGCGCAGATGGTCGCACAGCATGACCGGCGAGGAGAGGAAGGTTTCGAAGGACGGCTTTTCGATCGATTCCGAGGCGGGGCTCTTGAAGCCGGGCTCCATCCATTCGTCGAAAGTAGGGCCGAAGTCGGTTTCTTCGAAGGAGTCCGGAGCGGCGGGCGGTTCGGGAGCGTCGGCTGCTTCAGCCAGGCCCGCGGGAGACAAGTCGGCTTCCTCGCGGTAAAGCTCGGGATTGAGCGATTTCTCGCCGGACACGCCGTCGATCAGGTTGGAATCGACCAAGATCCCCTCTTCCGCGGGGCCGTTGTGCCGCTCGCCTTCAAGAAGTGGGGCGAGTTCCTCGGGCGTCAGTTCGCCATCGTCGTCGCTCGATTCCTCAAGAACCGGATTCTCGACTACTTCCTGATTGAGCATGTCCTTCAGCTCCATCCGGTTCAGCTGAAGAACCTTCACCATCTGCAACAGGCTTGGAGTCAGAATCTGCTGCTGCGAAACCTTGACTTGAAGCCGTTGCGAGAGCATTCCCATGCACCTCTATTATAAGGCATTGGGCTCTGGGGGGCGTCTAAACCGGACGGGGTGATGTGGAGGTACAATATGAGGACCGCATGAAAGCTCGCGTTTACGTTTCCCTGAAGTCTACGGTGCTCGACGCCCAAGGCAAGACCATACGCTCAGCGCTCAGCGGCCTCGGGTATCGCTCGGTGGCGGACGTGCGGCAGGGTAAATATTTCGAGATCTCGATCGAGCCCGGCGTGAGCCCGGAACAGGCTCGCCGCGAAGTCGACACCCTGGCTCAGGACGTGCTGACGAATCCGGTGATCGAAACCTGCCGGGTGGAGTTCGACGACTGAGCGCCTTCCCCGGGACCCGATCGAAACGCGTTACCGTTTCCTGGGCAAGTTACACGAGCTGGAGCTTAGACGCGAATTTTTCCGGTGAAACGCCATTTGAGTTTTCCGGGGCTCGCCCTCAGCCGCGTGGACACGCGTTTCGCGTACAGTGCCGGAGAGCTTGCACGGCCTGCCTCCCAAGCCTACAATTAGATTTCAGCCGCAGGTCTCTTTAGAGAGGGAATCATCAACATGTCAACAACGGGAGCTGGACTTGAAGGTGTCGTCGCCGGCGAGTCCGAGATTTGTTACATTGACGGCCTCGAAGGCATTCTTAGTTACCGCGGCTACAACATCAACGTTCTGGCTCAAAACGCCACGTTCGAAGAGGTCATCTACCTGCTATGGACGGGCCGTCTTCCGAAACAGGTCGAACTTGACAATTTGAAGACGGAGCTGATCTCGCATCGGGCTATTCCCGCGAGCGTCGCAGCCTTCCTAAATGGAGTCTCGAGCTCTCCACCCATGGACGTGCTGCGGACGGCCGTTTCCATGCTGAGTCTGGACGATCCTCTGGCCCGCGACGGCTCCGCGGCCGCGAACGCCGTGAAGGCCTGCAAATTGATGGCGCAAACCCCGACCATCGTTACAACCTACCACCGTCTGCGGACCGGTCAGACTCTAATTGAAAGCGATCCCAGCCTCAGCCTCGCGGCCAATTTTCTATACACGTTGACCGGCAAGCGGCCCGACGGACTTATGGAGCGGGCGTTCGACGTTGCGCTCACGCTTCACGCCGACCACGAGCTCAACGCGTCCACCTTCGCCGCGCGGGTCACGGCTGCCACGCTTTCCGACATTTACTCGGCCGTCACTTCCGCCATAGGGGCGCTCAAAGGCCCACTGCACGGCGGCGCGAACGAGGACGTTATCCGCATGCTGCTCGAAGTCGGCGACCCCGAAACCGCCGTCGAGCGGGTGTTGGACATGCTGGCCCGCAAGGTCAAGATTCCGGGCTTCGGGCACCGCGTCTACCGCACGGACGATCCGCGCGCCACACACCTTCGCATGATGAGCGAGGAACTCGGCAGACGCACGGGCCAGGAGGCTCTATTCCTGATGTCGGAACGAGTGGAGCAGACGGTGCACAGAGAAAAGCAGCTGAATGCGAACGTCGATTTCTACTCGGCCTCCACCTACTACTCGCTCGGCATTCCGATCGACCTGTTCACGCCCGTGTTCGCCATAAGCCGCATGTCCGGGTGGACGGCGCACGTTCTCGAGCAGTACAGCAACAACCGCCTCATTCGCCCACGCGCGGAATACACCGGAAATGCCGACGGGATGCCGTGGATTCCGATTCATGCACGGTAAGAACGGCGCGCGTTAAGATTTCAGCCGGCAGGGAGAGTCGCGGATGTACAAGGGGAGGGGCGCTTGCCCTCGTCGCCTGAAGCGCGAATGGAAATGGAATAATCGGCTACGCCCTGGGTTGTAACGCCTGGTGTGCTAAAGAAGGCTGTAAGCGGAACTCCAAACCGGAACTATGAAGGCCTCCGGATCATCCCCTTGCTCCACGGTCTGGCCAAGTTAGGTCCCTATCTTCCGGCAACAATGGGCGCACGCGTCCGTTCACATGCAACTGAAGTGCGGACGAAATCCGCGGCGTCGAGTCGAAGCCGTGCCCGCGGTAACGCTGGCCGTTCGACCTGCTTCCGCTACGCGTTCCGCTGCCGCTCACGGCGATGCTTGTCGATGTCCTCGCGCCACCTCTCGTCCGGTTGAAGCGTAGGATGAGCGGTTCCCGGGATTTCATGCTATTTTACGGTTATATCTTGAATTGCTGAAAAACACCGTTCGGAGGAAGAAGTATGCGTTCATTGACTGTTCTGTGGTTATGCGCGTTTCTTACGGCGAGCGCCGGTCAGGCGGCCACACTGTACGGAATCACTCTTGGGAATCGCAACCTGATCGCGATCGATACCGCCACGGGCGCCGGAACCCTCGTTGGCAACATCCCGTTTATCTCGTCAGGCGCCGAGCTGGGGGCGACAGGTGGGGACCTTTACGCGTTCGACCTATTCAGCAATGAATTCAACACAGACCGGTTTGCCAGGATCAATCCGGCCAATGCGGATTTTATCTCAACGGCTACGGCCGGTATCGACGTCGTTGGCGAAGGGGGCATGGCGTTCCGGCCGGATGGTAGAGCCTTCCTCTCGGATAGCGGCGTCTCCTCGGGAACGCTTTTCCTTTGTGACGTCACCATCAACGACGGGTGCTCTCTCGTGGCAACTCTACCCGTATCCATGGACGGACTCGCCTTGGCGTCGAACGGTACACTGTACGGCCTATCCCAAGACACGAGTCAACTGTACACCATCGACACTTCGACCGGCGCTTCAACGCTAGTAGGGTCGTCGGGCATGCCCAACACGGACGATCGGGGTGGCTTGACTTTCGGGCCAGGCGATATCCTCTACGCGGCGTTTGACGACTCGCTTTGGACTTTCAATACCGCTACCGGCGCCGCGACGCTGATTGGAGCCATCGGATTCAACGATGTGGCCGGAATCACTTATCTGGACACTC
The DNA here is from genome assembly GCA_945893365.1 of Candidatus Sulfopaludibacter sp. SbA3. Taxonomy (GTDB): domain Bacteria; phylum Acidobacteriota; class Terriglobia; order Bryobacterales; family Bryobacteraceae; genus SYKU01. The sequence goes on along the minus strand of CAMDED010000138.1, from coordinate 9,151 downwards.
TGCCGGTTCCGGAGCCGGGTACGCTGATTCTGTTGACGGGAGCGCTCGCGGGCCTGCTCTGGAAGAGGCGCTGGAATCGTTCGTTTCCGGCGGCGCGCCGCTAGGCTCCGCCAGTCCGCAACTCCTCGAACGCGGAGCGCCTCTTCTGTAAATCGGCGCTACGCTCAACCGAGTTGGTCTACAGCCTGGATCAGCGCCTTGATATGTCCATAGGCGAAAGCGAATGCCTGCCGGCCGCCCGGATCATCTTCGTGATGCGGCACGTGATCCGGCATCAGCATGCCGTCGTAACCCACTTCTCTATACGCGAGGATCGCCTTCACGAAATCGACGTCGCCCTCGTCCGGATAGGTCTCCACAAAGTCGTCGCGCTTGCCGCGAATATTGCGGAAATGCACGTTAAAAATTTTCTTGCGGCTGCCGAAATACCGGATCGCGTCGAGAATCTCTTTTCCGGGATTCTGGAGCATCTCCGAGACCGTTCCCTGGCAGAAGTTGAAGCCGTGGTACGGACTCTCCTTGATCGTGATGAACCGCTTCATTCCTTCGATGGTTCCGAGCACGCAGTCGACGCCCTGATAGCCGGTGATGGGCGGCACCCCGGGATCGTTCGGATGCAGCGCCATGCGGATCTTGTATTCGTTGGCGACGGGAATCACGCGGTCCAGGAAGTACGTGATGCGCTCCCACATCATCTCCGCGTTCACTTTCCCCGCGCGGGTGAGCGGCGGCTCGTTCTTCGCGTCTTTGAACCGCCACGTGCTGAGCGTCACGCCGCCGCGTCCCTTGTCGCGCACCGGTAATCGCAATACGCCGAGCAGGGTCAGATTGTACTTGATCGCTGGAATGCCGGCCGCAGCCGCGTTCTTGATCGCCGTCTGGACGAGCTCGATTTCCTTGTCCCGCTCCGGCGTCCCCATCATGATCCCGGCGCGCTTGGTCCTGTCTACGTGCGAAGAGGACAGAAACGGCATTGGGACCAGATCCACGCTGATTCCCCATTTTCCGGCCACGTCGCGCGCGCGCTTCAGTTCCTCGACCGTGTAATAGCCGAGGTCTTGCGGGTCGGTGGGGTTCGCGCAGATATGCTCAACGCCGTGGCGTTTGAAAAACTGCATCTGCTTGTCCGTGAGAGGGCCGCTCTGGCATCCCACTTTCATGAGGGCCCGCTTGCCGGCGGCGCTTTTCTGCGCGGCCTCCGCGGAGGAGGGGGTAAGGGGCGAAGCGGCCGCGGCCGTGCCCGCAATGGAGAGGAAGTGTCGGCGTTGCATCAAACTGATTCTACACCGTAACGCGGCTCGCCGCTCGACGCAACGGGAATCCTCGGGAATCCTGAGCGCCGGACGATTCGACGGCGCTTTCTGCGCCTCGGCCCTTTTACACCATGGCCCGGCTTACCCCCGCGCGCAGCGGAAATCCCTGAGTGCCGAGCGATTCGAGGAGGTTTTCGTGAGCCTCCTGGTCGATCAAATAGAAGACACCGTCGGTGGTTTCATCCGCGACCGCCATCTTTTTCGCGGCGAACAGCAGGCACAACTGCTGCTCGCCGGGCGTTAAAGCGCGGGAGTCGACCCGGGCCATTCCGCGCAGACCGGGCACAAGCTTGCGCAGAAAACCGCTCACGAACACTTGCGCGTCCACCGCATCGATCGCGGCCGAAGCCGCTACCCAGCGTTGCTCGGCGCTGCCCGAAAAATACGGCCCCGAGGCGAACGCCAACAGGAACACGATGACGTCGATGAAGGCCGCGAGCGCAAAGGAGAACACGTGGCGGCCGGTGGGTGCGGTCAACAACTCCTCGAAAGCAAGGATCAAGTCTTCCTGGCCCGACGCGGAATGGTCGACGAAGTCGGCGTACGCCGGCACGGCGGGCTTCTCGACGCGCGCCGTGTGCGTGGCCTCCTCAACGTCGGCCCACGGAATCGCATCGTACGTTTGCCGGAAGATGCGCAACTGGCTTTCGGTCGAGTCGAGCGGTTTCAACTCCGCTCGAAACGCGCCGAGCGACCGTTCCGCCGCCTCAAGGCGCGCGGACGATTCCCTCGCAAGCTTCGTATACCTGTCAAACGCGGTGTAGCGCAGGCCGGTCCCCGGGCCATCCTTATATGCGCTGTCGTATGTCTGCGCCTCGCGTCCCACCGCCGTACGAACCTTGTCCAGATACGGATCGGCGTCCTGACTGCGGGAGATATAGCCGTGAGCTTTTTCCGCGGCCGTCATCTCCTCAAGCGCGAGCGCGTGCTTACGGCTCTCGCCAAGGGCCGAAGTGACAAGAGCCTGCGTCTTTCCCGTCGCGTCGCTGAGCCTGTCGTAGAGCTTGCGCTGGGCGGCGGCCGGCCGTTCCCGCGCCGAGAACCACGTGTGCAGGGCGACGTAGGAGAACGCCACCGAAACCGTCGCTGTGATCGCGTAGACGGCGATCAGCAAGCCGCGCCTGGACTTCGTGAAACCGATCAGCCAGGCGACCAGCACTAGCGCGGCTTGCACCCCAAGCGACGCCAGCAGCGAAAACCAAACCGAGAGGTACAGCGCCATCCCCTGCTGGGTGGTGTACCAGGAAACCAAAGAGAGCAGGCAACTGGCCGCGAACAGACCCTTGACCATTGGCTGCGCGATCGAAGGTTGATGTGACATTAATGGAAAGACGCATCCCGCCGCCAAAAGGTTCACCCTGAAAAAGTGGGCAGTTCAAACGAGAAGCGGCAGTTCAACGCCGCGACAGCAGAAGCGGATCGAGCATGGCGGCCGTCGCAATCTGGACGTGATGCGCCCCGGCGTCGAGGCGTGCCCGGATGTCTTCGCCGCACGAAACGCCGCCAACCGAAATCAGCCGGATGCGGCCGGCCGCAATCGGCGCAAGCATTCGCAGTTCTTCGAGACAGCGCGGACCGATCGACGCTCCGCCGATGCCCCGGGTCTCTCCTCCGAATTGCCCCGGCACGCGCGCGCCGATGCAATTCACCGTACTGATCGCCGTGGCGTACGGAGCCACGGCATCGACCAACGCTTCGGCCTCTCGCGGTCCGGGCAGCAAGCCGATCTTGATGGCAAGCGGAAGTTCCGGCACGGCGTCGCGAATAGCCTGCGCCGTCCGCCGCGAAGCCTCCGGAGACAGGTACAACCCGCCTTCCTTCGTGCACACGTTCGGACACGAGAGGTTCGCCTCAATGGCCTGCGCGCCGGAATCCGCCGCCCAGCGGGCGCAACGCGCAAAATCATCGGCGATCTGTTGCAGAGTCCAATCGGACTCGGGAGAAGCCACTACGGACACCGATAGCACCTGTCCCCTGGAAAGGCCCTCGCGCGCACGGGCTACGTCTTCGCGCCATACCGCGGGGTCTTTCGACGGCATGCCGAACGAAATGGCCCACGACCTGGAGAACGCGCGGTCTCCCGCCAGCGCTTCCCCTCCCACCGGCGCCGCTCCTCCCACCGGCACAAGGTTCGGAAGGTCGAAGGATGCGCGCTCCCGCGACCGAACGGTCTTATACGTCAGCACGTCGAAGCCGAGCCGCGCATAATAGAGAATCCAGCGGCTGTTCAGCAGCGGTCCCGCCGGAATCCCAACCGGAGAGCGGCACGGAATCCCACAGAAGTCCCAGGCGCCGGGCCAGGCGGGAACGGCGAGCGGCGGCGGCGGGGCGGGCGCGCGCTCGTAGTTCCATTGGTACGTTTGCTCCGGGTTATAACTCGGCGCCGGAGCGGGAAACAGCGTGCCGCGGCCAAGCAGCCACTGCGGGTCGAGCCTCCGCTTCACCGTTTTCATCGCTTCGATTTCCCAAGGCTCGTACTGCAGATCGAGCAGATGCGCCTTGCGCTTGCCGAGCCCGTGTTCGGCCGATACCACGCCTCCGAGCGACCGCGCCTCGCCGGCGAGAGTCACCATCACCTCTTTCGCCAGCGCGAAATCGGCATCGGACGCGGGCAAAATATTGGCGTGCAGATGCGCATCGCCGATGTGTCCGAAAACGACGTAGCGGCCCGGGAAATGCCGCTCGAGCACGCGCCGGTACACGGCCAGCATCTCGCGATTCCGCGCGATCGGCACGGCGTAGTCCGATCCCATCTTCAGGTAGCCGTTCCGGCGCACGGTGTCGTTGACGAGCTCCGGCAAAGCGTGGCGGAAACGGCGAAACCTCTCGCGGTCGCTCGCGGTGGTCGCGAACCACGACGCGTCGATCAGCGCGCCCGATGCGATCAGACGTTCGTACCAGGCGTCGATTCCGCCGCCGGTTTCAGGGGCGTCGCCCGACTCAACAAGCTCCGTTTCAAACAGAATCGCCGCGTTCGCCGCCGCCGGAACCTCCGGGAACTTCGTTCGCAACAACGCGAGCGACGGTCCGTCGAAATATTCGAGCATCCGAAGCCCGTTCGGACGCCACGCGTCGACGGCGTCGATCGCCCGCTCGTCGCCGTCGAAGAACACCACGCCCGATAGCAATTCCTTGGGCGCCGGAAGCAGTTGCAGCTCGGCCTCGATAACCACGCCCAGCGTGCCTTCGGAACCGGCGATGAGGTCGATCCAGTCCATGCCCGGGCGAAGCCGGTAGCCGGCGGTATGCTTCGTGGTTTGTGGGATTTGTATCGCCGGGACGTCGAAGTCGATCGCATCCCCGCGCGCCGCCTCGACGACCCTTCCGTCCATCAGGGCGGTGCGCAATCGCAGAATGTGCCGCCGCGTATCGCCGTAGCGAAAGCTGCGGGAGCCGCTGGCGTTGGTCGCGATCGTGCCGCCAACCGACGCCGCCGTTTCAGTAGGGTCCGGAGCGTAGAACTGGCCCGTGCGCGCGGCCGCCGCATGCAGATCGGCAATCGGCACAGCCGGTCCGGCAACGGCGCGGCCCTCATGAATCTCCAGCCGGTTGAGCTTCTCGACCGAGATCACCCAGCCGCCCTGCGCCACGCGCCCTCCGGTAACGCCGGTGCCCGCGCCCGCAATCGTAACGGGAATGGCGCCGCGGGACGCCTCTCGCAGAACATCGAGCAGCTCGGCTTCGGTTCGCGGCGCGGCCACGCGCTCGGCGTAGCCGCGGAAACCGGAGGCGTCCTCAACGTAGGCCGGCGCGACCGTCATTGGAAGTCCTTAGATTTCCAGAATCACGGGCATGATCAGCGGGCGGCGCGAGGTGTGCTTGGCGATGTACCGCTTCAGATCCGCGCGCACCTTCTCCTTCATTACGCCCCAGTCCGTCATCTCTTCGATCGAAGAGGATTCGAGCGTCTTCGCCACTACCTGCCGCGCCGCCATCATGAGGTCCCCGTCGTCGTCGGCTGAGGAGAATCCGCGGCTGACGATCTCCGGCAGCGTCTCGCTGCGGCCCGTATGCTTGTTGATCGCGATGATCGGCAGCACGATGCCGTCTTCCGACAGATGCTTGCGGTCGCGAATGACGATGTCCTCCACGACCTCGTCGATCGTGCCCGAATCGATGCAAACGCGTCCAACCGTAACCTGCGGTCCCCGCCTCGCGCCGCGGTCGTCGATCACGAGCGTGTCTCCGGTTTCGAGAACGAAGCTCTCCTCGAGACCGGCCGATTTCAGATGCTCCGCAAGACGCGCGTGCTTCGCCATCTGCCGGAACTCGCCGTGAATGGGCACGAAGAACCGCGGCCGCACCAGATTCAGAATCAGGCGCAGTTCTTCCACGCTCGCGTGCCCGGAGACGTGCAGGGGCGGATTCATGCTGCCATAGATCACGTCCGCGCCGCGGCGGACCAGATGATCGATCATCCGGAAAATGCTCTTCTCGTTGCCGGGGATGATGCGCGAGCTGAGCGCCACCACGTCGCCCGGCTCGACCGACACGTGCTTGTGATTGTTGATGGACACGCGCGACAGAGACGACATCGGCTCGCCCTGCGTTCCGCTCACGATCAGGGTCAGCTTGCTCGCCGGCAACGACATCGCATCCTGCGGGCGCACCAGAACGCCATCGGGAATGCTCAGCAATCCGAGCGAATGAGCGATCTCGCTCACCGATGTCATGCTGCGGCCGATGAAAGCGACCTTGCGTTTAAACTCCCGCGAAAGTTCGATGATCGTCTGAAGCCGGTGCACCGAAGAGCTGAAGCAGGACAGCACAACGCGCCGCTCCGCGCGATTGAAGATGTCTTCGAGGCGCGGCCTCACGGCGCGCTCGGACTCGGTGTACCCGGGCCGGTCCACATTGGTCGAATCCGAAAGCAGCAGCAGCACGCCCCGCTTCCCGTAAGCGGCGAACGTGTGCAGATCGAAAAGCTCGTTGTCGATGGGCGTCGGGTCCACTTTGAAATCGCCCGTGTGAATCACCACGCCGAGCGGCGTCGTGACGGCTAACGCGACCGCGCTGACGATCGAGTGGGTTACGTTGATGAACTCGATCTTGAAAGGTCCGATTTCAATAATCTGCTTTGCCTTTACGATGTTCAGGTTCGGCTTTTCTTCGAGGTCGTGCTCGTCGAGCCGTCTCTGCACCAACGCCAGAGTAAACGCCGTGCCGTAGATGGGTACGCTCAATTCGGCTAGGAAAAAGGGGACCGCTCCAATGTGGTCTTCATGTCCGTGCGTCAGAATCAACGCGCGGACGAGGCTCCGGTTCTCCACCAGGTACGTCAGGTCGGGCGTAACGATATCCACGCCCAGCAGTTCGTCGTCTGGAAACATCATGCCCGCGTCGATGACGATGATGTCGTCGCCGTAACGCAGGGCCATGATGTTCATGCCGAACTCGCCGAGTCCGCCGAGGGGAATTACGTGTAATTTCTTGTCGGCCATCGATTTCCAAGGTAACACGTTCCAACGGGCATGCTTGCCGCTGCGCGGCTCCGCACGTCATTTCCGCCGGCCCCCCACATCTCACGATGACCGCGCCCGCACGGGCGAGATCAGCCGGCGAGCCACGCCACCGAAATGGCCGCTAGCGCGAACCCCGCGGCGCTCTCGAGTGCGACATCGACCCATACCAGCCGGCCGCCTGCTTCGCGCCGCGCCGCGAATTGGGCGTCGATTTGGGCGAGCATCCATATCCGCTCGGCATCCTGGGCCGCCAACGGTTTGGGATCGGCGGCAGCGAGGCTCTTCATCCACTGCCGTGCCTGTTCTTCGTTCAAGCGAATACCTCCGAAGCGAACCCTTTTTCTTTCAGACCCGCGGCCAGCCGCTTGCGGGCGCGAAACAGCAGCACTTTAACGCTGCGCTCCCCTACGTCGATAATTCCGGCAATCTCCACATGGCTCATTTCCTCGACATACGCAAGCCATAGCAGCGTGCGCTCCCTCGGCGTCAGGCTGCGAAATACCTGGTCGAAGGCGCTGGTCGAGGAGCGGACCGGCGCCGCTGGGCTGGGCCGTATCATGAGGAAACTCCAGGCGCGAGCGCGCCGCTCGCGGCGAACGTGATCCACAATAACCGAGTGAGCCGTCCGGTATAGGTAGGCCGTGATCTCCTGGCCGGTCCTGACTTCCACCGAGGGCGACCGCAGCAGCCGCAGGAATGTATCCTGCAGCAGGTCCGCGGCCGTCTCCGGATTTCCAATCTGGCGGGCGATGAAGCTCCGCAACCGGGGCGCTAAGCTCGTATAGAGGCTCTCGAACTCGGTCCGCGTCATCGGCCGCTACTGAATGAGCCCCATTTTCCGGCCCAGACGATGCGAAACGCCCGCCGCCAGGAGCAATCCAACACCGACCGCCAAACAAATGATAGCGGGGATGAGGAACACGCGGACGGTCGTGCCGATCAGGAAGAGGCCCGCGCCGACGGCGATCAGCACGATCGCCGACGTGATCTGGTCCACAACTTTGCGGCGCGGGTCCGGCATGCTGGGGTCGGCCATGAATTTTTCCAGGAACTGCTTGCCGTAGCCGTCGGCGAGAAAGCGGGTCAGCTCATCGGCGGAGCTGAACTTCTGAAGCAGGGCCAGTTGTATGTCCCGCTGCGTCTGGGTCCGGGCCTGTTGCGCGCGCAGGTCAAGCCAAACGAGTACGCATACCATCGCAAACGCGGCGACCGGGACGGCCATGACCCAAGGTGAAATATTCGTCAATGTGTCGATCTCCTTCACACTCCCAAACGCTTGCGGAAGCGGCGAGGTTAACAAAGGCGTCCGACAGTTGTTGTGACTGGCGGTACCCACTGCCGCGGCTGTCGTGCCCACGGTGGAAGACCGGCCGCTACCGCGACGCCGCATGCCTGGAAGCGCCTCCGGGCGGGCGGTTTGGCTCGGTAGAGTCCGACGTTGAAGCACTTGCCGTCTCGACTCCCTGGGGAGTTCGATTTGCGGTTCCGCCTTGCGCTTACGAACCGCGCCGCCCGCAAAGCCGGGATGTTCATGGCGAATTCGCCGAGTTCGCCGAGCGTGCCGCCATCCAACACGCTCCGGCGGGTGTGCTTGCCGGTCCGCAGTTGCCGCTCCCGCTTTCGCCCGTTTGCACCGCGTGTCTCTATGAGTCCGCCAAGGAGTCTCCGCCGCCCCCGCCGGCGGATGGCTTCATCGGCCTTGTGGTAGGCGGCTTCCAGTGGGCTTAGGTCTTCGCGATCCATGACGCGGCGCGAACGCCTATCGTCCGATGGTTTCCGCTTGCGGTCGGCTCCGTCTCATGCATTTTCCGCCGTCTGCGATACCGGATTCAGATACGCCAACAGCCGAAGAAACCAGCATCCGCCGTCACCACCCGCAACGGCCCGCGCTCGGAACACAGCGCCAGCGCCTCCTTGAGGAATTCCGTCACTCCTCGTCCTGTGCCCGCCTCACTTTGCCAGACTGATGTGATCGTAACTGATCACTCGCGTAATCTTCCACGCACCGTCTTTCCGCTGCCAGAGGTGTATGAACCTGGCTTCGCCCGTCGGCTCGTTCCCCTTACTTACTTGATAAAAGCGATGAACGCCGATCTCAACGGCGCCATAACCATGCATGGGATACACCTGAAGCGTGCCGGGAACGAGTTCTCTACGCACCTTATCGCAGATGTTCTTCTTTACCTGTTCGGTCACGGTCCGAGCGCCCACGGTGAGTCCACCCTGGTCGTGATAGAACTCCAAATCGTCCGTGAAGAACGCCTTGAACTTCTCCAGATCGCACTTGTTATAGGAATCGAACAGTGCGCTGTCGAGCGACGCGATGGTCCGGAAAAGCTCATCGGGCGACGCCGCGATTCGCGGAGACTGCGCGTC
>CAMDED010000137.1 GCA_945893365.1 Candidatus Sulfopaludibacter sp. SbA3 | reverse complement strand
GGCCTCGGGCTCAGGGACGGCGTCGAGCACGCGGCGCGCCCACCGCTCCGCCTGAAGCGCGATGAGCTCGCTGTTCATCATCCACAGCGCCTGAGAAGGCACGGTCGACGCGCCGCGGCGGCCGATGGTCGTGATGGGCAGCGGGTAATCGAAGGTAAGGAACATGTCCGTAAGGTAGTTGCGGCGCACCTGGATGTAGATGCTGCGGCGGCCGGCGCCATCGACCGGACCGGACTTCGGTTTGCCGCGTCCATCCATGAACGCGCTGACGTACGGAGAAACGCTTGGACCATAGAGCGTCCGGTCAAGCGTCCCGGCGACCGCGAGCAGATTGTCTCGAATGGCTTCCGCTTCCATGCGGCGGATGGGCATGCGATGCAGAAGCTTGTTGAGCGGATCGGCTGTATCGGCCGCGGCGTCGGGGCGGCTCGACATCTTGTAGGCGCTCGACAGCAGCATGCGGCGATGCAGTTTCTTGATCGACCAGCCGTCGAGGATGAACTGGGAGGAGAGATGATCGAGCAGTTCGCGATGAGACGGCGGCTCGCCCGTGAGTCCGAAATTGTCCACCGTTTCCACGATGCCTTTCCCGAAATGATGCTTCCAGACGCGGTTCACGATCACGCGCGCGAGCAGCGGGTTCGATTCGTCCGTGATACGGCGGGCGAGTTCGAGCCGTCCGCTGCCCTTCGCGATGCCCGGCTGATTCTCGCCGGCGAGGACAGTGAGAAACCGGCGGGGTGCGGCCGCGCCCAGCGTCTTGTGATTTCCGCGCACGTGGATTTGCGCGTCCTTCGGCTCGCCTTCAGTCGTGGCCATCGCAAACGTGGAAGAGGGAGACTTCACCTCAGGCAGGGGAGGGGGAGCGATGCGATTGTCATCCGGAGACGGCGGCGGATCTTTGCGATCCGAGAAGCAGATCCGATCGACAGCGACGGAAGTCTCACGATCCACGTCTTCGATCGCGAGATAACCGACATTGCCAACGCCCATGCGTGCATCGATGGTCTTCCAGGCGAACCGATCGTCTCCTGTGAGAATGCGGCCGCTGTTCGTGTATTCGTCGGCAATCAATTTCACTCGGGCGCACCCCGCCATGCGCACGTGAATATAGCGCTTCTTAATGAGGAACTGCTTCGAAATGAGAATGCCCTGCGGTTGGTTCGAATAGCGGCCTGAGTCGGCGATGCCGCTGACCGGGCCGGTGCCGAAGGCTTGGCCGGTCGAGGTCCAGGTGGCGAAATCGACGCTGTCGAAATCTTCAAAGACTTCGTAGTTTGGATCTATCAGAGGAGGCGCGCCGATTGCGCGTGGACGCTGTTCCACATGGGCGAGCGCGCCGCGGATCTCAGCTTCGCGCGCGGGTGAATCGACGGCGGCCTGGCGAACTCGCGAACTTTCAAGAAACCCGGCAAGCGCGTAGTAATCGGACGTCGGGATCGGATCGAACTTGTGATCGTGGCAGCGGGCGCAGGCCACGGTGAGGCCCAGCAGCGACTTGCCGATGACGTCCACCTGATTGTCGGTGCGGTCCGCGAGGGCCTGGAACGTATCGACGGGCGTGTTGATGACCTCGCCCAGCCAATAGAAGCCGGTGGCGATGGTGGGTTCTTCGATATCGCCCGTCACGCGGTCCTTGGGCAGCAGATCGCCGGCCAGTTGTTCGAGGACGAAGCGGTGATACGGCACGTCGTTGTTGAAGGCGCGGATGACGTAGTCCCGATAACGCCAGGCGTTGGGCTTATCGACGTCGAATTCGTGGCCGTCCGTCTCGGCATATCGAACGAGATCGAGCCAGTGCCGGCCCCAGCGTTCTCCATAATGCGGCGACGCGAGCAGGCGATCGACCACGGTCTCGAAGGCTTTCGGCGAATTGTCGGCGAGGAAGGCGGCGACTTCTTCTGGCGCCGGCGGGAGGCCGGTCAAATCAAAGTAGACTCGGCGGATGAGCGTGCGCTTGTCGGCGGGCGGAGCCGGCGCGAGTCCTTTCGCTTCGAGCTTTGCAAGTAGAAATGGGTCGATCGTCGATTCGACCCACGTCGAGTTGCGCACGGCCGGCGCCGGATAGTTCCGGATGGGCTGAAACGACCAGAATTTTCGGGCGCGGTCGAAATCGATCGCCGGTTTAAGCGGCGGCGCTTTGGCCGTGTCAGGTTTAAGCGGCGGCGTTTCCGCGCCCAAGGCAAGCGCGGGCAACAACAGACACGCTACCCGGACGTATGCCGTCAGGCCCATGAATCCATTCTAGAGTGCGGACAGCCAGTCCGCCATGTCGGTGTGGCCGCGGTCCCGGGCGAAGTCGGCGGGAGTTTTGCCGTTATCCGCTTTCGCGTTCAGGTCCGCGCCGCGGCTGAGCAGAAGAGCGGCTGATTCGCGGTCGTCATTCGCGGCTGCCGAATGCAGGGGAACGAAGCCCGAGTCCTGGCGGGCGTTGGGATCGGCGCCGCGATCGAGCAGAAGGCGCAGAATGGCTGCATTACGGCTGGCGGCCGCGGAGTGGATGGGCGCTACGTTCGTGGGGTTTTTGGACGCCTGGTTCACCTGCGCTCCGGCGTTGAGGAGAAATTCCACGATGCCGGGATGTCCGAAGAACGAGGCGAGCCCGAGCGGCGTGAATCCGTCGGGAGCGAATGAATTGACCGAAGCGGGATCGCTCTTGAGACACTCCGCGACCCGCTCGAGACGGCCCGCCGCGCACGCCTCGAAAATGTCGAGAACGGCGCCGAACCGGGCGAATGTGTCGACCAGCGCGGGCCGCCCACAGTAGATTGCAAGCAGGATGGCGGATGCGCCGTTGGTCATTCGCGCACCGGCCAAAGAAGGTATGGCGCGCAGCAGGGATTCCACCGCCGCGGCGTCGCCCTTCTTTACGGCGTCGAGCAGGCTCTCCTCGGAAGTCATGACTGCAATGATACAATTCCGCGGAGCTGCGCTGGAAATACCCGGAACACGCCGGCATGGGGCGGTGTCCAAATGCAAATCGAGGTTTAGCGCATGGAAACTCTGTGGCAGGACCTGAAGTATGCGCTGCGCGGCTTTCGGCGGACGCCCGGACCGTTTGCCGTGGCGGCGCTCACAATGGCGTTGGGCATCGGCGGGTCGTCGGCTGTGTTCAGCGTGGTCGACCGCATTCTGTTTCGCGGCTTGGCGTTCGCGCATCAGGAGAGGCTGGTGTGGTTCGGAATGAAAGCGCCGATCGGCGCCAGCGAGTTTCTGCTCGAAAGCGATTTCACGTTTTTTCGCGAGCATCAGCCAGTGTTCGAGGAAATGACCTCGATCAGCGGCGTGGGAGACTGCGATCTGAACGAAGCGGAACCCTTGCGGCTGGTGTGCGGACGCGTGGCCGCGAATTTTCTGCCGGCGTTCGGTCTGAAGCCGTTTCTTGGGCGCAATATCGCGCCTGAAGAAGACGTACCGAATGCGTTGAGGACGGCGCTGATCACCTACGGCTTCTGGCAGCGGCGGTTCGGCGGAGACCCGCGGGCGCTCGGCCGAACCATGCAGATCGATGGGCGTCCCGCGCAGATCGTGGGCGTACTGCCTCGCGAGTTTGAAATGCCGACACTCGCCCGGGTCGATGTGCTGTTGCCCCAACAGTTGAATTGGACCCCGCAGACGCAGTTCACGCTGCTGACTGCCTTCGGACGTCTGAAACCGGGCATTGGACTGGAGCGGGCGCGCGCCGCGCTGCAGCCGTTGTTTCTCGAATCGCTGAAGAAGGTTCCGGCCGGGTTCGCGAAGGATGTAACGTTCCACATGTCGTTCCTGCGCGAGAGGCAGGTACGGGATTACCGGACGGCGTCGCTCGCGCTGCTTGGGTGCGTGGCCGGCGTGCTGCTGATCGCATGCGCGAACGTCGCGAGCTTGCTTCTGGCGCGCGCCGCAAGCAGGCAGCGGGAATTCGCCGTGCGCGCGGCGATCGGCGCGAGCCGCGGGCGTCTGATGCGGCAAATGCTGACGGAAAGCGCTCTCTTGTGCGTGGCAGGCGGAATGGGCGGCCTCGCGTTCGCGGCGGCGTTCCTGCGCGGCCTGGTGGCGCTTGCACCCGCCGGCATTCCCAGAATTGCGGAAGCTGGACTCGATCAAAGGGTACTGCTCTTCGCGATCGCGGCCTCGCTCGCATGCGGCATCCTTTCCGGCATCGCTCCCGCGCTGCGGTTGCCGGCGGCCGAAACGCTGAACACGGGACAGCGGGTCGCGGGCGGCGGTTTGCGCCTGAGGCATTCGCTCGTGGCCGTGCAGATCGGCTTGTCGTTCGCGCTGCTGAGCGGCGCGGGCCTGCTAATGCAGAGCCTCTGGAACATGCAGCGCGTGAATCCTGGAATGCAGCCGGAGCGAGTGTTGACGGGGCGGATACAACTGGGGCAACAGCGGTATCCGGGACCCGCGCAGCAAGCCGAGTTCTTCGAGCGGCTGTTCGCAAGTCTTCAGCGATTGCCCGGCGTGCGCGCCGCCGCGATGAGCGACTCGGTGCCTCTCTACGGTCAGGCAAACCAGATGATTTTCTCCAACCTCGAAGTGGACGGCCGGCCCGCGCCGGCCGCAAACCGCACCACTGGCGGGATGACGGTGTTCAGGACGGTGTCGCCCGGGTACTTTCGGACCATGGGAATCCGCATGGCGCGCGGAAGGGAATTTACGGAGGCCGACCGGACTTCTTCCGGGCACGTTGTGATCATCGATGAGCGTCTGGCGCGGCGTTTGTTCCCTGGTGAAGACGCGGTGGGACACCGAATCCGGCCTCTTCCCTTCGGCGCGTCGCCCGCGCCGTGGTGGACGATTGTCGGCGTTGCGAGCGACGTTAAAAACGCGGGGCTCATCGGCGCGGACGAACCCGAATATTACTCCCCCTGGCGAACAGGCACGGAAGCGGGGCGCAGGCGGGGGCACATTCTGCTGCGGACGGAGGCGGACGCGGCGGGTCTGGCCCAGTTGGTGCAGGCGGAGGTCGCGCGGATCGATCCGGCGCTTCCCATCACGCTCTCCACGATGGAGCGGAATCTGGGAGTCCATCTGGACCGCCCGCGCTTCGAAGGCCTGCTGCTCTGCCTGTTCGCGGCCGTGGGCGTGGCTCTGGCGGCAGTGGGACAGTACGGCGTCATCTCGTTTCTGGTGGCCCAGCGGTCGGTCGAAATCGGGGTGCGCATGGCTTTGGGAGCGACGCGCGGCAACATCGTCTCCATGGTGCTTGGACACACGGCGAAGTGGACGCTGCTGGGGGCGGCGCTGGGACTGACGCTGGCCTTGGCGGCGGGCGCGCAGCTGGAACCGATGCTTTTTGGCGTGAAGCCGGGGGACACGGTGAATTTCGCCGCCGTGTTCGCCTTCCTGATCTGCGTGTCTTTGGCGGCGGCGTGGCAGCCCTCGCGCCGGGCGGCCAACATGGATCCGGCGCGGGCGCTGCGGCACGATTGAGGCTGGGGAACGAAACGCCTAACTCTTGCGTACATTGGGAGTCTACTCCCTTGGGACTCGGAATGAAACAACTGTTGCGATTGGCAAAAGTGGAACAGGTATTTCCCGACGAGCCTTAGGTCCGTTGGAGGATCCATTGTGAAAGAACTGCTTCAGGATGTGCGATTCGGATTCCGCTCTCTTTCAAAAAGCCCAGGCTTCACGATAGTCGCGATCGCGACGCTCGCGATCGGCATCGGGGCGAACACCGCCATTTTCAGTTTTGTGGACAGCGTGCTGCTGAAGCCCCTTCCCTACACGGAGCCGGACCGGATCGTGCGGGTACTCGAGAAGCCTCCCGGCGGCGGCAGAAACGGGATTTCCACGCTGAATTTTCTTGACTGGCAGAAGGACAACAAGGTTTTCGACTACATGGCGGCGCAAACCGGCGGCTCGGTGACGCTGACTGGAGTCGCCGAACCCGTGCGGTTGCGCGGATCGAAAGTTTCCGCTCACTACTTCGATATTTTCCCCATCAAGCCGGCGCATGGCAGGACGTTCGTCGACGGCGAGGATCAGGTGGGGAAAGACGGAGTGGCGATTCTCACGCATACGCTCTGGGCCTCCCAGTTCGGCGCGGATCCAAAGATTGTGGGGAGTACGATTCTCCTCGATGGCCAGCCCACCACGGTGATCGGAATACTGCCGGAGGGAAGCATGTACGACCGCGGGTTCACCCAGATCTGGCGTCCGCTCGCGTTCGAGCCGCAGAACATGACGCGCAACTTCCACTGGTTCGGCTCCTTCGCCAGACTCAAGCGCGGCGTCAGCATCGAACAGGCGCGCGCGCAAATGGACGCGATCGGCGCGCGAATCGCGAAGGACTACCCGGATTCCAACAAGGGTTGGGGAGTACAGATCGATCTTTTTTCCGAATCCATTGTGGGCGACCAAATGCGGCGATCTCTGTACATGCTTCTGGCGGCGGTGGGCATGGTTCTGCTGATCGGCTGCGCGAACCTGGCGAACCTTTCGCTCGCACGGGGCACGGCGAGAGAACGGGAGGTCGCGATACGCTCCTCGCTCGGCGCGGGACGATGGCGGCTGGTACGGCAATTTCTCACTGAGAACGTGCTCTTGTCCGTTATCGGCGGCGCGCTGGGCTTGGGCGTCGGGTACGCGACAATGGCCGCGCTGAAGGCGGCCATCCCGCCGTTCTCGCTGCCGCGGGAAGCAAACATTGTAATGGATATCCGGGTGCTGCTGTTCACACTGCTGCTGTCCATACTCACGGGCATCGTGTTTGGGCTCGCCCCCGCCATCATGGCGACCCGCCCGGACCTTGCCGGCTCCATGAAGGAGGGGGGGCGCGGATCGAGCTCCGGCGGAGCGCGGCACAGAGTTCGAAGCGCTCTGGTGATAGCGGAAATGGCCCTCGCGTTCGTGCTGCTCACCGGCGCCGGTTTGCTGATCCGGAGCTTCTTCCAAATGCATCAGGTCGATCCCGGATTCGATTCGACCAATGTGCTGACGGCGGAGCTGCCGATCGCGGAGAAGCGATTCACAACGCCGGAGCAGCTAAACAGCTATCTTCGGGAAATTACGAGCGCCGTCGAAGCGCTTCCCGGAGTGCGCAGCGCCGCTCTTACGTCGGCACTGCCCTTGCGAGGCTGGGGCTACGGCATGCCCTTTCAGATTGCCGATCAGCCGCTGGTCGACCGCGCCAACCGCAGGGCTTGCTTTTTCAAGATGGTAAGCCCCACCTACTTCCGCACGCTCGGCATGACGCTTCGCAAGGGCCGTGCGCTTAGCGCCCGCGATGTGAAGGGATCGCCGCCGGTCACCTTGATCAACGAAACCATGGCGAAGAAATTCTTCACGAATCAGGAGCCGTTGGGGAAGCGAATCCTGATTCAGGAAATCATTCCAGGCAAGTCGCAGTTGGGTCCGGAAATCGCCTGGGAAATTGTGGGTGTGGTCGCCGACGAAAAGGTCAGCAGCCTCGAAGACACGGGCGACAACCCGGGCGTTTACGTGACCAACGAACAGAGCCCGGTGTATTTCCAGGCAATCGTCGTGAAGACCGCGATGAATCCGGCGAGTATGGAGTCGGCGATTCGGAAAGCCGTGTACGCGATCAACAAGGACCAGACTCTGAACGAGATGAAGACGCTCGAACGGATCAAGACCGAGTCGGCGGCTTCAAACCAGCTCCGGTCGATACTGCTCAGCGTATTCGCCGGGATCGCGATGCTGCTTGCGGCGATCGGAATCTACGGGGTTATCTCCTATTCCGTGGCGCAGCGCACGCATGAGATCGGCATCCGCGCGGCTCTCGGCGCGACAGCCGGAGATCTGTTGAAGCTGATTCTGCGTGGCGGAATGCTCCTGACAGGCATTGGTCTCGTCATCGGACTGGGCGGAGCGCTGGGTCTGTCGAAACTGTTCGCCAGTCTGCTGTTCGGCGTGGGCGCGCGGGATCCGGTGACGATCGGTGCGGTCGCCGCAATCCTCGCCTCTGTGGCGCTGCTCGCCTGTGCGATCCCCGCTTACCGGGCGACGAAGGTCGACCCGATTGTGGCTCTGCGTTACGAATGATGCGCTCGCGGCAGACCACGAAAGGCGATGGTCCGCCCCACGGCCTTACGCCAGCTTCAAGCGCCGCAGGTCGATTTTCTTCAGATCGAACTCGCCAAGACCCATCGCTCCCGCAAGCTCGACATGTTCCGGCTGGCGGCTTTGGAAGGTGCTGAATTTGTCCGGACGGTCGTCGGCGATTTTCGACATGCCCACCGCGACCCGCTTCTCGTCGATCGCGCCCCATCCGACGCGGTCGAGCGCTACCGGGTCCGTCGCGAAGTAAATCGTGTGATGATCCCAAACAAACTGCGGCCGCGCGCCGGGGCCGCCGTGATACAGGGCCTTGACGCCGTCGAGCACGTGCAACACGGCCTTGTTTCGGATCACCGGCATCGAAACCACGGCCGGAATAAATGCGCCGCAGGAATTCGCCGTGGTCGTGAAGTGGCTGCGGTTCACGTTGTTCACCAGGCCGTGCGACAGATTCTTCAGCGCGAGCGTGACTCCCGCGGACTGGTGATCTTTCAAAACCGCCAGATTCACAAGCTTGTTCACTTTCTTCGTGATGAACTCGGCCGCGTAGGAGCGCCGCGCGGCGAGGTTGGTCAACTCGTAGCCGGGCTGCACGAGCGCCATGTCCATGTAGTGCTCGGGGTCGTAACCCGTCATGGACTGCTGCACGGTCTCGTAATCCTCCGCGGCATTGGCGGTGCGAACCCCCTGGGGGAGCCACTTGTCGAAACCGGCCTTGAAGAACTGCGCGCGGTAGCGATCGTATACGACGATATCCTTTGCTGCCACACCGGCAGAACGGATGCCCGCGATGATCTCGTTCAGCACCTCCGGAGAAGAGATGACGTGCGGCTGTCCGACCGGATTCACCTTGATGCCCACGACGTCTCCTGGCTCGAAGAACTGCTTCCAGGCGTCCGGGCCGCTCGCGCCGGTGAGCGACGCCATCCCTTTGAGCATCATCTGACGAATCGGATCCGCCTTGAATGTGCCCGAGACGATTGAGCCGGGATGTTCCACGGCGACGACGCGGCCGCGATAGAGTCCAGGCATCGAGAGCTTGGTCCGCTCCGATTTCGAGGAGACTTGCGCTGTTAACGGTAACCGGCTCGCGGCGGCCAGGGTTCCGCCCAAAACCTTGACGGCGCGGCGGCGCGTGCAATTCTTGTTCATTCGGTCCTCCTGCGTGGTAGGATACTTCAAGTTAAGGAGGATGTCGAGATGAAGGTATCCACTTCGCGAAGAGATTTCATGCAGTCCGGGGCCGCGGTTGTTTCCGCCGCCGCGCTTGCCAGGCGAGTTCTCGCTCAGACGAAAAGCGCCACGGCCACGGGAATGCCGACGCGTGTCCTTGGAAAAACGGGACAGCGCGTCTCGATCGTCTGTCTTGGCGGATGGCACATCGGATCGGTGAAAGACGACAACGAGGCCATCCGGATCATGCACGCGGCGATCGACGAGGGAATCGATTTCTTCGACAATGCATGGGACTACCACGACGGGCATTCCGAAGAAGTGATGGGGAAAGCGCTCGCCATGGACGGCCGCCGGAAGAAAGTCTTCCTTATGACGAAGAACTGCGAGCGCGACTACAAGGGCTCCCTGAAGAATCTGGACGAAAGCCTGCGCCGGCTGAAGACGGATCATCTGGACTTGTGGCAGTTCCACGAAATGGTGTATGACAACGATCCCGACTGGGTGTTCGACAAAGGCGGTCTCAAGGCCGCGCTTGAAGCGCAGAAAGCCGGGAAAGTGCGCTTTATCGGGTTTACCGGGCACAAGGACCCCCGGATTCACCTCAAGATGCTGGCGAAGCCGTATGCCTGGGACACGGCGCAGATGCCGATCAACGTGCTCGACGCGCATTACCGCAGCTTTCAGAACGAAGTTGTGCCTGAATGTTTGAAGAAAAACGTGGGCATTATCGGAATGAAAGGTCTGGCCGGCGGCGCGACGCAGGGCCGGATTCCCGAGAACAAGCTCGCCACAGTGGAGGAATGCTACAGGTTCTGCCTGAGCTCACCCGTCGCGTCGCAAGTGATGGGGATCATCAGCATGCAGCAGTTGAAGCAAAACGTGTCGCTCGCGCGCGGGAAGCAAATGGAGAGCGGAGAGCGCAAGACACTGGTCGCGCGCGTGAAGGAACAGGCTACGGACGGGCGGCACGAGCTATTCAAATCGTCGAAAGTATACGATGGCCCGCATCACCGGAAGCAGCACGGTTTCGACACCGCGGCGGCCGCAGTCTGAAAAGTAAGGATGGCGGACGTTAGGTCAGCCTGGCCTTCGCGCGTTTTCCCGCTGCGGATTCGCCCATCAACTGCTCCAGGTCGAGGCGGTTCTCCGGCAGAAAGTGCTCGGACGACCATTCGCAGCCTTCATCGAACTGAAGGCCGACGTAGTATCCGATTTCCCAGAAAGTGCAGTACTTGACTACGCCACGCAGCTCGCCTTTGGGATGGGCGATTGCAACGCGGGATCCGACGGGGACGTGGCATTCGAACTGAATACAAGCTCCGGAAGGAGAAAGGTCCTCGAGGATGGCGGCCGACCAGACAATGTTTCCATTCTCGTCGCCAAAGCCCACCTGTAGCAGGTCGGCGCAGATCATCCGGATATTCAGCCTTCTCTCCTGCATGTTTCAATAATCGGCGGGTAACGGGAAAAGGTTTACATAAGCCGGCATCCGCGGATGGCGTAACCGCGCCGCCGGGTGATGTGGAAACGTTGAACCGGGCGTTCGACGCACCCGCACGGATCTGTCCGGGGGCGCCTGCCAGGCGCCGGCATCCCTATCGCGACTCTTCTTCGTGTTACAAATACGACTTGACCTGCTGCGAACGCCAATTGCCCCACGGCCAGCCCGGGGGCGCCGCCTTATTCGCGAGGGCTAGAGGATGAACGTGCGGTCGGCGTGCCGAGGCCGGATGTCTGTCCGGCCCGGGGCGCACAGGCCAGCCGTTCTGGCAGGATGAATACTACGATCGGAATCGGGAGGCGGCGAAGTCGTGAAGCGCGTGAAAGCCTGGCGGCGGCAGAGAACCTACCGATTGCCGGAATGACAGGCCGGGAGGCCTGTCCCACTGAGGCCAGGCGGCCGTGAACAGACTTCGCAACCGGCTCATTCTGATCTTTCTTGCGGCGACGCTCGCGCCCTTGAGCGCGACCCTCTGGGTCACCGCCTCCCTGCTTGAACGGAGCCTCAGTTACTCCTCCACTCGGGAGCTCGACGAAGTCTCGAAGTCGCTCGAACAGACTGGACGGGCGTATTATCAGCGGGCCCGCGAGGAATTGAAAAGCAACGCGGCGAGTGGCAACGTCAAGCCCGCCCGCTTCCCGCTTCGAGGAGCTCCGGAGCGGCTTCGCGAGTTCATTGCGAGCGGAGAGCGCGAGCGCTTCAATCTTACAGGGGACCGGCTGGATTATCTGATCCGGCGCGGGAATGAGGTTCTGGTGCATTCCGCTCCGATCGGGATCGACCTGGACCGGATTGGAGAGCAGATCCGGGAGGCACGCAGGTTCGTCGAGGAAAGCCAGGCCCGCGACTTGCGGCGCGGCTTCACGCTCACCTATGTCCTGACGGCCGCGTCTTTCTGGATGGTCTCGCTCGGTCTGCTGATGTACATGGCGTTCCGGATCAGCCGCCCGATCCAGCAATTGACGGCGGGTCTTGCCGAGCTGACCGCGGGCAACTTCGGCACGCGCGTCCAAACCAGCCGCGACGACGAAGTGGGTCACGCGATCTGGGCCTTCAATCATATGGCCGAGCAGCTTGAGCAAAGCCGGGAGCGCCTGGTCTACCTGACTCAGGTGGCCACCTGGCAGGCGCTAGCGCGAAAGATGGCGCATGAGGTGAAGAACTCGCTCACGCCCATCCGACTGACTGTGGAAGAGATGCTGGCGCGGCATTCCGAGAGCGACCGGGAGTTTCTGGAGCAGGCCGCGCAGATCGTAGTCGATGAAGTGGAAGCGCTGGAACGGCGGGTGCGCGCCTTCTCGGAGTTCTCGTCCGAGCCTTCCGTACGGCCGGTGGCGCTCGACGTCAATTCCCTGGTGGAAGACCGCGTGGCGTTCTTGCGGACCGGCAACCCGGAGGTTCTGTACGATGTCCACCTAAGCGAAGGCCGTCCGCTGGCGTGGGCGGACGAAGACCTGGTAAAGGGCATTCTGACCAATCTGGTGCAGAATGCGGCGGAGGCGGCCGGGCCGGGCGGCCGGGTGCTTGTGACCACGGCCGGCTCGGAGACGGGAGCCGTCATCGAAGTACACGATTCCGGTCCGGGCCTGAGCGAGCAGGCGCGCAAGTCTCTCTTCCAGCCCACGATTTCGTTCAAGAAGCGCGGCATGGGACTGGGGCTCTCCATCGCGCGCCGTAGCGCGCTGCTCTGCCGAGGTGATATCGTGCACATCAAGGGTGAAATCGGCGGGGCCGCATTTCGCATTGCGCTCCCCGCCCCCGCGCAAAATCAGCCTCACCAGGAGTTCAATGAAGCGCATTCTGATCGTGGATGACGAAGAGAATATCGGGCGCTCGCTGCGGCTGATTCTGGAGCGCGAGGGCTACCAGGTGACCACGTGCAAGTCGGCCGCGGAGTTCAGGGCGCATTCCGATTCGCGCCGCGCCGATGCCTTCCTTTTCGACGTCCGTCTGCCGGACGGCAACGGGATCGACCTCCTTCGCGGTCTCCGCCAGAACGACAACCGCGCCCCGGTGGTGATGATTTCCGGCCATGGAACGATTGCCGACGCCGTCGAGGCCACGCGCGCGGGCGCCTTCGATTTTCTCGAAAAGCCGCTGGGGCGCGACAAGGTGCTCCTATCCCTCAAGAACGCGCTTGAACAGGTGAGCCTGCGCGAGGAAAACGAGCGGCTCCGCGAGCTGGTGGGCGGCGGCCCGAAGATGATCGGATCGAGCGCCGCGTATCTGCGCGCCGTCGAACAGGCTTGGATGGCGGCGCGTTCGGATGCGCGGGTGCTGCTCATCGGCGAATCCGGAACGGGCAAGGAGCTGCTTGCCGCGCACATTCATCAATCGAGTCCGTTTGCCTCCGGACCGTTCGTAAAGGTGAACTGCGCGGCGATTCCCACGGAACTGCTGGAAAGCGAACTCTTCGGACACGAGAAAGGCGCATTCACGGGTGCAACCTCCGCGCGGCGCGGCAAGTTCGAACTGGCGGACGGCGGCACGCTGTTTCTCGACGAAGTGGGCGATCTCCATGCGGCGTCCCAGGCGAAGCTGCTGCGCGTGTTGCAGGAAGGCGAGTTTCACCGCGTGGGCGGCGAGCAAACTGTGCGCGTCTCCGTACGGGTGGTTTCGGCGACCAACCGCGACCTTCAATCGCTGGTTTCGCAGGGCAAGTTCCGCGAGGATCTCTATTACCGTCTAAACGTGGTCCCGATTCGCGTGCCGGCGCTTCGCGAACGCCCGCCGGACCTGCGCCCGCTCAGCGAATACTTCCTCGAAGAATTCTGCTCGCGCAACAACTTCAAGAAGAAGACTCTGGCGGAGGAGGTGTTCCCCATCTTCGAAGGCTACTCCTGGCCGGGCAATGCGCGGGAGCTGCGGAACTCGATTGAGCGGATGGCGATCCTCACGCCCGGCGAGTTGCTGACGGTGGAATCGATTCCGGCGGAGATTCGGGCGGCGAGAGATTCGCAGCCGCGATCGAGCGTGCAGGATGCGCGGGAATCGGCCGAGCGCGAGCACATTCTGCGGGCGCTTGAGGAAACGAGCTGGAACGTGTCGAGCGCGGCGCGCGCCCTGAACATGGAACGGACGAACCTGCACAAGCGGATCCGTGCGTTGGGGCTTAGCAGGGAGAGGTAGTTCGCGGCGCTGCCGACCATACGGATTGGACGGGCTTCCATGATAAGCGGACAGCTACGGGAATATCCTATTCACGCCTTTCAGATTCACGATCGCGGGCGATAAAAAGACCCGTATGCCATTCGTCTCCTAAAGTGCGTCGTTCGGCGCGAACCTCGTCTGAGCTTCGATTTCTCTCCTCCGCTTGAGAATTCGAAGGGACGAACCCGGGCTCACCTGTTCCAAGACCTGAGCGCGTCGCGTAGCTTCGCGAAGCCCGCGACTGCGAAACTGACTCCCGCGAGTGTGCGGGCGCGTTGGGCCACTTGGCTGCGGTTTGATACAAGCTCGTGGTGCATCTCCTCCAGGGTCTGAGCTCGACGTTCGGCTTCGGCGCGAACGGTGGAGAGTTCGAGGTTCATGGCTTCCAGCGCGCGGGCGCGTTCATCCGCCTGCCTGTAGACCGATTCCATTTCGCGATGCATCTCCTCCAAAGCTTGAGCTCGATGTTCGGCTTCGGCGCGAACGGCGAAGAGTTCGCGATGCATCTTCTCCAAGGCTTGAGCTCGATGTTCGGCTTCGGCATGAACGGCGGAGAGTTCGAGGTTCATGGCTTCCATTGCGCAGGCGCGTTTGTCCGCTTCAGCGCGAACCAGGACCAGCTCGCGGCTAACTCTTTCGAGTGCGCCACCTCTATTTTGAACCTCAGCTTGGTTCCGAATCAGCTCGGTCGCCATCTGGTTGAAGTCGCGCGTGATCGTTCGATACCGGACATTGGCTCGGCGAATCAGATCGTGCGTGGCATCGCCTGGAATTGACGTATCTAGTACCCTGGCCTCGGCTGGCGGAGATTGGAGGGTCGCGCGGAGTTGTTCGGAAACGATGGTCTCCGAAACGCGATCCACGCAAAACGCGTGCTCAAAAAGGCAGTCCCAATTGCATTGGTAGCAGGGAAGGGAGTGATTGATTCCCGTCACGCCTGGGCTCCAGGGGCGATACACGGGCCAGGTGCCGCCACCAAATACCACCACTCCCGGAATCATGAGCGCCTGAGCTAAGTGCGAAAGCCCGGTGTCGTTGCCTAGAAAAGCCTTGGCATGCGCAACGATCCCGCAAAGCAAGGGGAAATCCGAGGGCGTGCCGGCGAATACCTTGACCGGTACCTCCAGTCGCGCGGCTACACCGCGCAGGTTGTGTTGCTCCGCCCCGGATCCGCCAAGAACTACCGAAAGCTCTTCTTCGGCGGCGATTTGATTCAAGACTCCAACAAAGCGCTCAACCGGCCAATACCTAAACGCCACGCTTGGGCTCGCAAAGGGAAAGCACAGGATGTACCGCCCCGGCTCGATTTTGCCCGAGTTGAGCCAGTCAAGCGCGTCGGCGTCGGCGGAACCGGGCACTGACCACGCCAACTCCTTGACGGCAAATCCCATCGCGAATTCCATCAGAACACGATAACGCTCCGGTTCCGACAGCCCTAGCGGTAAACCGGGAACCGACACAGCCGGCTCCTGGAGGCCAAGCTCGGTTAGAGCCGCGCCTAGAATAAACCGGTCGTCGATTGAAACCGTGGAACTCATTATCACTCTTTGTGGCCTGAGCGCCGCTGCCACAAAGAGGCTGGACCAGCGAGGGAGGTACGCCGCCCCAATAAAGGCCGCCACTTTGTAAGGCGCAAGGTGTTCACAAACCGCGCGCAGGGCATTGAAAAGATCCGGACCGGCGGTGGGCCACAGGAATGGCTCTAGATTCAGCGGAACAACTTCATCGGGCGGAAGGGGGAACAGTCCGGGAAGACCACGCAACGAAGAATCGAGGCCCAAAATGATTCTCCTTTCCCGGACAAACGCGCTTTAGCGCTCCAACTAGTTGCGCCGTGAGGACGACATCGCCGAGGCCTCCCGGCTGAAAAACGAAGAGATCACCCGCGCTGGTTGTGGAAAGGAGGGACATGAAGCACACAATTCGACAAGTAATCAGGCGATTTCAATTCTGAAACTGCGCAAGGATTCTTATACCACATAAGCTGGAGACCGTGCCCAGCCTCTTGCGCAATTGCCCGATCAGCGGCACTCGACGCGGAATACGCGAAAATCCAGGATGCGGGGGCCTTCGAAATGCGGGCGCCCGCGGTCCCAGTATGGTGGACGCCAAAGTCAAGACCATTTTGGGCTTGGGCTTGTTTGAGTTACGAATCGACAGGTCTTCCAACTGTGAACCAAAACCATCCGGCGCGCCGGCGACCGAAGGTCGACAAGCGGCTGGCCATTTCCATAAGCGACCGACGCCCGGTAGGGGCGGAGGGAGTCCAGCATTTCTTGGCTTTGCAGCTTTTCCGCCATCGCCCTTCAGTTCCCTGGAACACCGCTGCCGGTGGTTTATCGCCAAGGCTCCGATGCGGCCTCTCCTGTGTAGTACCGGAGCCAGTTCCAGATTCCCCCTCGCGCCTCCGGCGCCAGCCAATACTCCTTCATGTAGATCTCTTCGTACTTCAGGGAGCGCCACTGCCGTTCCATGAAGATATTGTCGAAACAGCGCCCCCGCCCGTCCCTCCGCATCGCGATGCCTCGCGTCTCCAACTCCCCGCTGAACTTCTCGCTCGTGAACCGCGAGCCTTGGTCGCTGTTGAAGATCTCCGGCCGCCCACGCCGTAGCGCCCGCTTCAACGCCTCCACGCAGAAGTCCACCTCCATCGTCAACGGCAGCGACCAACTCGGCACGTAACGGCTGAACCAGTCCATCACGGCCATCAGGCACACAAATCCGTCACTCATCCGGATGCAGGTGATGTCCGTACTCCACACCTGGTTGACTATGCGGCTCCGCGCGGGTGTGTACAACAACTTCCAAAGTTGGATGTTCCGGCTTCGCGGCCAGACTCGCTTCACGCCGGGCGATCAGTTTGCGAGTATCGACACGATGGCGTCAAAACCGGACTTCAATCCGCCCACACCCGGCGTTTGGCGCTTTGCGGCGGCAATCGCCGGAATTCCAGGCGCCCGCGAAAGGACGCGGCCTCACACCCACCAGGGCGCCGCGGGCTCTTCTTTCATCACCACGCCGTTGAGGAAAGAGATCGCCTTCGTCAGGCCCTCGCCGGGCGACAGGATCGTGTCTTCGTGCTCGATCGAGAGCACGTAGTCGTAACCGAACATGCGCAGAGTGGAGGCGAACTCTTTCCACCATCCGGCGTCGTGGCCGTAGCCGCAAGTGCGGAAAATCCACGCGCGATTCCGCTCATCGGTGTACAACTTGGTGTCGAGGACGCCGGTCTTCGGCAGGTTCCGGTCGTAGATCTGGGTATCCTTCGCATGAACGTGGAAAATGGAGTCTCCCAGCACCCGGATTGCCGCGATGGGGTCGATGCCCTGCCAGAACATATGGCTTGGATCGTAGTTGCAGCCGATCGAGGGACCGGCGACTTCGCGCAGCTTCAGCATGGTCTCCGGGCTGTAGCAGACGAATCCGGGGTGCATCTCGATCGCGACCTTCACACCATGGTCGGCCGCAAATTTCGCGCGCTTCGTCCAATATGGGATGACCTTTTTTTCCCACTGCCACTTCAACACGTCGAGGTATTCGGGCGGCCACGGGCAAGTCACCCAGTTCGGATACTTCGCGTTGTCCGAGTCTCCCGGGCAGCCGGAGAAGTCGATGACGACCGGCACGCCTAACTTCTCGGCCAGCAGGATGGTCTTCTGGCTCACGTCCTGATCATGCTTGGCGCGCTCCGAATCGGGATGCAGCGGGTTGCCGTGGCAGCTCAGGGCGCTGATCGAAAAGCCGTTATCCGCGATCTTCCGCTTGAACTCCTTCATCTCCGTCTTGTTCTGAAGCATCGAGAGCTTGCAGTGCGGGTCGCCCGGATAGTTCCCGGTTCCCAATTCCACGGTATCGACGCCAAGGCTCTTCAATCTTTCCAGAACCTGGTCTAGGGACTGCTGCGCCAGAAGCGCGGTGAAGACTCCAACTCTCATCGTTATTAAACCTCCTTCAAGGGCAGGTGGGGCTTGGAATACGCAACTAGACAGAATATCATGCCCGTAGGAGATCATCTCATGCAATCGCCGGTTAGCATCGAAAGACGCCGCTTCCTTGGCGGGGCGGCCGGCCTCCTTGGCGCTTCTTTCTGGACGAATGAAACGCTGGACGCCGCCGTCCAGAACACCAACACGAATTCCAAACCGTCGGACCTGAAAATTACGGACCTGCGCGTCGCCACCGTGGCCCGGGCGCCCATGACATGCCCGCTCATCCGCATCGATACGAATCAGGGCATCTACGGGCTGGGCGAAGTTCGCGATGGCGCAAGCAAGACCTTCGCCCTGATGCTGAAGAGCCGCCTTCTGGGGGAAAACCCCTGCAACGTGGACAAGGTTTTTAGAAAGATCAAGCAGTTCGGCTTTCACGCGAGGCAGGCCGGCGGCGTATGTGGAGTCGAGATGGCGCTCTGGGATCTCGCGGGCAAAGCGTACAACGTCCCGGTTTACCAAATGCTCGGCGGAAAGTTCCGCGACGTAATCAGGTGCTATGCGGATACCACGGAATCGCACGACCCGAAAGTGTACGGCCAACGTCTGAAGCTTCGCCGCGATCAAGGCTTTACGTTTCTCAAGATGGACCTTGGCATCGACCTGCTGGAAGGGACGCCGGGGACTCTCACGCAACCGCTCGGCCTCACGGGCCGCGAAGCGTCCAATACGCAGCACATGTTCACCGGAATCGAGATCACGGACAAGGGCGTCGCGATGATGGCGGACTACGTGGGCGCCATCCGCGAGCAGATCGGAATGGATGTTCCGCTTGCAGCCGACCATTTCGGGCATATCGGCCTCAATTCGTGCATCAAGCTTGGAAAGGCGCTGCAGAAATACAACATGGCATGGATGGAAGACATGATCCCGTGGCAGTACACGGATCTCTGGAAGAAGATCACGGATGCGATCGACATTCCGACGCTGACCGGTGAAGATATCTACCTGAAGGAACCGTTCCTCGAACTGGCGCGCGCCCATGCCGTCGACATCCTACACCCGGATTTGGCAACTTCCGGCGGCATTCTGGAAACCAAGAAGATCGGCGACGGCATCCAGGAGCATGGAGTCGCGATGGCGATGCACTTCGCGGGAACGCCTGTGTCGGCGATGGCAAATGTCCACTGCGCAGCCGCGACTGAGAACTTCCTGGCACTCGAGAACCATTCGGTCGACGTGCCCTGGTGGGACGATCTGGTGAACGGAGTTTCAAAACCAATCGTCCGGAAAGGCTACATCCCCGTGCCGAACGGACCCGGCCTGGGCGTGACGCTTAACGATGAAGTGGTGAAGCAGCACCTGCTTGAGCCCGGGTACTTCGAGCCGACGCCTGAATGGAACAAAGAGCGCTCCCACGACCGTCTGTGGAGCTAGGCCGGAGAACTACCGTTTGCGCGGCGGGAGCCACGCCGCGATGGCCGCGACAAACAACGCCAGGGTGACCCAGACGCCGTTCATGAAGTCCGCGCGGTCCGCGAACGTGTGACTCGTGAGAAAAAAGCCGCGAAAGAGCATCGCCAGTACGGCGGTAGCCCAAAGTGCGAAGAAGAACCGGACCCTGCCCGCCACCGCGAGCGCCAGGGACGCCAGACCGCAGAGCGAACTCCAAAACAACCAGATCCGGAGAGTCCTGCCATCCCAGGGAAGCAGGGATGTCTGCAGGGTGTGCGAAACACCGAACATCGAAACAAGGGACACGCCAAGCAGGAAAAGCGCGAGCGGCAGATGCACCAGGTAACTATAGACGCGCAAGGCTGAAATAACGATCGCCACCAAATTCCTCCGTCTGACGAACCTAGCCTGCCATTGTACCGCAGCGCGATTCGATCCCATGAGGCCTTGAAGTCCGCCACTCCGAGAGCGCCGCTTCCGGATCGTCAAGTAGCGCCCGCACTGTGACGAGCGGAAGAAGAATCCAACCCGATAGGGCGTCGCGGCCTAGCCCAAATACTGTTCATTTAATAACGTTTCTGCGCTATTCTGCTTTTGTGGCGAAAGCTCCACAAGGAGGCCATCGCATGCCTGTCACCGCCGTGGAATCGACCACGCTCGCGACGGTTGCTTACGACGGAGTCCGGAAACTGTTGCCGTTGGAGTTCCGTAGCCTCGCGATCTATCAATAC
>CAMDED010000136.1 GCA_945893365.1 Candidatus Sulfopaludibacter sp. SbA3 | reverse complement strand
CTCGTCCCAGGGTGGTGCATCCTTACCCGGAGCAGCGCTTTGCCGTTATCCATCCAAGGTAAGAGCCGTATGCGTCAATCGCGCTTGTACGGATCTGTGCGGGGGGTGCGGGGTAACTTGCATCCCTACCGCGACATCGATTTTTGTCGTCTGCCATGAGCCCGGCGCTCGACCAAGGCCACTGGCACGGGGCATAAGCTAAGCCAGCCCTGACCGGATTATTTTCGACATAAGCGATCAGATTCCGGAGTTCTGCCGGAGAGCGAACCCAATGGTCGAACGACTCGTCCTGCCGCATGATGCTCGACATTGCAATCCGCGGTTGGAAGATCACATGAACGTGGTTCGGCATAATGACCCACGCGTAGAGGTGGTAGAACTGGCGGACTGACTCGCCATACCGAAGAGCGTCAACAATGACACTGGCGACCCGCCAGTCCTGTAACTCCTCTCGTTGAACGACGGGATCCGGGGGGTAGGAGCCAGCGAGGCGCCGCGTCACAGAGACGGCGGCGTCATCCGGAACCCAATGAGGCAGCCGTCTGCGGTAAAAGACCATAGATGGTTTCACTACGGCAGGCAGACCACGAAAACCGATGGTCTACCCCACCCTATCAATATCGGTAGTGCCATCTTCCCTGGATTTTCTCTCAGGCGCCCCGCTGCACCGACACCCGCGCCCGCAGATTCGCCACGCCAGCCGTGTATCGCGAATCGGCCACGGAGAACGCCACGGCGTCCTCCTGCCAATCGTGCCAAACTCCGTCGGGATCGTGCGAAGCGGCGGTGAGCGTGTACTCTTGCGGGCAGAGGTCGCAGCGAAACACGAAGCTCACGCGCAGGCTCTCGCCCGCCACGCAGGGACCGAGCGGAAGCCTCTCCAATTCCGTGTTCGTGCCGTAAACATTCAAGCCGACGCGAGTGCGGATCAGGATGCCCACCACGGGGTCCGCGACCGCTTCCCGAAAACGCACGGTCACGCGGATGGCGGCTTCCTCACCGCTCGTCCAAACGAGTGTCGGCCGGCCGTTCTCCCCCGCCGGTTCGCCCTCAAGT
Organism: Candidatus Sulfopaludibacter sp. SbA3; assembly: GCA_945893365.1. Classification (GTDB taxonomy): domain Bacteria; phylum Acidobacteriota; class Terriglobia; order Bryobacterales; family Bryobacteraceae; genus SYKU01. The sequence continues at coordinate 19,024 of CAMDED010000136.1, read as the reverse complement.
TCGATGTTTACGATTTCCGCGCGCCCATCGCCGCGCCGCCATCTTGCCGCCAACTTCGAGGATGCCGCCAGCTCCGCGCCCCACGCCCTCACTTTCGCCGCGACGTGCTGCCGGTACAAGGCCAGTACTTCTCCCGGATCGCCCCGTTGCGCGATCTTTCCGCCCTCGAGCCACCAGATCTCGTCGCACAACGAGAGCAGTAGATCTTCTTCGTGCGAGGCCAGAAGAATCGTGCAACCGCCCAAACGGAGTTGTCCGAGCGCAATCGCCGCGCGGGCGCGGGTAAAGGCGTCGCGGCGCGCGAGCGCGTGGTCGAGCGCGAGTACGGGAACCGGGGAGAAATCGAGGCTGCCGGCCGTGCCGATGCGGCGGCCCTCCACCGCGCGCAACAACTCATCCGCGCCCCCGCCCTCTTCTCCAATTACGCCAACGATTGCGCCGTCCGGCGCGGACACATTCCACTGCGGCAGTGAGATTGCCATTGAAGATAGAATAGCTGCAAATGGAAAATGTCCTCGACCGGATGCGCTTGGACTGGAACGGACGGGCGCGCGAAGACGCCAACTACTATGTGGCGTTCGGCCGCCGCGAGCAGGACGACGATGAGTTTTTCTCCACGGCCGCGGATGTCGTGCGCGGCCTCGAAACCGAGTTGAAGCGAGTCGCGAAGCCGCGCCGGGCTCTTGAAATCGGGTGCGGGCCCGGACGTCTGATCAAGCCGATGAGCCGGCATTTCGAGGAAATTACCGGCATCGACGTGTCGGACGAAATGATCCGCCTTGCGGCCGAACGTCTGCGCGGCGTGCCGAACGCCCGCGTTCACCACACCTCCGGAACGGACCTCGCACTTTTCGAGGACGATTTCTTCGATTTCGTCTATTCTTACGCCGTGTTTCAGCACATCCCCAGCCGCGAGGTCGTCATGCGGTATCTGGGGGAAGCGGTCCGCGTGCTTCGGCCGGGCGGCATCCTGCGCTGCCAGATCAACGGCCTTCCGAAATCCGCGAAGGAGTACACGACTTGGTCCGGCGTACGTATCGGCGCCGATGAGGTAGCCGAATTCGCCCGCGCCGCCAATTGCGCTCTGCTCGCGCTTGACGGCGCGGAGACGCAGTACATGTGGACCACGCTTCGAAAACGCGGCGTTGCGCGCATAAGGAGCATCAGCGACACCTGCACCGGCGACCTTGCCGTGCCCGCGTCCGGCCGTTTTCGCAGCGCGTCGCTCTGGATCGAGCACTTGCCGGTCGACGTCGATTTGAACTCGCTCGAAGTACGCGTAGGCGGCGTTGAGGCTACGCCGACCTACCTCGGCTTTACGGAGCCCGCGCAATTGAACATCCTGCTGCCGCCGGGCGTTCGCACCGGCCTCGTGGAGGTGGAAACCTCCTGGAACGGCAAGGCGCTTTGCCCGCCGGCCTGGATGCGAGTTATTCCTTCGGGACCCTCCGTACCACGCCTCATCTCCATTACCGACGGGATTAATCTAATGCCAAGCCCGCTGATGACGCGACCGCTAGTCGAGAGCCGCACGGCGAAGATCGTGCTCGAAGAAATCGCGTCACCCGAAACTCTGCGCGTCTCGGTGGATGGCGAGCCCGCGGTTGATGTTGAATACTTCCGCACCGATCCGCTCCCGCAACGGTATGAAGTGAATTTCACGCTTCCCGAATCCGCTGGCCCGGGGCGGCACGCCGTCGAGTTGAGCTTGAACGCGAGGCCCTTCGCGTCCGCCGCCATCGAGGTGGTTTGATTGCTTCTGCTTTTCCTGCTCCTCCTTGGCGGCGAAGCGGAAATTCGCTCCGGGGTCGCCAAGGGAACGGGTACGGTACGGCTGCCGGCGGGTGTCGTCGAGATCGAGAGCGAAATCCAAATTCCCGATGGTGCGCATGATCTCGAGATTCTGGGCGCGCGCGAGGGTACCCTGTTGCGCGCCGCTTCGAATTTCAAAGGCCGCGCAGTCTTCAGTTGCGGCAAAGGCGTTCGCATCCGATTCTCGGACTTCAGCATCGACGGCAACCGCGCTGAGCTTGAGCGTCCGATGGAGATCGCGCCTTACGATACTCCGTTCGTCCGCTTCTATCCGAACAATGGATTGCTCGCCGAGCGCGTGAGCGGGCTCACCGTGCACAACGTACGCTTCGTGAACATCGCGAACTTTCCCATTCTCGTGAGCGGTTCCCAGGGTGTCCGCATTGAGGGCGTCCGGATCGAGGACAGCGGCTCGCGTAACCGGAAGGGCAGGAACAATACCACGGGTGGCATCCTTCTCGAGGAGGGGACGTCGAAGTTTGACATTGTGAACTGCGATTTTAGGCGCATCCGCGGAAACGGCGCCTGGACACACTCGCTCTACACCTCGCCCCGCAACGGCCCTGGGTCGATTAGCGGAAACCGCTTCGACACGCTGGGGCGCGACGCCATCCAGGTGGGCCACGCCACGGGCGTAAGAGTGGAACGCAACCAGGGGAACCGGATCGGTTTTCCAGCAAATGATGTGGACATGGAGAATCGGGCGATTCCCGTCGCAATCGACACCGCGGGCAATGTGGACCACTCGGTTTACTCCGGCAATCGCTTCGAAGAGATCAACGGGAAATGCATCGACCTCGATGGGTTTCACGACGGCGAAATCCTCCGCAACGAGTGCGTGAACCGGCGTCCGCCCGAAGCCTACGCTTACGGCAATTACGGTATCGTGATGAACAACAGCAATCCCGATATGCAATCGGAGCGCATCACAATTGCGGAAAACATCATCGACGGCGCGCTGTTCGGTGGGATCTTCGTCATCGGATCGGGGAACGTCGTCGAGCGCAACACGCTGCGCAATCTCAACCTGGCGCACTGCAACGAAAACGCCGTGAAGTTCGGCTGCTACTACGCGCAGGGTGAACCCGACATGCTCCGGGCAGGCATCTATCTCGGCCGCGGAGCGGAGCGTCCCGCGCCCGCGCGCGGCAACAAGATCCGCGGCAACCGCATCTCCGGCTTCCGAATGAAGACGCGCTGCATTGCTTTCGCGCCGGGCGTGGACCGCGGCGCAAACCACGTGGACGCCAATCTATGCGACGACGGCGAGGGGCCGGATCGGTGATCCGGTGCCGCCCTGAATCCGCAGCGGCGCGGCCACAAACAGGAATTCGTAGACGCGATCGGCAGCCAGTTGTTCCATATTCAAACATTCCACGATGTGAATTCCGCGCTCAACTAACAGGTGGACATGCACCGGCATCGAGCGCGCGGGCACTAGTTCAAAGGCAACCGTGTCGGACCCTGCCGCGAACACACTGCGAGAACTGAGCCATCGGGCGGCGTCGATTTCAGGGCCGGGGCCCTGGACCTCGGCGATGAACTTCGCGGCGTCACCCCAATATTGAGCCCAGCCCGTGCGCAGAATCGCCACGTCTCCGGGCCCCGGCTCAACTCCGTGCGCCTTCGCGGCTGCGTCGAGATGCGCGGGCGTTATCGAAAAATCCACCGGCAGCACCTCCACGCCTTCCAGGCCCGCAATATCGAGCAGCACGCCGCGCCGCAGCATGGGCGCGACGCCATCCACGGCAAGCCGCTCCATTCCCCCGCCATACGACTGCGCCTCGGCCGCCACGCTTCCGTCATGCAACTTGCCGCCGCACGAGAAGTGGCAAAGCGCGTCGATATGCGTGCCCACATGCCCGCCGAACGCGATGCCGTCGGCGGCCGAGCTCACTCCCCCCGGCACCATGTAGTCGCCGTGCTTCTTCGTCATGCCGAACAAGTAGGGAGGGTGCACCGGATGATGCGGCATACCCACGTAGTAGGGCTGCGCCAGGTCGTACACTTTCGCCCCGCGCGCCAGACGAATCAGTTCGTTCACCTGCGAGCCTCTCGCAGCACCGGGTAGAACTGCACGAACACGTTGTCCACCGCGGCGTGCTCGAAATGGCAGTTCCAGCATCGGTCTTTCGGAAAGGCTTTCGCTTGCTTGAGCGGTGGTCCGCCCTTGCCGATGAAATCGTAATAGCGCCACTTCTCGGGAAAGCGCTCGTCCTTCACGGAGGCTTCAATGCCCTCGAACGCCGCGCCGAACCGACCGTGTTTATTGATCGACGCGTTGGTCCCGGCCGTTACCTTCTCCATCACCAGCATGGTCTTGTCGGGGAACGTGCCGGTCTTCACGTACTGACGGTAGGCCTCGGGCTGAATATAGATGTTGTGGAAACCCGCGTTCGACGGAGGATTTCCCTCCTTGTATCCCATGCCGATGCTCGATCCCACGAACACCCACTCACGGTACCCTTCCGGGCGAATGAGCTCGTCTCCGGCGGCGTAGCGCGGCCTCGCCATTTTCGGCGGCGCGATCTTCGGCTCAGGGCTCTTCGGTTCGGAACTGAGGGCCACGACGCCAAGCAAAAACATTCCAGCGATCCTGATTGCCATAATATGAAATCATACAACCATGGCCAAAGAATTTGATTTGAAGCCTCGGCAAGTTCCGCGCGTCGAGACGCCTTTCCGCCGCATCGTCACCAGCTTTCCCGTACCCGAGTCGGTCGAGACCCTTGAGAAGCTGTATCGGTACGAGCCCGTGGCCATGCGCGGACAGCCGCCCGTGGTGTGGCATCGCGCCGAAGGCTTTCAGGTCTGGGACGCCTACGGAAACCAGTGGGTCGATTGGTCGTCGGGCGTGCTGATCACGAACGCGGGGCACGGCCGGAAGGAGATCGTGGACGCGATCGTCGATCAGGCGAAGTCGTACTTGCTGACGAATTACTGTTTCCCGAGCGACATCCGCGCGCGGCTGGTGGAGAAGCTCTCCGGCATTCTGCCCGATCCTCTGAAGAAAGTGTTTCTGCTTACCACCGGATCCGAGACGGTCGAGTGCGCCATAAAGCTCTGCCGCTCGCATGGCGTCAAAGCCGGCGGACGCAAGAAGCACGTCGTCGTCTCCTTCGAGAAGGCCTTCCACGGCCGCACGCTAGGCTCGCAGCAGACCGGCGGTATTCCCGGCCTTAAGGAGTGGATCGTGAATCTGGATCCGGGTTTCGTGCAGGTTCCGTTCCCGGACGGTTTCCGCACGACGGACACGTCGTTTGAAGGGTTCGAGCGCGCTCTGCACGACCGGGGCGTGGAACCGCAAACCGTGGCGGGCGTGATTCTCGAAACCTATCAGGGCGGCAGCGCGGCCTTTGCTCCTCGCGCCTATATGCAGGCGCTTCGCCAATGGTGCAGCGGGCACAAAGCCTTGCTCGTTTGCGACGAAGTGCAAGCCGGTTTCGGGCGCTGCGGCACGATGTGGGGCTTCGAACACTACGGCATCGTGCCGGACCTCGCCTGCTTCGGTAAAGGCATTTCGAGTTCACTTCCGCTCGCCGCCGTTGCGGGCCGTTCCGACGTGATGGACCTGCATCCCTCCGGCAGCATGACCTCCACTCACACCGGTAATCCCGTGTGCTGCGCGGCGGCGCTCGCGTCCATCGATCTCATTATGAACGAGAACCTTACGGAGAACGCGCGCCGCATGGGCGATCTGCTGCATGCGCATCTAGGCCGCATAGCGGAGCGCTTTCCACAGATTGGCAACGTTGCAGGCAAGGGCCTGGTTGCCGGCGTCGCGTGCGTATTGCCTGGCTCCACAAAACCGGATGCGGACCTCGCATTCGACGTTGTCCGCAAGTGCGTCGAAAAGGGCGTGCTCATGTTCTCGCCGGTCGGATTCGGCGGCGCGACGGTCAAGATCTCTCCTCCCCTGGTCATCACGGAAGCTGCGATTGCGGACAGTGTTTCGGCTCTCGAGGAAGCGTTCGCGGAGGCAACCGTGGCGCAGGCCGTCGCTGTCTGATGAAAGCTGTCTGATGAAAGCTGTCTGAAGAAAGCTGTATGAAGAAAGGGTGGTCGCCGCATGAAGCCTGAAGTCACCATCGTCGGCGGAGGCATGATCACGCACGATCAGTTGCTGCCGGCGCTCTTCCATATGCAGCGCGCGGGCGCGATCGGCGGGATCGCGGTGTGCGCCTCGCGTCCGCGAACCGTCCTGAAGCTGGCCGGCGCGGAAATCTGGAGCCGGGCATTTCCGGGCCAGGGTTTCCGAGCCTTTCCCGAGGGAGGCGACCCCGACGTTTCGCAGCCCGAACTCTACCGCGACGTAATCGCGCAGATGCCTCCGCGCAACATCGTGGTGGCCGCGGTTCCCGAACCATTGCACTTCGACGTCATCATGACCGCGCTCAAGCACGGCCAGCACGTTTGCGCCGTAAAGCCCCTGGTGCTGACGTATCGCGAATCCGAGCAGATCCGCGTGGAAGCCTTCTCGCGCGGCCTTACCGTGGGTGTCGAGTATCACAAGCGCCTGGACGACCGCAGCCTGATGGCTCGCCGTAAGTACCGCGCCGGACAGTTCGGCGAGTTCCAGCTCGGCGCCGCGTGCCTGTTCGAGAAGTGGTACTACCGCCATTCGAATTTTCAGAACTGGTGTACCTGCGAAAATTCCGACGCTTTCACCTACATTGGCTGCCACTACGTCGACCTGGTGCATTTCATTACCGGCCTGCTCCCGGTTGCGGTGAGCGTTTACGGCATCAAAGACAAATACCCAAACGGCAACGAGGGCTACCTTTGGACCGACGCGCGCGTCCTCTGGAACAATGGCGCGTGCCTCAACGTGCAGAACGGCATCGGCTTTCCGGATGAAGCGCCGGGCACGAACACCCAGGGCCTGATCATGTACTGCCGCGGCGCGGAAAACGGCGCGCTGCTCACGCACGACGACCAGTATCGCGGCCTCCAGTACGTGTATACGGAACGCCCGCGCGACCTCGGAGCGACGATTTACGCCGAACCCAGCCCGGATTATTTCCAGTACGTCGACCTGGGCGGAAGCGGCCTGACCCCGGTCGGATACGGGGTTCGTTCCGTTGAATACATTGTTCGCAGGTGCATGGAAGTGGACGATCGCGGCGCGCTCGAAGCCCGTCAGCGGCGCTTACTCGAGATCGATGAAGAGGGCGTCATGGCGACGCCCGCGAACAGCAGCTACAACGAGCGGATCCTTGAGGCGGGCCGCAAGTCGATTCTGAACGGCGGGGTGATGGTGGAAGTTTCGTGATCGAAGATCAGGATCGTGAAGGGACCCCGCAAGCCAGGAACTCCCTGTGCAATTCCCTGACACCCAGTTTCGACGCAGGACACGTAATCTTGTGCGGTGGGTCTGGGGGAGGGCGAGAAGGCGGCCCGCGAATCACGTTCTGTTATTTGGCTGGGTGCGAGCAGTTCCAAGGACTCTGACCGCCACGTCACATGACTGTAAGTGGTCACTCGCTCGACGCCTCGTTCCCTCAAAACCGGCGCCGTAGGGCATCTCCGGCGAATCGGCTCAACAAGCGACGAAGTTGGTCCGGCTCGTGCAGTCAGGACTGTGCCGTCCCAAAGGGCTGCGGGGTTCACCGGGTCGGACCGACAAGGTTGAGAATGCGAATGAAGACTCAAAACGGGATTCTTAACATGGTAAGCGAACCTGGAACAATCAAAGAAAACGCCTTACGCATCACGGGACAGGCGGAACCGCCGCCGAGCCACGAATTCTGGGGACGAGGCAATGAGGCTACAATGACGAAAACGCTTATGTGTCTCGCGCTCGCGAGCCTTCTTCCCGTTACTGCGTGCTTTGGGCAGAGCTACTACCCGGTGACTCGTCCGGGAACCGAGAGATGGGTATATGCCGGATGCGTGAACTGGCAGGGCGGACCAACTACGTGCAGCGGAGCCTCCATCTTCACAACCGCTTACCTGGAGGGAAACGGCCACACGACGGCCTACCACACTTTCCCGATCCCCAGCAGCTGGATTCGGGAGGCATACGTGGAACCCCGCGTATTTTACAAGCGCCTGGACAATGTGACAATCAACGGGTCGCAGCCGATCATCATCAAAGCCGGCCAAAGGGGCTGTATGCTTTCCACCGGTCCGGTAAACAACTGCAACGAGACTACAACCTCGGCGTTTGACATAAGGCAGGCAATCGGCAATCCCGAGTTCATATCGAACTGCGTAGGGAGCACCTGCGCCAACCTTGATCTCGGGGTAGTCGGCTACACGCCTATCTATTGGGTCGAAGAGAAACCGGAGTACATTCATGTGGGATTCACACGGCAGCATGTGAATAGCAACTCGTACAACCATTGGATGCAGCCCACCGCCGCGTATGGAATCTGGAATGCCACTAAAGATTACATCTCGCGTCACCCGGAACAGGGCAGGATGGCGCTCAACGACATGGCGCTTCCCTTCGGCGGTCTGTTCGATATTGCAGGCCTTTGGCGTCCAAGCCACTGGAATCACCAATACGGCACGGCGGTGGATGTGCGCGCTCGAAGCGCCAACCACCCACCATTGGGGGAGTACTCTTTACCGGACGACCCTGCATTGCATGATCAGTTCCTTGATGATTGCACGAATCGCGGGGCCATCATTGCCCAGAGAGAAAACACTGGGAAAGAGAACCAGCATATTCACTGCGAGTGGCCGAACTATAACTAGGAGGGCGAAAATGAAAACGAGTGAGATTGCGATAATGCAGAAACTCTGCGCCTCAATTCTAACGATCCTGGCCGTCGCCGCAGCGCAGCAGCCTGCGGGCCTCACGCTAACAGACGTTCCGCTCTGGGACCCCGCCAGCAAGGAACCCCCTGCACAGTTCGCTGACACCCAGTACGTCTACATTGACCTTTCGACGCAGGAATACGTAATTTCGTACCCTGTGGGTCTGGGGGAGGGCCAGAAAAACGGCCCGCGAATCACGTTCCGCTATCAGCCGGGGTGGGTCGTTGAACCTGATGTTGCCATGACGATCGGGAAGGACCCCAGCCGTGGGTTCATCTACGATTATACCGTCAAGAACGACGCAAAAGCCAGGCGGGCCATTCGCTTCTTTAAAGTCGTCGTTCCCTCACAGGACGATGCGATCCTCATGGAGCACCCGCGCTGGTTTGGGAATACCGGATCTCCAAATGTCGCGCCGCTCGCGGGGTTGCGCGAGGGCAGCGATCTCCGAGTGCAGGCCAACATGGGGAAGTTCGCCTCATGGACCAACAGCAACCGCGCAGCGGCAATAGCCCCCGGGACGGTCGAAGCGGAGTTCCGCTTGATTTCCACTTTCAGGCCCGGAATCACTTCGTCATATAGCACCAACGGGAACGCGCTCGCTCCTCCCGAGCCGCTGCCGGGCGCCGTCCTGGATCAACTAATGCCGCTGATGCTACCTGAGAAGAATCAAAAGATCGTGCTGACTTTCGGGCCGAAGTTCGGGCCTGGAGGTCCGCAGAGCGCTTCCTGGATTGCGAACGACTACGCCTATGGCATCCAGCGCCTGATCGTTGCGCGGCGCTTGTGGGCCGACTCACCGTTCGTCGAGGAGCTACTGGCTGCGCTCCGGTCCATCGCGGAAATGGGCGCGGCGGAACAGCGCGCGGACCCGTTGTTTGCGCCCGTCAAGGTAGAGGCCCAACCCGGCACTCCGCTGGAACGGGAACTTGAACAGGCTGTGATGTTGGCGCTTCAGCCGTAAACACCCGCCGATACGGAAGCCCCTTTACCGCCCGCGCCAGGCGGTTTCGCCGCCGCATCGATCATCCTCCTTGTGGCGGGTCTGGCGAAGGACACGATCGCCTTTGCCAGTCTGCCGACATGGCTGGGGATCGCGTGTTCCGTTAGCCCCGCTGCGATGACATCGCCCCGCCGGGCCGGCCGAAAATAATCTTCGACTTTCCCCGTCCGCCGGTCATCTGTTAACCTGAACCTGTTAACTGTTACCCGAACCTTTCCATGGAATGTTCCTGCCTCCGGTACACGGATTTACCGAACACGACAAAACTGTTCGCCGATTTCGCGTACCATTTCAGCCGCGTCAGCCGGTTCTATGAACATTCGCCGCACGACGCGGAGTCCTACAAAGCCGCGGCAGCCGCGGTTTCGCTGCCGGACGAACGCCGCGCGGCGCTCATCTCAGCCCTGCGCGTGCAGAACCCGGAGAGCGAATCGCTCGCGCTTCTGGCGCGGCCGGGGACCGTGGCTGTCGTTACCGGACAGCAGGTGGGACTGTTCTCCGGACCCGCGTACACCATCTATAAGGCGCTGACCGCCGTGAAGCTGGCTCGCGAGTTGACCGCTCGGGGGACGCCCGCGGTTCCCATTTTCTGGCTCGCCACCGAAGACCATGATTTCGCCGAGATCAACCACTGCTGGACGCTTTCCGCGGAATCGCGTCCGGTGAAGATCGAGGCTGACGGGTCCCTTTCGTCCGCCCAACCTGTTGGCGGAATCCCGCTGGCGGCCCCGCCGGTTGGCCTGCTGCGCGAGACCCTCGCCGGACTTCCCTTCGGAGAGGAAGTGGCGGATCTGGCCGCCCAATCCTACACTCCGCGCGAGACGTTCGGAGGCGCTTTCCGCGCTCTGCTCGAACGGCTTCTTCCGGGCTACGGACTGCTCTACGTCGACCCTATGCTTCCCGCTTTCCGGGAACTGGCGGCGCCGGCGATCGGCCGCGCGCTCGCGATCGCTCCGGAGCTTACGGCTAAGATCAAGCAACGCAATGCGGAACTCGCCGCCGCCGGGTATCACGCGCAAGTGCACGTGGAAGACACGACCTCGCTTGTGTTTCTGATCGAGCAGGGAAAGCGCCTTGCGCTGCGCCGTCACGAAGACGATTACCTTTCGAACGGACGCAAGTTCTCCACTGCCGAACTGGCGGATCGCGCGCATGAGCTCTCGCCCAACGCATTGTTGCGGCCCGTGGTTCAGGATTCCATGCTCCCCACGGTGGCCTACGTCGGCGGTCCGGCGGAGCTTGCGTATTTGGCGCAATCGCAGCCGATTTATCGGGCGATCGTGGGCCATATGCCGGTCGTTCTGCACCGCAGCGGCTTTACGCTGCTCGACGCGCGGAGCCGGAAACTGCTCACCCGCTACGGATTGCGCCTTCAGGATTTGTTTGAAGGCGGAGACGAACTGCGCCAGCGGATTGCGGCGACGCTTGTGCCGCCCGCCATGGCTTCGGCGATGAATCGGGCCAAGGCGGCGACCGAATCGAGTCTCGACGCCCTGGCCTCTTCCATGAACGGTTTCGACTCGACGCTTCTTGAAGCGCTTCAGAAGAGCCGCCGCAAGATGGCGTACCAGCTTCGAAAAATGGAGCGGAAGATCGGCCGTGAGAGTCTGGCCCGCGAGAGCCGCTCCGTCGACGACGCCGCATGGCTCGAAGCGCTGCTCTATCCGGAAAAGCACCTGCAGGAGCGCCTGTATACGATACTGCCGTTCCTGGCCCGGCACGGCGTCGATTTGATCGGACACGTTTACGAGAATATTCGCCTGGATTGTCCGGATCACCAACTGCTCGCCGTCTAACCATACTCACATGCGAATCAACTCTGTAAAGAAAGCGCTCGCCGAGGGCAAATTTCAACTCGGCACCGGTTTCGGCCAACTGCGCAGCGCCGAGATTCCGAAGTTGCTCAAGGCCGCCGGCTTCGACTGGGCCTTTGTCGACACGGAGCATGGAAACTTCGATCTCGAAACGGTACAGGATCTTTGCCGTGTCGCCTCGCTCGTGGACTTTTGCCCCATCGTGCGGGTGGCGGACATGCAGTATTCGCTCGTGGCGCGCGCACTCGATTGCGGCGCGGAAGGAATTATCTTCCCGCGCGTGGAATCGGTGGAAGCGCTCGAGCGTGGCGTGAGCTGGGCGAAGTTTCCTCCGGTGGGTATTCGCGGGTTTGGTCTCACGGCGATGCAGATCGATTGGGACACGAAGCCGGCTTTCCCGCAGATCATCGAACACGTCAACGCCAACACGCTGGTGGTGTTTCAGATTGAAACGCAGAAGGCGCTTGACGCCCGCGACGAATTGCTCTCCGTGCCGGGGATTGACGCCGTTTTGATCGGTCCGGCGGATCTTTCCATTTCGCTCGGCGTGCCGGGCGAGTTTCAGCATCCAAAGATGGTGGCGGCGATCGAAGCCGTCCGCGACAGTTGCGTCAAGCACGGCGTGGCTCCCGGAATGCAGACGCGCACTCCGGCGCTCGCCACGTTCTGGAAGGAGCGCGGCATGCGGTTCCTCGGCTGCAGCAACGACACCGGGATGCTGTTTGACCGGGCGTGCGATCTCTCGCGGACCATTCGGGGCTGAGGGACCAGCCGCTCGGTCGACGGCGATAGCTCGTTTTACGAATTCTCGCGCAGAGCCGAGCTGAGTTTTCCCTTGACGGGATTCCTTGCGCAGGGCATGATGGTCAGTGTCTGTCCACATTGCCAACATCGACTTCGCGGCGTTCTTCCGAGACGCATTCCAGAATGTTGGGACGCTGGCCCGTTCATTGATGAAGTTGAAAGGCTGCCTGTTGACGAGAGTAAGGCGAAGATTGTCATTCATCAAGCAGCCAGGCTGCTTTGGCTTGCTGATCGGATCGATGAGGTGGCCAGGGGGCGACCGGCTCTCCTCGTGATGTTCTATCTGATTGCTGCGGAAGCCGTGGCAAAGATAGTGTTCGGGTTTGCGGGCCAAGGTCAGTCACGTAAGTACGTGCGACGGTTCTTTCAGGATATTTGCTCCGAGCAACATCGGGCACGACTTGGACGCGCGTTCTGTGCGAGTTCCGAAGGCTATCTTGACGTGCTTGAAGTGGTGGATCTGCTGTACAAGGTTCGATGCGATGTCGTGCATGAAGGGCAGTACTTTAATTTCATGCTCCCAGATAGAGCCGGCATGGAAGGTCTTTTGATCGGACAGGACGAAGGACAGGAGGATGATACGCTTGAAGCCCGAATCACAGCCCGTGAGCTGCGGCAGATTGTCTTAGAGGGCTGTCTGTTAGGGGCGGCTAGAATTCTGCCGCTGAACAGTCCAGTTCGCACTCTCATTTGCTAGCCGCAGCAGGCTCCAGAGCGGGTCCTCGGAACCTCCTGAAACGGAACACTTGCCGACAAGTTAGCATCATCGCTGGCAAGATCCTTCGTGGGCATTGGACGTGCCTTCACGTAGAGGCGCCCTAGTCAAGAGACGCTACATTGTTACAGAAACTGCTTGTAGCGGAAGGCTCCGGAGCACCCCTCGCCGGTGACACTGAGCAGCGTGTTTTCCGCAGTTACGTCGCCGTCACGGCATTTCAGAATCCGATTCGCCGCAAGCCGCGGTTTGGCGGTATCATGATGCGGAGGTGATCGATATGGAGCGGCGGCAATTTGTCTGTTCCGCGGCAGCCGCTTTGGCTGCGCCCCCGGCGGACCGCATTCGCGTTGGGATGATCGGCACAAGCCATAGCCACGCCGCGGGGAAGCTGAAGACGCTGCTCGACTCACCGGAGTTCGAAGTTGCGGCGGTCTCCGAGCCGAGCGCCGATGCCCGCGCGAAGGCCTTGAAGAATCCGCTCTACGGTGGCGTGCGATGGGCCGGAGAAGACGAGCTGATCTCCGATTCTTCCATTCAGGCGATCGCCGTGGAGGGCGACGTGTGGGAGAATCTCCCGCGAGCGAAGAGGATCGTCGCCGCCGGAAAGCACCTCCATCTGGAGAAGCCCCCCACTCACGAAATGGCGGCCTTTCGCGAAGTGGTGGAGGAAGCGCGGCGCAAAGAGTTGCTGTGCCAGGTGGGCTACATCTGGCGCAACCACGCCGGCATCAACGCCGCTCTTACAGCCGCCCGCGAAGGCTGGCTGGGCGACGTCTACATGCTGCGGGGAACCATCAATACCGATCACGAGCAGGCCGGCCGCACTCCGCTGACGCGGTACAAAGGCGGCATGATGTTCGAATTGGGCTGTCACGTGATCGATCGCGTGGCCGACCTTTGGGGACGTCCGAAAGACGTGCGAAGCTGGATTCGCCACGACATGAGTTACGCCGACAAACTGGGCGACAACACGCTCGCGGTGCTCGAGTACGGGCGTTCGCTCGCCGTAATTTCGACTTCCGCGCGCCTGCCCGGCTCCGCGCAGCATCGCTCGTTCGAATTGCTGGGAACCGAGGGATCGGTCATGATCCAGCCGGTCGAGCCCGGAACGAAGATGCGAGTGTCGGTGCGGCGCCCCGCCGGCCCCTATAAGGCCGGGCAGCAGGAAATCGAGATGCCGCCGCAGCCTCGCTACATCGGGGACCTGGCGGAGTTCGCCGCTGCGATACGTTCACAAAAGCCCTTGCGCCACTCCTACGATCATGAGCTGGTAGTGCAGGAAACGCTGCTTCGCGCCTGCGGGGAACTGGGCGTTTGATGGGTGGAATAAAACGCCTGCCGATGCGCGAATCGGTGATTCGCCGCACCACCATCCTCAGCGCAAAACTAGGCGCGGTCAATCTTTCGCAAGGATTTCCGGACGACGACACGTCGCCCGAAATGAAGCGATTCGCCGTCGAAGCGATCGCCGGATCGAACCACCAGTACACCGACCCTTGGGGCTCCCCCGTGCTCAGGCGCGCGGTCGCAAAGAAGCTCGGCGAGTTCAACGGCATCCAGGCCGACCCGGACCGCAACCTGGTCATTACGTGCGGCGCGACCGAGGGCATGATCGTCGCCATGGAAGCGCTGATCGAGCGCGGCTCGGAAGTCATCACGTTCGCACCGATGTACGAGAATTACGTGCTCCAATCGATCGCTTCGGGACTCACGCTGAGGACTATCGAAGTTTCCGAGCCCGATTTCGGCTTCTCGAAGGCGGAACTTGAGGCGCAGTTCACCGAACGGACGGCGGCCGTCCTGCTCTGCAATCCATGCAATCCGACCGGAAAAGTGTTCACGCGCGAGGAACTCGAAACGATTGCCGGCTTCGCCGCCGAGCGCGGCCTCCTGATCTTCTGCGACGAGACCTATGAGTATCTGGTATGGCCGGGCCACCGCCATATCAGCATCGCTTCGCTCCCCGGAGCGGAAGCCCGCACGGTCACCGTCACGTCGATGGGCAAAACCTACTCCGTAACAGGCTGGCGGGTGGGCTATCTGGTTGCGGACGAATCGTTGACCAACGAGTTGCGGAAAATGCACGACTTTCACACCGTGACCGCGCCGCATCCGTTCCAGGTTGCGCTGGCAAGGGCGCTCGAGCTGCCTGAAGAGTTCTACGAGCGAATGCGGGCGGAGTACTGGGGGCGCAAGCAGACGCTCTGCGCGGCGCTGACGGAGGCAGGGATGACCTTTTATGAGCCCGGCGGGTCGTATTTCCTGTGGTGCGATTACGCAAACCTGTCGGATGCGGACGACACCGAATTCTGTGAGCGCCTGTTGCGCGAAGCGGGTGTGGCCGGGGTTGCCGGGTCGGTCTTTTACCCAAACGCGAGCCGGAATCCGAAGCGGCTGCGGTTCACGTTCTCGAAGTCGAAGGCAACCATCGGGGAAGCGGCAAAGCGGATCGCCGTGGCCTATTCTCATCGAAGAATGAGCCTGAAGTAGCGTCCGAAGCGATCGCCGCCGGGCCTCCTTTCCCGATTTCAGCAGGTTCTGAAAACTGCCAATCCGCCGGGAGCTTCAAAAATGCGCTATGATAAAAAGGCATGCCGTCCCGGCTGGAACGAGAAACGAATGGAAAGCATAACCCTCAAATTGACACCTGAAGAAGTGAAATTGCTGGCTAGCTTGGCATCGGATCAACTATTCCGAAAAGAATTCATCGACCCGAAAATGCCCGGTCACAAGGCGACCCCGGGTGAGATCACGATGGGAAAATCGCTGGTCGGACGTTTGCGTCTAACGCTTGAGCAGACGATTCCGAAGAAGATCGTCGCCCGCAAGACGTCCTAACGGCTAACGGCGGGCCATGTCCTGTCGCGGCCGCGTGGTTCCGTTCTACGTCTTCCAGACGGAAATCACAACTCCGCCCGCCACGATCAGCGAGCCGCCAACCAGCACCGGCAACGTGGGCGCCTGGTCGAATCTCAGCCAGGCGATAGCCTGCGCGACCACGAAGAATAACACCACGTACACGCCGAGCAACGGGCCGAAGTTCCAGCGGGGCGTGTTGACCAGCGCGCCGTAGGCGGCGAGCGAAACGGCTCCCGCAAGCGACCACAACACGCGGTGAATTCCGGAGGCGCGGTGCATCGCGGTCTGGAAACAGGAATCGCCGCCGGCTTCAAGCAGAGCCGCGGCGAGCAACAGCAAAAAGACGATGAAATCCGGCATTGCGGCCTACACCTCGGGAGAATATTTCGGAACTGCCGACCAAACCAGCAACGCCGCCGCGATCAACGCGCAAAGCGCCGGGAACCAGTCTCCGTACCGCGTGTAGAGCGTCGATTCGCCGATGAAGGAGAAATGCATCGTGGCAACGGCTTCCGTCTCCACGGCGAGCGCCTCGCTCACCCTGCCGGCGGGATCGATCGACGCGGTAATGCCGTTGTTAGTGGCGCGCAGAACCCAGCGGCGGTTTTCGGCGGCCCGCATCCGGACGATGCTCAGGTGTTGATCCCGCGCCGCGCTGCGGCCGAAATAGCCGTCGTTCGAGAGGTTGAACAGCGCCTCAGCCCCATCGAGCGCAAAGCGGCGGACAAAGCGCGGGAACACCGATTCGTAGCAAATGAACGCGCCGATGCGATGGCCGTCGATCGGTGAGACTACCAGGTTCTCCCCCGGGCGGAAATCCCCCGTCTCGTTCGAAATCTTATCGGCGAAGCCCAGCGGCCACGGCACAAACTCGCCGAACGGCACCAGATGGATCTTGTCATAGCGCGACACCGGTTCGCCCGCCTCCGAAATGAGCATGGCCGAATTGGTGACCGAGCCGTCCGGCCTGTGCGCGACGGTTCCCGTCAGCACTGGCGCGCGCGTCACGCGGGCGAGCGTTGCGACGGCTTCTCGAAACCGCGGGTCGGTTTCGTAATAGAGCGGCGCGGGCATCTCCGGCCACACGATCAGATCGGGTTTCCGCGCCTTCGCTCCGAGCGCCGCCGCCATCGACAGATAGGCAAGACGCCGCGTTGCCTGGCCGACCCTGTCCGAGGTCCATCGCGCGCTCTCGGAAAAATTAGGCTGCACCACCACCGCTGTGGCGCGGCCTTCTTCCCTTTCCGGCAGCGGAGGCAAGAGGATCAGCAGCGGCAGCCCGCAGAGCCAGAGCAAACGGCGCCGCCGCTGCCGCAGCAGCGCCTGCGTCAACAGCGCCGACATGGCTGCGAATACGAATGAAAGCCCGTAGACTCCGGTATGCGGCGCAAGGCGCAGAGGCAGATTCATTTCAATGCCGGCGTTCCCCAGCGCGAGCCAGGCAAAGCCGAGCGATCCGTGCGTCGCCTCGATCGCAACCCAGAGCGCCGCAATGCCGGGCGCCGCCGCCGCCGAACTGACGATCCTCCCGGCGAGCCACGCGAACACGCCCATATGCAGGGCCTTGGCGAAGCAGAACAGCAGAAAAACAGCCCATCCCACAACGTCGTGGAGACCGCCATGCACCGTGATCACGAACTGAATCCAGTAGCAGACGCCGAACCAGAAAACCACGCCCGCCACGCCGCCCAGAAAGAAGCGGCGCAAAGGCCGCGGCTCGCGGGCGATAGCGAATAGCAGCGGCGCAAGGGCGGCGGGCGCAAGCCAGGCCAGGCTGAACCGCGGAAAAATCAGGACCAGCAGGAGGCCGCTGGCCGCTGCGAGCGCGAAATTCATGCCTCCACGAGGCCCGCGCTCACCTCGTCCGCCATGTACGAACTGCGTACCAGCGGACCGCTGAAGACGTTCTTAAATCCGATCGAAAGGCCGTAATCGCGGTAGCGTTCGAACCGGCGCGGTTCGATATACTCCGCCACCGGCAGATTTTGGCGCGTAGGCTGCAGGTACTGGCCGATCGTGGCAACGTCGCAATCCATGCCGCGGAGGTCGCGCAGCAGCGATTCCACTTCATCGGCGCGCTCCCCCAGACCGGCCATGAAACCGGATTTCGTGAGCACGCCCGGCTTATGGCGGCGGGCGAAGGCGAGCACATCGAGCGATTGGCGGTAGTCGGCCTGGGGCCGCACCTTGCGATAGAGCCGCGGCACGGTTTCCATGTTGTGGTTGAACACGTCCGGACCGGCGTCGAGCACGCGCGCAACGGCGCTCGAATCTCCACAGAAATCGGGCGTCAGCACTTCAATGCGGGAAGTGGGAAGGGCCCGGCGCACCTCGCGGACGGTTTCGGCGAAGTGATGCGAACCGCCGTCCTCCAAATCGTCGCGGTTCACGCTCGTGATCACGACATAGCGCAAGTTCATGCGGGCCGCCATTTCGGCGACGTTCCGGGGTTCCTCCTCGTCAAGGCTCATGTCCTGCTTCGATGGCGAGCCTTTGGGCACGGAGCAGAAACCGCAGCCTCGGGTGCAGAGGTTTCCGAGAATCATGAAAGTCGCCGCGCCCCTGTGAAAGCATTCATGGATATTCGGGCACCGCGCCGACTCGCACACCGTGTGCAGATTCAGCGCGCGCAGATCGCGCTTCAGCGTATTGAGCGATTCGAAATGCGTGCGGCTCTTGCGCGCCCATTCAGGCAAGCGGGGCCGGGGACCGCGGATTTGAACAGGCTCAGCCTGGGCAAGTTCGCCGATATGAACCAGGGAATCCATCGGGAAATTCATTCTCGCACGGAGTACCGGTCAACGGAGCGTCTCGTCGGCCGCTGGCGGTCTCCCTTTCACCAAGGTGCGCGAGATGGAAATGATGAAGGATCGTTAATCAAGCGCGCCGAGCCTCCCAGTAGTCCTCAAAGCGGCCATTGATTTGAGAGCAGCGGAGAGCCAGGAGGGCGTTGGCTCCACGCACCGTCCAGAACATGCCCGACTGCTTGCAGCGGGAACCGATGACGGTTTTGCAGCCCGCCTCGATGACACCCGTACCCACGAACAAGTGCTGACGGCGGAATTCGGGGTAACGCATGCGCTTGGCATTGTTCTCAAAGTATCCGCTTTCGATGCGGATGGTTTCGGCTACTTCCGCATTTGGGGTATCGATCGAGCGGAGCGCGGCCGCCAAGGCTTCGATTTTCCCTCCGTCCAACAGGTCCTGGTGAATCGTCATCCAGCGTCTCTGTTCCGGTTCCTGGTTCGG
>CAMDED010000135.1 GCA_945893365.1 Candidatus Sulfopaludibacter sp. SbA3 | reverse complement strand
CATCGGCGACAACGCACAGTAACATCGCTCCAAACTCCATCTGGCGTGGCGCGACCAGCAGGCTCCCCAATTCGGCTTGGACTTCCTGCCACCGTATAGCCCCGATCTGAATCCCATCGAGCGAGTCTGGAAACTCACGCGTCGGCTCTTGCCTCCACAATCGCTACTTCGGCTTGCTGGACGGCGTCGTTGCGGCCGTCGAAGACCAGTTCGCCGAATGGACCAAACCCAACGACGCCCTGCGCCGACTATGCGCAATTACTTAAGACGCTCTGCTAGTTCCTCGGAAGCTCCTTCGAACTCTTCGGGGCTCAATTGCCGCTGCGCCTCTAGCTCCGCATTAGGGGAGATGACTTGGAGGACAGCCCTGCGCAGGAGCGAATCTACGGAGGCGCCGGAAACTTTGGCCTGCGCGAAAAGTGCGCTTTGCTCTTCGGGGTAAGAGGCGCCGAAACCGTGACCGGCATACGCACTGGCTCCTTGTCTATCGTACCAAATCGGAATACTTTGGCCCGATGGGCCTCTGGGCACGGCATCTGTCTACGGGGCGGTAATCTCCACTTCCGCCGAATGGGCGCTCTCGTTGCCTTCTTTGTCGACCGCGGAGACGGAGTACCGGTAGCGCGTTCCCGATTCGATCTTGCGGTCGCCGAATGTGGGCGAGGGGTGCAGATCGGCAATCACGTCCGCGCCTCGATATACACGGTATCCCGCAAAATCGGGTTCCGTGTTTCGTTCCCAGGCAAGCTCAATACTTCCCGCGCCTTCGACGGCCGCGAGTCCCGTGGGAGCCGCCGGCGGAAAGCGGTCCGCGGGCGTGATCGCAACTTGCAGGGAGGGCGCGCTCTCGGCGGATCCGGAAACGGATAGCGCGTAATAGCGGTAAGTTTTGCCGTATTGCACCTCGGTATCCACCCATTCGGACGCCTTGACCGTGGCGGCGGCCGAAAAGCCCTGCTCGCCCTCCGCCTGGCGGAAGACGCGGACTTCAGGAGCCGCGCCCTGCCACGCGAGACGAACACCCGCCGCCGTCGCCTCCCCGCTCAGATTCCGCGGCTGCCCGAGCGCCGCGATGACGGGCAGCGCGATGAAGTTGCTCCACCCGGCATCGCGTCCGTTCTCGCCGAATACTTTGAGCGCGGCAACCACCTCGCGCCCCGTCCATTCTTCAGAGGAGGTCTCATATTTCACGGCGCCCGGCGGTTCGGTTCGAAGGTCGTTGAAAAGCTTCGCCCCCGCGGCCCAGGCATGCTCGTCAAATGGATTCGGCGCCGTTCCCACACGCAGTTCCACTCTTCCAATTCCCCTCAAGCCGGAATTCTCCGTCGTCAACGCCGGCAAGGTGAACTGCACGACGAGCCGCGAACCGCGCTGCATCACGGTGAGGTCGGTCACCCGCGCGGGAATATGGAGCAGCGGCGGCAGGGGATCGCCCGTGTAGCCGCAGCCCGCCAGGTAAAACACCGCCGGCAGCAGCGGCGCGGCGAACCGGCGGGTCACAAAATATACCGGCTCAGATCCTGATCCTTGACGATGTCCGCAAGCTGCTTGCGCACGTAGGCCGCGTCGACCTTGACGGACTTCTTTTTGAGATCCGGCCCCTCGAAGGATATTTCTTCGAGCAGCTTCTCCATGATCGTGTGAAGGCGTCTCGCGCCGATATTCTCGGCGCTCTCGTTGACCTGGGCGGCGAAGCGCGCCACCTCTTCAAGCGCGTCGTCGGTCAGATTGAGCTTGATACCCTCGGTCTCGAGCAGCGCGGTGTACTGCTTCGACAGCGCGTTCTTCGGCTCTTTCAGGATGCGGACGAAATCTTCGACGGTGAGCGATTTCAGCTCCACTCGAATCGGGAAGCGGCCCTGCAGCTCGGGGATGAGGTCGCTCGGCTTCGAAACGTGGAACGCGCCGGCCGCGATGAACAGAATGTGATCGGTGCGCACGAAGCCGTGGCGCGTGTTTACGGTGGTCCCCTCGACGATCGGAAGGATGTCGCGCTGCACGCCCTCGCGGCTTACGTCGGGGCCGTGGCCGGATTCGCGGCCGGCGATCTTGTCGATCTCGTCGAGGAAAATGATGCCGCTCGATTCGATCCGCTCGATCGCCACGCGCGTCACCTGATCCATATCGATGAGCTTCTGCTCCTCCTCCTGAATCAGGTAATCGAGCGCCTCGGCGACGCGCATCTTCCGCTTGCGGCTGCGCTGTCCGAACATGTTGGACATCATGTCCTTGAGGTTGATGTCCATCTCCTCGACGCCGGTGTTGGTAGTGATCTCGAACGTCGGCCCGCGGTCCTTCACGTCCACCTCGACCATCCGCTCGTCGAGTTTGCCTTCGCGAAGGCGGTCGCGCAGCTTGGCCCGCGTGCGGTCGGTGCTCTCGCTCGATTCGGGCTGCGGCGGCATGAGGAGGTCGAGCAGCCGCTCCTCGGCATTGGCCTCGGCGCGCTCGGCGACCTCATCGAGGCGCTCTTCGCGGACCATGTCGATCGCGATATCGACCAGGTCGCGGATCATCGATTCGACGTCGCGGCCGACGTAGCCCACTTCCGTGAACTTGCTCGCTTCCACCTTCAGGAAAGGCGAGTTGGCGAGCTTAGCGAGACGCCGGGCGAGCTCCGTCTTCCCGACGCCGGTGGGGCCGATCATGAGGATGTTCTTGGGCATCACCTCTTCGGCCATCTCGGGTTCGAGCTTCTGGCGGCGGATGCGGTTGCGGAGGGCGATCGCCACCGCCCGTTTGGCGTCGGCCTGTCCGACTACGTGCTTATCCAGCTCACGCACGATTTCGCGCGGCGTCAACTCGTCGAGAATCGGCGTCTCGTCTGCGGACTGGCTGGGCAGATAAATGACCATCTAGCCGATCTCCTCAAAGGTAATGTTCAAGTTCGTATAAATGCAGGTCTTGCCGGCGATGTCCATGGACTGCTCGGCGATCTCCCGGGCTGACAGCTTGGTGTTGCGAAGAAGCGCAGTCGCGGCGGAGACTGCGAACGGGCCGCCGGAACCGATGGCGGCCACGCCCTCATCGGGCTCGATCACGTCGCCATTACCGCTGACGATGTAGGTGTTTTTGGCGTCGGCGACGAGCAGCAGCGCCTCGAGATGTCGAAGGATTTTGTCGGTGCGCCAGTCCTTTGCGAGCTCCACGACGGAGCGGGAGAGGTTGCCGTTGAATTGCTCGAGTTTCGACTCGAAGCGCGCGAAAAGCGAAAAGGCGTCGGCTGTCGAGCCTGCGAACCCAGCCACGACACGGTCGTTGTAAAGGCGCCGCAGCTTGCGCGCCGAGGCTTTGAGCACTTCGTTACCGAGGGTGACCTGGCCGTCGCCGGCCATGACGACTTTGTCGTCGCGGCGCACGCACATTACGGTGGTCGAGCGGATGCGTTCTTTCATGGGTTCCCTACCAGTCTATCGCAGTGCGCGCGGAAGGCAGGTAAAAGGGGTGTGCGACATGGAAGTGAGGATTCACGAATTTTCTTTTCTTGCGAGATAAAACCTGGCGTGGTGATACGCTGACATTTGCGATTTTCGGCGAATGAGGGGCACGGCAGGCCCGTCAGCCGCCAGCCGGATCGCGCGTCTCCAACTCGATGACGTTAGAACTTCGCTTTCTTCGAAGGTTTCGACTTACCGGAACTGTTGAAAGCGACCGCTTGGCGAACGAGCGCCTTGAAGGCGGACTCGTCAACTTCTTCTCCTTCGTGGATGTCGATCGCGCGGCGTGCGTTTCCGTCGAGACTCGAGTTGAAGAGACGGGCCGGATCCTTCAGAGACGCGCCCTCGGCGAAGGTAAGCTTCACGACGTTCTTGTAGGATTCGCCAGTGCAGATGATGCCGTCGTGCGACCAAATCGGAGTGCCCATCCACTTCCACTCCTCGACGACGTCCGGGTCCGCTTCCTTGATGAGCTTGCGCATTCTGCCGAGGGTTTCCCCGCGCCAGTCCCCGAGTTCGGCGATTCTTTTCGAGATGAGCTCCGATGCCGACTGGCCTTGGCTCGCGCCCGACTTTTTCATGTTCTCATCCTAGAAGTTCCGGATATATTTCATTTGCAGGACAGTGGTGACCAGCTTGTTTCTTTGCTACTTTTGGTCCAAGTGTCAGTTTACGCTGCCATTTGATTCTCTGCATCGGACACGGCGGAAAACGGATCGTAAAGTACGCTAGCGCTCAACCGTGTGATGGCTCTTCTCACAAGCGACCCATTGTGAGTAGCGCCGGCGAGTTCGAGACCTGTCCGGACTGCGCTCGAATCGATCAATCGATCCAAAAACGATGGACGCCTGCGGGTTCGATCGGAGGGTCGACTGGTCAACCGAGCCGCGAAAGTTCGAAATGTGTCCAGTGGTCGAATGCTTACGTGTACAGTCCGCATAGCGATAACAGTGAAACAATGTCATTCCGGCGCGCTCGGCTTGTCCCCGAAGCCATTGTGGCGCCTCGCCCGGCGAATCGCTACCCTACCGACCACGCCCAGCCAATAAGCATCGGCGCTGGCCCCGATCATTCTGAAAACAATACGTGTCCACGAGTTCGATCACAGGGCAACTGGGCGACAAGAGTTCGAAACGCGTCCACGATGGGGAGGCGCCCCACCTTCGCTGTTTTCCGATTTTCCGCTCCGTCTCTTCAACTTGCCGGTGCGAACGCCAATGAGGCCCAGTGCGGACTCGAACTCTCCGCCTGGGCGCGAGGCCGCCGGATTCAGCGGGCCGGACTGGTATATACTTCACTTGTCGGATCGCGAAAATTGGGACAAGCTATCCGCACGGCTCAAATGTGGTTCATGAGAATCGAGAGGCGGCAACGGTTGAGGCGGCACGCGCGTGCGCTGCCCGCGTTCGCACTCGTTCTCCTCGTGGGCGGCGGGGCCGCCGCCGCGTTGCTGTTGGGCGCCCAGGCCGCACCACAGGCTCCTCCGGCAAATCCCAGGGCATTCCTGGATACGTACTGCGTCGCGTGCCACAACCGGAAACTCCGCACTGCGGGACTAGCGCTTGATACGCTGGACGTCCTCGCGCCCGGCTCCGATGCGGACGCTTGGGAGCGTGTTATCGCGAAGCTTCGCGCGGGCTCGATGCCGCCTCCCGCGGCGCCGCGGCCCGAAGCGGCCGTGTATCGCGCCGTCGTAAATTCCTTGGAGAAAGAAATCGACCGCGCTTGGACGGCCAGCCCGAATCCAGGCCGGATCGACGCCGTACATCGTCTCAATCGTGCGGAGTACGGTAATGCGATTCGCGACCTGTTCGCGATCGACATCAATGTGAAGGCCCTTCTCCCGGGGGATGAGACGGCGGATGGCGGTTTCGACAACCTGGCCGGTGTCCTCTCGATTTCGACGGCCCACCTCGAGCGTTACCTGTCGGTGGCCCGTCAGGTCACGCGGCTCGCAACCGGTCTTCCTCCGCCCGGTCCGGGGATCGAGACATTCGCGATCCCGATACACGTGCTGCAAGACGACCGGCAAAGCGATGACCTTCCGCTCGGATCGCGCGGCGGCATCGCCATTCGCCACTACTTTCCAGTCGACGGCGAGTACCTGATCAAGGTTCGCCTCCAGAGGCAATATCAGGACTACATCAAGGGCATGGGGTGGCCGCAACGGCTCGACGTTCGCCTGGATGGCAAGCTTCTGAAGCGCTTCACCGTAGGTGGGGCTGCTAAAGGGAGGCCTGCCGCGGCCAGTTACGCCGGCGACGGGGAACCGGGCTTTGCGGGCGATCCCGAGTGGGAAAAATACATGCAGGTTACCGGAGACGCCGGGCTTGAGGTCGGAGTGGCGGTCGAGGCCGGTCCCCGGACGGTCGGTGTGTCGTTCGTGAGGGAGCTTTGGGAGCCGGAGGGCCTCCCGCAACCGCTGCAAAGAGGCCGGGTCATCACGAACGACCAGGTTTACATGGATTACGCGAACGTGGGCGCGGTTCAGATTGGAGGTCCGTACAAGGTCGCCGGACCGGCGAAGGATACTCCCGGACGCCGCGCGATCTTCGTCTGCCGGCCTCGGCTGGCTTCGGAGGAGCGAGCCTGCGCGGCGACGATTCTTTCAAGGTTGGCGAGGCTCGCCTACCGCCGGCCCGCGACGAAGGCGGACGCCGCGACGCTACTTCGGTTTTTCGATGCCGGCCGGCGCGATGGCGGGAGTTTCGACAGCGGAATTCAATTCGCTTTGGAACGGCTTCTGGCCGACCCGGATTTTCTGCTTCGCGTTTACCGGGACCGCGCCGCGCCCAAAGATGCGGCTCCAAAAGACGCCGCTCCTGGACAAGGCGTTTATCGCCTCGGCGATCTGGAAGTGGCGTCACGGTTGTCGTTCTTCTTGTGGAGCAGCATTCCGGACGACCGCTTACTAACCCTGGCCGAGCGCGGGGAGCTCACGAGTCCGGCGATTCTCAAGCTCGAAGCGCGGCGAATGCTGGCCGACCCGCGCTCGACGGCCGCGCTCGTGGACGGCTTCGCCGCCCAGTGGTTGAATCTGCGCCGCGTCGAGGAGGTGGTGGTCGATCCGGACCGTTATCCCAACTATGACGAGAGTTTGCTTAACGCGTTCAAACGCGAAACGGAGATGTTTATCGCCAGCTCCCTGCGCGAGGATCGCAGCGTGCTCGATCTATTGAGCGCGAATTACACGTTTGTCAATGAACGGCTGGCGCGGCATTACGGAATTCCCGGGATCTACGGCAGCCGCTTCCGGAGGGTTACGCTGCCGAATCCCGATCGACGGGGCGGGTTGCTCGCGCAGGGGGCGCTGCTGGCGACAACGTCCTATCCCGACCGCACGTCGCCGGTGCTCCGCGGCAAATGGCTGCTGAACAACATGTTTGGATTGCCCGTACCGCCCCCGCCTCCCGGCCTTGACACCACGCTCGAGAATAAGCCGGGCGCGGCGCCGGCGTCGATACGCGAGCGGCTGGCCGAGCACCGGCGAAACCCGTCGTGCAATAGTTGTCATTCGGTCATCGATCCGCTGGGGTTTTCGCTCGAGAATTTCGACGTCATCGGTGGATGGCGGACCGTCGACGAAGCCGGCAAGCCCGTGGATGCGAGCGGCACTACGGTGAGCGGGGCGAAGGTCGAGGGACTTGCGGGACTGCGCGCGTTGTTGCTCGATAAGCCCGATCAGTTTCCGCGGACTGTCACCGAAAAGCTTCTGTCCTACGCCCTCGGACGCAGGCTCGAATACTACGACATGCCGGCCGTGCGCAAGATCGTCCGCGACGCGGCCGCACACGAGTACCGCTGGTCGGCGATCATTCTCGGAATTGTCGAAAGTCCTGCATACTTAATGAGAGCGTCGCAAACGGGGTCGGACAAACTGAAGGAGACGACAGATAATGGCTTTTCTCACTAAATCGCTGCAACGGCGAACCGTCCTGCGGGGTCTCGGCACGACGATGTCGCTGCCGTTTCTCGAAGCCATGCTCCCGCCCTTCTCGCTGCGAGGAGCCGTTGTGAAGCCGGTGCACCGGTTCCAGGCGTTCTATGTCCCGAACGGGATGGCCATGGAATATTGGACGCCGAAGGGTGAGGGGAGCGCCTTCGAGCTCTCGCCGATTCTGGAGCCGCTCGCCCCTTACCGGGACCGGATGATCGTGCTCTCGGGCATCAAAGCGAACTGGAATTACATCCATGCGGGCGCGTCCGGGTCTTTCCTGACGGGGACAACGCGCGGAGGGCGAAACGAGGTGGAAATCGTCGCGGA
This sequence comes from Candidatus Sulfopaludibacter sp. SbA3, assembly GCA_945893365.1. Lineage (GTDB taxonomy): Bacteria > Acidobacteriota > Terriglobia > Bryobacterales > Bryobacteraceae > SYKU01. Next base: position 12,721 of record CAMDED010000135.1, on the reverse strand, counting down.
CGTGTCCATGGACCAACTGCTTGCGCGGCACTTCGCCAAGGCGACGCAGGTGGCGTCGCTCGAACTCTCGATGGACCTCCCTGCCAACGCCGGCGCTTGCACCGGCAATCTCAGCTGTGCGTACACGCACACGCTATCGTGGCGCAGCGCCACACAGCCGTTACCTATGGAGTGGAACCCGCGGGCGGTGTTCGAGAAGCTGTTTGGCGACAGCGGCAGCACCGGGCGGTCCGCGCGGGAAGCGAGGTTGCGGCAGCACAAGAGCATTCTGGACTCCGTCACGGAGAAGCTGGCGAGCCTCGGGAAGGAGCTCGGGCCGCGGGATCGGGTCAAGGTCGAGGAGTACACGGAGGCGGTTCGCGACGTCGAACGCAGAGTTCAAAGAGCCGAGGAGCAGCGGGATGTCGAACTGCCGGCGCTCGAACAGCCTCAGGGCGCGCCGCCGGTCTTTGAAGATCACCTGGCGCTGATGCTCGATTTGCAGCTTCTGGCGTTTCAGTCCGATCTCACCCGCGTGATCTCGTTCATGATCGGCAAGGAGCAGAGCGCCCGGCCATACCCTCAAATCGGCGTGCCCGAGGCGCACCACCCTTTGTCGCACCACAACGACGTTCCGGAGTTAGTCGAGCGGATGTCCAGGATCAATCGCTATCACACACAGTTGTTCTCGCAGTATCTGGCGAAACTGGGCGCGACGCCTGACGGCGACGGATCGCTTCTGGACCACGTGACGATCCTCTATGGTTCGGGTATTTCGAACAGCACGAAGCACTCGGGCGATAACTTGCCCTTGTTGCTCTTGGGCGGCGGAGCGGGCGGGCTCAAGGGGGGCCGCCATCTCAAGTACCCGGGAAAACCCACGATGGCGAACCTGCTTGTGACGCTTATGGACAAGTTCGGCTTGCCGGTCGAAAGGCTGGGCGGCAGCACCGGCAAACTCCCGCTGGATACGGTTTCCGGGGTTTAGGCGATGAGACCCGTTTGGCCGCGCCTGGTACCGGTAGGGCTCTCGATATTCCTTCTCGGAGCCGGTGGCGGCCGTCCGCCGCTCGTGGACGCAGCCAGGAACGGCGACAGCGAAAGCTTACGCGCACTCCTCAAAGGGAACGCGAGCGTACGCGCAGCCGAACCGGATGGCACGACCGCCCTTCATTGGGCGAGCTACCGGGACGATCTGGAAAGCGCCGGCGCGCTGATTCAGGCCGGGGCCGAGGTGAATGCGGCGAACGACCTTGGCGTCACGCCCCTCTGGACGGCATGCATGAACGGAAGCGCGCCGATGGCCGGGCGACTGTTGCAGGCCGGGGCGGATCCGAACAAGGCGCTCCTGGCTGGCGAGACGCCGGTGATGGCCGCCGCGCGCACGGGCAATCCGGAAGTCGTTCAACAACTCCTCGCCAAGGGAGCCGGCGTGAACGCGAAGGCGGCGCGCGGACAGACGGCGCTGATGTGGGCGGTGTCGCAACAGCACTCCGCCGTTGTGAAGATCCTGCTTGCCGGCGGTGCGGACGTGCATGCCCGCTCGGAAGCCTGGAGCCAGGTGATGGCGGTGCCGCCGCATGGCTACCCCGCCTACAACCGGGCGATCCCGCACGGAAGCGATACGGCGCTGCTGTTTGCCGCCCGCGCCGGCGATCTCACTTCCGCGAAGCTGCTTGTGGCCGCCGGCGCCGACGTGAACGACGCCGATGCGTGGGGCGTCGGCGCCACCGTTCTTGCGGCTCACTCCGGCTATGGGGAGCTCGTCGAATTCCTGCTCGACAAGGGCGCCGATCCGAACCTCGCCAAGGCCGGTTTTACGGCCCTCCACGAGGCCATCATGCGGCGGGACGAAAAGATGGTGGGCGCGCTCCTTGCGCACGGCGCGAATCCAAACACTCCGCTCGGGACTTGGACGCCCACCCGCCGGTCGTCGCGTGACTTCTATTTCGACCCCATTCTGGTGGGAGCGACGCCGTTCTGGCTGGCGGCGCGTTTCAGCCAACCCAGCGTCATGCGACTCCTCGTGAAGCACGGAGCCGATCCTCTGTTCGTGCATCGTTCCGACTCCGTGGCGGGGAAGGGCTTTCAGCACCGCACCGACGCGACAACCGCTCTGATGGCGGCCGTGGGAATGGGCGGCGGGACGGCGTGGGTTCAACCCGCCCGCGGCGAGCGCGATGCTCTGACGCTTGAAGCCGTCAAGCTGGCGGTTGAGCTCGGCGTCGATGTCAACGCCGTCAATACCGGCGGCCGCACGGCGCTTGAGGCCGCGAAGGCTCTGCGGAACGACGCCGTTGTCAAACTCCTCGTCGAGAAGGGCGCCCGGTAAATCGGGTTGTGCGGCGCCGGGGAGGTCCGAAAGGAAGGCAAGGGCCGTTCCAAGTCTTCCAATGGTGGTGTCGGTGGGCAGGCCACAAGAGACGATCGCCAGCTCCACCCGGGTTGCTATCTCCGCCCTCGTCCGGCCGGCTGCAGGGACGACTCGGCGGGCGGCGGCTCCGGTTTCTTCGTTTTGCCGTCAAGCCGTGCGTTCATCATCGATTCCTTCGTTTTCGCAAACTTCGGAGTCCCCGGCTGCGCGCCAGTCGCCGCGACTTCCGCGTCCGTGATCTCCTGTGCCAGTTCGATGTACTTCTGAAGGTAGTTCCGCAGCCTGTCCTGTACGGGTTTGGACGTCGAGTGATAGAGCAGGAACAGGATCTCCTCGCCTCTCGCCGCCTTCAGCAAACCGTACACCTGCGAGGCCCGCCGCAACCCCGGATCCCGAGCCGCCTCTTCGAGTTTCTTCGACCGCGCTTCGAGCTTCTGCCAGCGATCCACTTCATCCTTCGCCATCGCCGTGTTCTCTATCAGCGCAGTCTTTTCCTTGGGTGAGAGCTTCTCGGTCAGCGTGTACAGAAACGGTCCAAAGTGTTCCTTCCGCGCCACCGACGGCGGCAGTAACTTCCCTGCTTTCTCCAGCTTAGCAAGTCCCGCGGGGTTCACCTTCGGCCCGGCTAGAGCGGGCGCGAACAATCCGAGCAACCCTTCCCCTTCAAGCGCCGCCACCACCTCCGACGGGTTCGGCTCTTCGGCGATCCTGCTCAATTCTTCAAAAAGACTCCGCGGCGGGATCAGCGCTTCCAGTTTCGCCTCTCGCGCGTTGCTCCATTGAGACGCGGTCCGCTCCTCAATCGTAAATCCCAGCCGGATGCGATACCGCACCAGCCGCAGCAGGCGAACCGGATCGTCGTAAAAGCTCATCGAGTGCAGCGTGCGCAGCTCCTTGCGTCCGAGATCCGCCTGGCCGTTGGTGGGGTCGAGCAGCAGCCCCATCGAGGCCTGAGCGAGAGAAAGAGCGATCGCATTGACGCCAAAGTCGCGCCGCCGTAGATCTTCCTGAATCGTCGCAGCCTCAATCTGCGGCTTCGCGCCCGGTTTCTTATAGGTCTCGGTGCGCGCCATGGCAACCTGAGCCGTGGCGCCGCTTGGGAACTCCAACTCGGCGGACCGGCGCTGGTCGTCCTGAGAAACGATACGCGCGCCGCTCGACTTCGCAATGGATTTCGCCACGCTCAGCCCATTGCCTTCCACGGTGAAATCCAAGTCGCGGATCTGAAAGCCCCCGAGCATGTCGCGCATGGCGCCGCCGGTCAGGAACAGACTGACGCCGGCCTGTTTTGCAGCCGACTGAACCTCGGCTACTACCTGGTTCTGCTCGGAACTCAGGTGACTCTCCAGCATGAATATGTAATCGCTCATTCGCTCTCGCTCCAGCCTTAGACGATCAGGCCCTTGGGTGATGCTCGTCCAACGTCTTCCGCAGCCGCGCGCGGACAACGTGCGTATAAATCTGTGTCGTCGAGATATCGGCGTGTCCGAGCATGGTTTGGACGCTTCGCAGGTCCGCCCCGCCTTCGAGAAGATGGGTTGCAAAGCTATGCCGGAGCACGTGGGGCGTCAGGTTGTGAAATATTCCCGCCCTCTTGCCGTGTCCTGCCAGATTCTTCCAGAACGCGAGCCTCGTCAACTTTCCTCCGCGCGCGGTCACGAACAAGTAACGGCTGGCGCGTCCCTTTAGGATTGCGGGCCGCCCGGAGGCCTTGTAGTCGTCGACGGCCGCAAGGGCGTGCCTGCCCACCGGAACGATCCGCTGCCGGTTCCCCTTCCCCATCGCTCGCAGATACCCCAATTCACCGTTCAGGTCGGCCTGCTCCACCGCGCATAGTTCGGAAACCCGCAAACCGGTTGCGTACAATAATTGAAGCATCGCCCGGTCCCGCAAGCCGGTCGGGCGCGACGGATTCGGAGACGCCAACAATCTCTCGATCTGCTCCCGATTCAAGTACTTAGGTATGGTTTCCCACTGTTTCGGAGCCGCGATGTTCTCAGTCGGGTCGGAAACGATCTTCTCCTCGCCGAGCAGGTGCCGGTAGAGGCCGCGCAGCGTCGAAAGGTGGCGTGCAATCGACCGCCCCCCCATCTTCGCGCGATAGAGGGAGTCGAGGTACAGCCGGACGGCCTCCATTCCGGGAATGCCTTCGACCGAGGCGCTCCGGCAAAAGAGGCTGAACTTCTCCAGGTCGCGCCGGTAGGCTTCAAGCGAGTTGCCGGCGAGGCCTTTTTCGATTCTGCAAAAGTCGAGAAACCGTCCGATCTCGCTCGCCAAAGGAAAGACTGCGGTATTTGGCATTGTGCCAATGATACAATAATCCCGAAATTGTTTGAAACAATCCATTTAGAAAAGGTGTTGATTTGTCCGGCTTCACGGGAAAAAAAGTATTCGTTCGCCGCTTCGACCGCGAGTCTCTGACAGGTTTCGTGAGTCCCCAGACCTATCTTCAGCCCGGCGGAATGGAACTACTGAGGCCTGACGGCGCCCATTCTCTGATCCCTTATGAGGAGATAAAAGTGGTTTCTTTTGTTAGAGATCTGGAGTCTAAAGAACCGGTTCCGGAGGGCCGGCTGTTCAACGCCCGTCCGAAACTGGAAGGTCTCTGGGTCCGTCTGAAGTTCAGGGACGGCGAGATCAGCGAGGGTGTTCTGCCGAACAATCTGCTTCAATTGGAGAATTATGGCTTCACGCTGGTTCCGCCCAATCCTTACGGAAACCACCAGAAGCTTTTCGTGCCCCGGGCGGCGCTGGTTGAGGTTCAGGTGCTGGGAGTGGTTGGGAGCCCTCTGAAAGCGCGAAAGCCGAAGCCGGCGCCGAAGGATCAGATAGGGCTGTTTGAGAGCTGAGGCGATAATGACCACCTTGCTAACGCCCAGGAATTTTTCGAAGGCTACAGCCCGAGGAGCCTCACGGACGCATTCGTGCTGCCCTTGAAAGCCCGTCTCTTTCCCCGAAGCGACCCTCAAACGTGTGGTTGGCGGCGCACTGGACAAGTTTGGGCACGCGCGCGTCCGAAGACTGGGGTGGATCGCGCGGCGTCAGCCGCTCCTGCCCCGTCCCGGCCGCCATCGACGCCTCACCGGCTGAGCTAGAAACCGAGCTTCAGCCCGAACTGGACGATGCGCGGTGGAGCCGCGGCGACAAACACGCCCGGCGTCGAATTGAGGTTCACCACCGGCCCCTGGTAGTTCACGTGATTGAAGCTGTTCACCGCTTCGGCGCGGAATTGCAGTTTCCATCGCTCCGTGATCGCGAAGTTCTTGAACAGCGACAAATCGACGCTGTGAAAACCATCGCCGCGAACAATATTGCGGCCCGCGTTTCCGAAGGTCCCAATCGCCGCGGCACGGAAAGCCGCCGGGTTGAAGGCCATTCCCGCCGGAACGTTCGCGTTCGGGTCGCCGATTACGTCGGGCCGGTTGAATCCTTCGTTGCGATAAGGATCGAATGTGCTCGTGGATGGCGTGAACGGCTGCCCCGACTGGAACGTCGCGATCACATTCACTTGCCAGCCGCCGGCGAGCGTTCTCACTACGCCCGACCCCGGGCGGAAGGGAATTTCATAGGTGAACGCCGAGCTGAGCCGGTGCGGTACGTCGAAACTGGACACGCCGCGCTGGAGCGAGAGATTCGTCGAGTCCAGAACCTGTTCGGACGCGTCGCCCGACCCGTAGTCGCTCGCGTTGTCGATGGATTTTGAGAATGTATAAGAAGCCAAAAGGCTCAATCCCTTGGAAAACCGCCTCTCGATCTTGATTTGGCCGCTGTGGTACGTGGACGACGCGGCATTGCGGCTGAGCGTGACGGAATCGAATGCGGGGTAGGGACGGAGCGCGCTCAGGATCGGCGTCGTATCCTGCCCGACAGCCACCGCCTGTGCAATGCGGGAGCGTTGCTCGGGTGCGAGCGATCGAATCGGCGCCTGGTTGGCTTCGAGGAACAGCGGCAGATGGAGGCCGCGCGATCCCACGTAGGCGAGGTCGAGGAGCCAGCCCTGGCCGAGCCGGCGCTGCACGCCGGCGTTGAACTGCATCGAATATGGATTGCGGAAATCGTTGTAATCCACGGCTGCGATGCCCCGTGAGGGTTGCGCGAGCGCGCGCAGGTCGAGAAGCGTGGACGCCGGGCCGCTGGCGGGAAACGGCGTAGGGCTGCGTGTGACCGCGAAGGCCGAGTAGGGCGGGTTGTTCTCCACTTGCTGAACCGAATTCGCCTGGAGGAGCGTCTCGTAGAGGAGGGAGAGACCGGCGCGGACGACGGTTCGCCCCGTTCCGGAAACATCGTAGGCGAGTCCCAGCCGCGGCGCGAAGTTGTTGCGGTCGGCGCGGTAGAACCGGTCCAAGCCGGCCGAGCCCACGACGAGCAAGGAGCCGTTCGGCGCAAGGTTCGAGAGCTTGCCGTTCACTTCGCTCCAGGGCGCCGAATAGTCGAAGCGTAATCCCAGATTGAGGGTCAGCTTCGACGAGGCGCGCCAGCTATCCTGCGCGAAAAGTGCGAATTGCGATTGGCGGTAGCCCCGCCCGAACTGCCCCACCACGATCGAGGCTTCGTACGGCTGGCCCAGCAGGAAGTCGGCCAGCGCTCCGGCGCGCTCGTTCCCCGCGATGCGTGGAATCAGGCCGTTTCGTGAGCCGTCGAACGAAATCGTGCCGCGCTGGCTGGACGCGCCGCGAGTGTTGAACTGCATCTTCGTGACCTCGCCGCCGAACTTGAAGCTATGCTGGCCGGCGAGGTAGCTGACCGAATCGGAAACCATGGCCGTGAGTTCGTTTTGCTGGCGGTTGAACCAGTCCAAGCCGCCCAGAGGTTCGATAGCGCTGCCGGAGAAAGTCACCGACGGCATGCCGTTCGCAATCTCGTTGCCGTTCGGCAATCCGACGGAACTCGGCGTTGTCCGATCGCCGTTGGCCAGGTCGTTCGAGTAGCGGTTGACGCCGAATCGGAACTCGTTCACCAGCCTCGCGCTGAACGTCCGCAGATATCCAACCGTCCCGTTGATGGTCTTTTCCGGATTCGGCAGGGAGAAACCGGGGATATAAGGACCGCCGAAGCGGTTGATGATGTACTCCTGGTCGTTGTTGCCCCGGGAGACCCGCACCGTTACCATGTCGCGCTCGGTCAGGTGATGATCGGTCCTCACGTGGTGCTGGGTGTCGACCAGGCCGATGGTGAGCGCCGAGGTATAGTTCAATGGGCCCGCGGCGGCGGTGTTCGGTTGCGGATAGAAGTCAAGGAGCCGCTTGGCGACCGGATTGATTCTGCTGCCCAGGTTCAGCGTCTGCTGCGCGCCCGCCGCGTCGCGATAGCGAATGAGCCCGTTCCGTTCGTCCGGAGCCGGAACGCTCACGACGCGCGTCTCGACGCCTTCGAGGATGCGGAGTTGCTCGAAGTTGCCGAAGAAAAAGTGCTTATTCGAGAAAATCGGACCGCCGATCGAGCCGCCGTACTGGTTCTGCCGTAGCTTGCCGCGCGGCAGGCCGGCGCGCGTCCCGAACGTGCTGTTCGAATCGAGCACGTCATTGCGGAAGAACTCGTACAAAGACCCGTGCAACTTGTTCGAGCCCATTCGCGTGACGATGTTCACCGTCGCGCCCAGCGTTCCGCCGAATTCAGCCTGCGGCGCGCTCGCCTTTAGCTCGAACTCGCGCACGGCTTCATTCGACGGTTCGAAGTTGATCACGCCGTACTGCCGCACGTTCATCGGCATGCCGTCCAGAACGAAGTCGTTCGACCGCCCGCGCATTCCGTTGACGACGAACGCGCCCTCCGTGTTCTCCCGCGCCTTTCCGTAGCGGTTCGCGGCGGTGCTCCAATTCCAGCCGGCGGCGATACCCGGAGCGAGCAGTGCAAGGTTCTGCAACTGCCGTCCGTTCAATGGAAGCTCCTGCACGTTGCGCGTGTCGACGACGGTCGCGACCGTTGCGGTTTCCGTGGCGGCGTTCACCGCGGAGGCCGTTACGACCAGAGTCTGTTCCATGACGCCGGGCTTGAGCGCGATATCGGATCGAATTTCTTCGCCCACGCGCAGAACAATGCCGGTCTGGCGCTGCGTCGAGAATTGCGGCGCGGAAACCGTGAGATCGTGCGTTCCCGCTTGCAGTCCCACAATCCGGTACGCGCCCGCCGCGTTGCTTACCGTCGATTGTTCGAGCCCGGTCTCCGCGTGCCGCGCGCGCACGGTCGCTCCGGAGATGACGCCTCCGCTTGAATCGGTTACCGTGCCCACCAGGACGCCTGTGGGGCCTTGCGCCCACAAAGCGGTCGCCACCGGAACGAGAAAAATGAATAAGTTGTAGATACGAAAAGACATTCGGGACATCGGGATTGGCTCCTTTCCTTGCTCTTGTCGATCACGCGCCGCGCATGCGGCCGCGCATGCGGCCGGGCAGGCGGCGCTACTTTAGGTTGTTGGGTTATTTAGGCTGACTGACAAGGCGAGACGGGAGGACCGCGTGTCGAGCGCGTGTGGCTGGCAAATTGACTGACGGCGAGTGTTACCGGAGCCGCAATCGCGCGCGAGACTAAAAGGAGGGACTGCAGAAGCCAGCGAAATGCGCCCCAACCGGACTCTTTCCGGCTTAGCCGGTACAGGGTAGCGACGTTAGCGGCGCAATCGAGATCGTGGCCGGGCGTCGTGAGCAGGAGCGCGAGGTTGAACTGGACGGCCTCCACCTGAAGTTGGCGGCAGACGTCCGAACTGTGCCAGGCGATCGCACCGAATCGCCGCTCCGCGTCGGCCGTAAGTCCGATCGCGTTGACGCCGCCATCGCTCGCTGGTGCGAGGACTAAAGCGCGGTCGTGAGACTCGAGGTGTAGAAACGCGTCGCGAATGTCGGCATTGTCGAGTGGCGGGCCATCGCCCCCCACCATGAGGACTGAGTGCGCTCCCGGCGCAAACGCCGAAGCGAAAGCGGACTCGAGGCGTTCGGCGAAAGACCCTACCACCTGCGTCGCGATGTGTGCATCCGGAAGCAGCCTTGCCAGGGTGTTCCCGGACGAAGCCGGCGTCACAACGAGCAACTCCGCTCCGGCATCGGCGGCGCGTTGGCGCCAGCCTTTCAGGAAGCCGGTGAACAGGCGCGTGCCCTCGGCGATGGGCAATCCCTTCGCCCGCGCTTCCGCTTCCGGCGCCCGGGTGAAGAGCAGAATTGTCCGTCCGTTAGGCATCACGGAATTAGCGCTCGTCAGGAAATGGAACTGTAGTACCCGGTGGGGCAGGCGATCGTCTTTCGTCGTCTGCCTTCCCCCGCCAATTGCAACGGTTGTTTCATTCCAGTCCTTAGTGGCTCCGGGGTCAGTGCGCGCTGCACGAAGTGGCTGCCAGCAGTTCCGGAGGCGTCGTCTGAGGATCGGCCGGGCGGAGGTCGCAGCCGCTCATCTGCTCGTTGATCACCAAAGGCCCGTAAGCGAACTCAAGGGGAATCGTGCGGCTCTTTCGCGGGTAGACCCAGTGCTTGGCGTTTACCTGCACATGGCAGCAGAATACCGCCTTCCCGTTGCCGCCTTGCGGGACGGTTGCCCACCCTGCCTTCGTCGCGAGGTACGGAATGGCGGCGAACAGGTTCTGCACGTCTGTCGTCTCCTGCCGGAGGTCGATGCCGAGATGGTCGAGGAACGGGCGCGCCCGCTTCTCGTTCGTCTTCGCTTCAATCAGATCGTCCTGCGAGATGTCGATTGCCGAGAAAATCACATTCATCCCGCTTGGAAAAGCGTACTTGACGTAGCCGTCCTTGGCGTTCTCGGGGCGCGCCTCGGCCACCAGTTCGGGCGGCACGACGTTGATGTCGTCCACCTTGATGTTTACGTGCAGCGAGTCGGCCAGATGAACGGCATCCGCCAGCGCGAAGCACGAGAGGAACGCCGTATTCACCTCATTCACCTCGGCATCGGTCAACAGGCCGGCGCCGCGGAACTTCGCCAACGTTTCAAGAGCCTGATCTTTGGCGATCATCCGGAAACACCTCCTTGAAGGAAATAGTGGCGCAAAGCCATGCGGTCAGGTTACCAGAAAGTGGAACCTCGGTACCGCGGCGGAGCGTCTTGGCCCAGGAAACCGCCAAGCGGCTCACGCAGGAAAGCAGCAAGGCCCTCAAGAAACGGCGCGGCCGCGCGCTGCTCTCGGCGCGGAATGCCCCACAGCCGTGAACCGCAATCTATAGGCCGGCGCGGCCCCGCAGAATCCTGATAGACGCTCCTGCCGCCTCTCGCGCAGGAGTGGAAACCCGGCAACGCCGGATGTCGCTTCCGTGTGCTTGGCGGGATTTTCTCGAGCTTGATACTTGCCCGCTCTCCCCCTACTACGTTTCCTCACGTGGCAAGCGCTTCGTTTTGGCGTAGAGTACCCTGAAAACTGAGGGTTGCTCCATGACGTTCCATCTCGACATTCCCGAATCGATTGCCCATAGCATCCGGCTACCTACTCCGGAGGTTGAGCAGCGGCTTCGCACCGAACTGGCCGTCGCTCTCTACGCTCAGGGCATTCTTTCCTTCGGTAAGGCCGCGGAACTTGCTGGCGCCTCCCGCTACGCTTTTGCAGATCTGATCGGCGACCGCAACATTCCCCGCCACTACACCGCTGACGATCTGGCCCAAGACCTGGCTTATGCCCGCCGTCAGTAACACCTCGCCGATTTCCAATCTCGCTATTATCGGTCGTCTCGATCTCCTCAAATCGCAATTCCCCGAATTGTGGATTCCACCAGCCGTCGCCACGGAATTGAAAGCCCACCCCGATCCGGTCGCCCTCGCCGCCATCGATACCGCCATCCGCGATCAGTGGATACGCATAGCCGCCCCACAGTATACCCACCTCCACCGAATGCTTCTGCTACAGGTTCACAGGGGTGAGGCTGAGGCGATTGCGCTGGCCGCCGATCTTAAGGCCGACACGGTTATCATCGACGAGCAGGAAGGCCGGGAGCTTGCCGCCCAGGCCGGACTCTTCGTCACCGGTACTCTGGGTATCCTGTTGCGGGCGAAACAGACCGCGCAGATTTCAGCCGTAAGACCGGAGATTCAAGCGTTGCGCGCCAAAACGCGTTTTTTCCTATCCTCATCACTCGAAGCTGAGGTACTCCGTACCGCCGCGGAATAGCGCCCCAGCACTGGCAATCCTGATGCGGGAAAAATTCTCTAACTTTGGCAATAACAGGCTTGACTCATCACTAGTGGCGTGGGAATATGGGGTTCTCTCGTGAATGCGGTTCTCGGTGTCCGTATCAGACGTGAGCGCTATGGTGAAATGCGCGTTCCTGATCATGTCCTAAAGTCCGTGGCATTTGTCGCCGAAAGAATTGCGGATGTCTCTGGAGGTTGCGACTATGACCACCAAAGTACCGGATTCTTTGTTAGCATGACTTCCCAGACGATGCCTTCATTGTCGTTCGTGTATTTCGTCACGGCTAGGCATGTCGCAAAGTCTTTTTCGAATAGGGAAAGTGCATTCATAGTTAACGCCAAGACTGGAGGCGTAAAGGAGGTTATGGCTGGGGACAAGTGGTACCTACACCCTACCGACGATTCGGTTGATGTTGCCGTATTGCCGTGCAAGCATGACAAGACACTTGATATTAACTATATATCCGTAAACGATCTATTCCTTAACCCAGGGAGAATCAAGGCTCTCGACATAGGCATTGGCGACGAAGTGTTCATGACCGGACTGTTCTCATTTGTTGATAGAACAAAGCGTAATATGCCGATCACGAGAACGGGAAACATAGCTATGTTTCCCGAGGAAGCGCTTGGGATTGATGCGGGCGATGGAACCAAATTCTCTGATGTTTACTTGATTGAAGCGCGCTCTATTGGAGGAGCGAGCGGATCTCCAGTATTTGCTAGGAAGACGTATGCCGTGCAGATTGACCAAGCGGAGCCACCAACTATTGTTACCGGTTATGGTAGAGAATTTTACCTCTTGGGGATGATGCATGGACATTGGGATGTGCGTGAGGATACCCTCAACGACCATAGAGCTATTGTTAGTCCGCGTGGGGTGAACATGGGCATCGCAAAGGTTGTTCCGGCGCACAAGATTCTTGAAACCTTGAATAATCCTGAACTAGTTTTTCTTCGAGAGGAGATGGAACTAAGAATTGGATAGTGGAGCAGTACGCTAAGAGCAGCAGTATCGGCGCCATGACAGGATGTTTGCCGCCGACGTTCAAAGCGAAAACGTTCAAGAGCTTCTAACCGGCGTGGGCGGATTAAACAGCGTTCCACTAGTGTCCGGTAAAGTACTTTGCAATAACATATAAGTCCTTGTGCATGAGTCGGGTAGCGTGATTTTCAGTCGGGAACGATTTGAATCGGGAATAGAGGGATCGGTCTTCGGCGGCCGCTCAGCACCGCATTGACAACAATGGG
>CAMDED010000134.1 GCA_945893365.1 Candidatus Sulfopaludibacter sp. SbA3 | reverse complement strand
CGGGGGCGGTGTCCCACCTCCCGTTGGTCGGCCCCGGAGATTGTACGGCGTATGGGCAGTTTTTGGTCATTCTCAACTCAAGAAAGGAGGCCCCGCGGCTGTTCGCTCCCTTCCTCCTTCAGGCTCATTCTTCGATTGGAATATACTATGATGTCAACAGCGCAGCTTTGCGTGGCGGATGAACGGCCTCGTCCGCCGCGAGGCGATCGCAATCCGCCGAAGGCCCGCAACAAGGACATCGGTCCGCAACGATCGGAGGTAACGCGTTTACGATCTTTTACAACATTGCCATAACCGGCGTTGCTGCTTTCGCGTTTAATAGTAAGATGACTCGCGACGGCCTGACGGAAGGGATAGATTCGGACGCTGAACTCATGCGGCGACTTGCGGAGGGCGACGACTCAGGTTTCGCACTATTGCTTGCCCGGCATCGCGGCCCCGTGGTCCGATACCTCTACCGCATGGTTCAAAACTATTCGATCGCCGAGGAACTGGCGCAGGACGCCTTCATTCGCGTTTTTCGCTCCCGCGCTTCCTACCAGCCTTCCGCGCGGTTTGCGACCTGGCTTTTCCGAATCGCGACGAATCTCGCCCTCAACTGGCGGCGCGACGAGCGGCACGAGTTTACGCTTGTACGCCTCGATGAGAAGCCCACGTTTGGCGCCGTGATCGAGATCCGCGACAAGCGGCTCACGGCCGAAGAGACTCACATCCTCCGTTTGGGAGCTGACGAGGTCCGCGCCGCCATTCATGCGTTGCCCGATAAGCAGCGCGCCGCGGTCCTTATGCACAAGTACGAAGAGATGGAATACGCCCAGATCGCGAGCGTGCTCGGCTGCTCCGTGCCGGCTGTCAAGTCTCTGCTGTTCCGCGCCTACGAGGCGCTTCGCGCTCGATTGGCGCACCTCGAGCCGCGCATCGGCCGGTCTGCCGCGGCATAGAACTCGCCCAACCGGTCGGTTTCCGCCTATCGCCGGAAGCCCGCGGCGTCCTTGAAAGCCTCGAGCGTGTTGTAAACGATCGGGCAGTAAGTCGCGCGGTCCACCATCTCCCACATCCGGCTGACAATCGATCCGTTGCCCCTGACGACGTGCGGAAAACTAAGGCAGCTCTGCGGACGCGCGTCGTATACCGTGCATTCGTTCCCCGCCAAAAAGACGCAGCCGCCCGCGGTCCGCTTGAGAACCGTTCCCTCTTCCTCCGTCTTCACGGAATACTCGGCGAGAAACCGCGTAAGCGGGAGACCCAGATACTTCGCCAGCTTCAGGGAATCGCGCTCCTGAAGCTTGGCCGTAGCCACCCTGCAGCAATTCGCGCAGTCGCGGCAATCGATCGCGTCCTCCACGCTTTCAGCAATTCTCCGCAGCCGCCGGTCGCCATAGTCGTGAGTCTTGAGATGCATGCGAAGCTTCAAATTCTCGTCGCGTTTCTTCTCGCCAAGCTGGCTGATCTGTACGAGGTCGGTTATCATTTTCTCCCTGGCCGGGCCTACTCGGGCATGACCGGGAGCAGCAGCCGCGACGGCCGCCCGGGATCGTGGTAAATCGTTTGGTACGCGGTCTGAAATCCGGTTTCGCCGGCAATGGGGCGGCCGGTGTTCGGATTGCGGTCGAAACGGGGAAAATTGCTGCTCGACACCTCGATCCTGATGCGATGCCCCTTCTTGAAAACGTTGCTCGTCACACCGGCGTCGATCTCGATCCGCCGCACTTCTCCGGGTTTGTAGGGCGTCGCATTTTCGATTCCGCGCGAGTACCGCAGCCGCAGGATTCCGTCGGTGAGGTTGCGCGCCATGCCGTCGGGAAACACGTCGACCAGCTTTGCCGTGAAGTCGGTGTCGGGCGCCGTGGTGGAAGCGTAAAGGAGCAGCCGAACCGGGCCGGTGACCTCAGTGTCTCGCTTTAGCGGCGCGGTCGAGTAGACCAGGACGTCTTTTCGCCTTTCGATCGCGCGCTGATCCTTCGGTCCCCATGGGAACACGGACGGATTGCAGCAGACCGCGCCTCCGTGGGTCGGAACCGGATCGCGAGGATCATAGAGATAGTGATCGGGGAGATAATGCCTGGAGCCGCCTTTCGAACCCGCCGGCCGATCCCGAAGGACACCCTCCGCGGCCAGGTAGAACGCCTTTGTCTTCGCCGCCGCCGGCGGCCACCGGTCGAAGTCGCGCCAGCGGTTACTGCCCATCACAAAGACCCGAACGGGCGGCTGCGAAAGCAGCGGCGAGTCCCTGCCTTTCAACCACTGGTCGAACCATTCGAGTTGGAGCTTTCGGATGGGCGCAGCCGAGTCGCGCCCGAAATCCACGCCCTCGAAACGAATGGACATATTGTGCGGCCAAGGTCCGATCAAAACGCGGTGGAGTTTCGAAGACTTCCGCAATTCGGCGAATGCCGCAAGGTCGCTCTCGACGAAATTGTCATACCAGCCTCCCACGATGAAGACCGGCACGCGAATCATGGAAAGCTTCTGCTTCGTGCTGATCCCGCTCCAATAGGCGTCAAAGGCGGGATGGTCGAGCGCGTTCTGAAAAATAGCAACCGGCTGTCCCGCGGCCGCTGTGTCCGCTTTGCGCAGGGGCAGCGTACGGACAAACTGCGAGAACTCAGGCGGTTTGTAGCCTGGGGCGCGCAGGTTTTCGGCGATCCAAAGCAGCCGGTGACCGAGTTTCATCGCTCCGCCGGGTGAGTAGAACCGATCGCGGTAATCGTCGTAGCCGGAAACTACCGGAAAGATCGCTTTCAAGTGAGGATTGTTGAGAGCCGCCGCTTTCCACTGAACGATGCCGAGGTACGAGCCTCCCATCATGCCGATCTTTCCGTCGCACCACCGCTGGCCCGCGATCCAGTTTAAGGTATCGTCCCCATCGAGCGGCTCCTGCGTGAGCGGTGCGAATACGCCTTCCGACGCATAGCGCCCGCGCACATCCTGCACCACCACCGCGTAACCGCGTTCGGCGAAAACCCGGTAGTTCGGCGTGACGGCATCGCCCTTGCCATAAGGCGTGCGCACCAGAAGGGCCGGGACGCGCGCCGGTCCCGCGGGGCGAAAGACGTTTGCGGACAGCCGTACTCCATCCCGCATCGGAATCCCGACGTTGAAATCCGAGACGAGCGCCGGCAAACTCTGCCCCGCCGCGGAAGCCGCGAGGACGGAAGCCGCGCACGCGAATCTTAGTCCCGGCAATCGCACAATAGCTTCCAGTACATTCCCGCGGCGCGTTCAACCGAGTGCCCGGTGCGGATATGGGCTTGGGCCCGGTCGCCGATTTCCGCGGCCAGACGCGGACTGGATACCAGCCACAACATGGATTCGGCGAGCATGCTCTCCTCCGCGAGACCCTGGGCGATGCGCATGCATGCGGTTTCCGGAAACGATTCGATTTCCTTCCCCTCATGCAGCAGAACCAGTTTACCAAGCCCCATCATCCGGATGGCGATCCCCGAGGTTTCGCCGGCGGCAGGGTAACGCAGGTTGATACAGGCCCCGGTTGCCGAGGCTAACTCCCAGAACCGGCGCTCGGGAGAATAACCCACGCGAATCACTCCGTTTCCGGCAGGTATGGAATCGACCACGTGGGCGAGGCTCGCCGAGACGCATTCGCCTTCAATCAGCAGGCGTGTGTCCGGCATCAGGGCGTGAACTTTGGAAAACACCCGCAGTACCGGCGCGATCCGTTTCGACTCCCGCAGGAAACCGAAGACGCCGAACAGAAACGTGCGCGGAGACAATCCAAGGCGGGCCCGGAGACGGGAAACTTCCCTTGGGTCTATCGGCGGCGGCGGCGCGAAAAGATGCGGGATCTCCACCACTCGCGCGCGAGGCGCGTGCTCCCGGACCATTTCAGCCGCGGCCGCGTTGTGGACGATTACGGCGCGGGCGGACTGCGCGGCGCGCTTCAGCATGGGGCGTTCGAAATACCGGTGCGAGGAGCCGGAGCGGGCGCGGTTTTTCCAGAGCTCGCGGGCAAGCCCCCGGTTCCATTCGCCGTAGTTGTAGACGAACTCCTCAATGTATTCCCGCTCGCCGAGCGTCCCCAGGAAAAAATGATGCAGTACGGCGTCATGAAGCACCACGACACCCGGTCTCTCGATGGCCCGGCGGTAGATATCGCGGTGCAGCGGATTGTTGCCCAAGTGGTAGAGATGGACGGCGGCGGAATCCGCGCTGGGCTCGACGGCGCCAAACCCGCGCAGTGCCGGAAGCAGCGCGGCCGAATAGTCGGCGACTCCGCTTCGGACCGGCGGGAGAGGGGAATGGAATCCGGCTTTCACGGCGTGGCGGCCGCGGCCGGCTTGCGGCGTCCGAACAACGCCGTTCCCACGCGTACGCAGGTGGCGCCTTCTTCGACGGCTACTTCGAGGTCGTGGGACATGCCCATCGAAAGGCCGGGAACTCCCAGCGCTTCGGAAAGTCCGTGCAGCCGCCGGAAATAGGGACGCGACAACTCCGCGTCTTCCGACCACGGCGGAATCGTCATCAAACCCGCCAATCGAAGCCGCGGGCACTGGCGCACGGCTTCAACCAGCTTCGGGAGATCCTCGGGAACCGCGCCGCTTTTTGACGATTCCGCGGACAGCTTCACTTCGAGCATCACGTCGAGCGGCCGCGCGGCGAACGAATCGAGCCGTCTTGCCACCTTCTCCGAATCGACCGTTTGAATGACGTGAAACAATTCAGCCGCGAGCTTTGCCTTGTTCGATTGCAGATGACCGATGTAGTGGTATCGCGCCTCGGGCAGGCCGCTCAATTCAAGATTCTTCGCCTCGAACTCCTGAACATAGTTTTCACCGAATTCGCGTAACCCAAGCGCGTAGGCTTCGCGAATTGCCGAAGCGGGGAAGACTTTCGAGACCGCGAGGAGAACAATGCCCTCGCGATTCCTGCCCGCTCGTGCCGCCGCGCGCGCAATTCGCTCGTTAACCGCCTCCAGATTGCGTCGCAGATCCATCGTGTAGCCGGTCAAGGCCTAGGACTTAGAATGGGACATCCGTCAATTAGCAGCCGGTGGGGCAGGCGCATCGTGTTTGCCGCCTGCCTCTTACCGCGCATGCGGCGTTTGGGCCGATATGGCATGGAGGCCGGAGCACGAGCCGCCGCGAAGAGGATCCGCCGGTCCCGGTCAACCCTTCTCGTCGTCTTCCTCTTCGTCCGCGTTCTCCTCGGGTTCTTCGTGCCTCGAGTAGTAATAGGTGTACTTGTAATAGAGCTCGCCCGCCCGCGCCCCGTTTGCCACAATGCCGAGCACGTTGTTCTCGCAGAGAGTCTGCATCGCGCGGGTGACGGAATCGATCGTCGTCTCGCCGATGCGCACTACCAGAACCGTGCCGTCGGCGAGCGTCGAAAGAAGGTTCGAATCGGCCGAAAACAGGATCGGAGGCGTGTCCATGATCACCCAGTTGAAGAGCGTGGGGAGCTGGCTGAACAGGACCCTCACCTCCCGCAGATTCAGCAACTCGAGAGGGTTCTTCACGGCGGATCCGGCCGGAATTACGTAGAGGTTGGTCCCGGCAACCTTCTTCATCACCCGGTGCAGCGGTTCCTTTCCCAGCAGATAGTCCGTCATGCCCGGACTTCGGTCGATCTGGAACAGGTTGTGCATGACGGGACGCCGCAAGTCAAGGTCTACCAGGAGCGTCGGATTCTCGGCCAGATGCGCCTGCGCCAGCGCGAGATTCACAGCCGTAAAGGATTTCCCCTCCGCGGGCGACGGGCTGGTAATGATCAGACAGTGCAGATTCTGGAGAGTCTGCATGTGATTCAGCTTCGTACGCAAACTACGGAATTCTTCGCTGGGCGTTTCCTGCGGATGGTCGAGCCGCAACAAGTGCGATTCCGGAGCCGGGTTGAACGAAATCTCCTCCACCTGATCGAGGACGCTCAGATCGGCCTGCGCTGAATCGGGGGCGCTGATCACCCCCGTCGAATTCCTCGAGGGCTCCGAATTCCTGCCGGTCAGCAGAGGTACTCCCGCCTGCTCCGCCCGCCGCAATGCATCATGTACCCTGCTCACATACACCCCCTGTTACCGCTCCATTCCACGAAATCCGTCATCTGACACCAAAATAGTAGTAGTACATCGATCCCGACATGGCCATGATGCCGAGCGTCATGGCGCTCGACCAGGCCAGCCACACCAACCTTCGTTTGCGGCGCACCAGAAGAGCGTTCTCCAAGAGCGGAATGCTGCTCAGCACGGGCAGGTTGGTGTAGGCCCTGACGTCTTTGAGGTTCTTGAGCGTGGCATCCTTCATTTCTTTCGCGCCGGCCATGCAGACCCCGACGGCAAAACCAAGACCCACCCCAATGGCCACGATCATCCATCGGTTAGGCTGCGTCGGTTTAAGAGGCATCGACGCCGGGTCGAGCAACTCCAGGTTCTCGCCCGCGCTCCGCTCCTCAAGCTTGTTCGCCATCTCGGACTGGCCTTTCTTGATATTGAATTCGTCGTACTTGGACTTGGCAAGCGCATGGTCGCGTGTAAGTTTCGCGTATTGGTTCTCACCCACGGGACGAGACTGAATACGCGCCTGCGTATCTTTGATCTGCTCCCGAAGCCGCTGTTGCGCCTTAAGCTTGTCTTCCATCTCGAGGTTCTTCACCTGGATCTGGCCGTGCGTCATCGCGATCTGGCTGTTCAGATCCTCCAGCATTTTTACCGCTAGGGGGTTCGCGACCCTCCTCGACCTGGCAGCGGACTTCGGACTCGCCGATTCAGAGGCGTCCAGCCGGTCCCGCTCCCGCTTGAGCACGTCGATACGCGCTTTCGCGGCGCGAATATCGGGGTGACCTTCCTTGTACTGTTCGCGCAGGGCCTGTATCGACGTTTCCTGATCCAGAATATACTTGTTGAGCTGATCGAGCCTGTCATTCCGCGTGCCGACCACTTCCTCCTCGTTGGTCGTGACCATCGAGCTTGCCTGCCGCTTGAGATTCTGCAGCTGCGTTTCGAGCATCAACTTGTCCTGGCCGGCTCTGCTCAAGGAGTCGTTCGCCGATGTCAACTGAAACTCGAGCGAATTCAGCTGCTGCAGATTCGCGCCCATTTCATCGGGCAGCCGTCCGATATTCTGCTGGCGAAACGTCGTCAATTCGGCTTCGATCCTGTCCAGATTCTCCTTGGCTCCCTTCAATTCGTCGCTCAGGAAATCCGTGGTCAGGTTCGACTGCCGGCGGCGCACGATCAGGTTCTGGTTCGAAAACGCCGCAACCAGCTCCTTCACGACGTTCTGTGCGTCTCTCCGGTTGTCATACGAAAAATCGATGCGAAACGCCGATCCCATCATCTTGGCGGCGCCGCCCCGCTGCAAGTCGAGAATATTGATGTGCACTTTCGTGCGCATGTCTTCCACCACGTCTTCGAGCGGCTTTTTCCTCAACTCCGTCTGGTAAAGATTGAATTTCCGGATGATGCCGATCAGGCTGTCGCGGCTAGTCACGTCCTGAAGCATCGTGTTCAGCCGCTCGGCCATCTGCATATTGAAGTTGCTTGCAACGATCCGCTCCGGAATCTGCGCCGGGGTGATGCGCATTACCGCGTACGACATAAACGTATCCGGCCACAGAAAGGCGACGACCACCGCGGCCACAAGCGCCGCGAACGTCGGACCCACAATCCAGGCCCAATGGCGTCTGACGATGTCGATGTAATCCTCGACATCCATGACCCTTCTCGTTACGCTCAGATAATTCTGGTTCGGTTCCATGCTTATATTCCTCGACCGGATACGGTGTTAAGCGAAGTAAAGTGCGTCATCCGTCCCGCCTTTCTCCCAATCGCAGCTTTCTTCTTTCGAAACTTTCTTCTATCGAGACCTTTCTTCTATCGAACCAGGATGTGGTCGCCGTGCTGCAACAGGATGTTCTTGTCCTCGCCTTTCCCCTTGGCGAAATCCCTGTAGCTGAACTTGAACCGCTCCTTGCCGCGCACGATGACGATATCCTTCTGGTTTGCGAAATCCCTGAAACCGCCACCGTTCACTAGCGCTTCCACGACAGTTGTGGGAATCAGCAATGGGTACGCCCCGGGCCGCTGCACTTCCCCGCTGATAAAATACTTCTTGCTGTTAACCTGAAGAACCGAAACCGAAACCTCGGGACGCGTCATGATCTTGCCTAGTCCCTCGGCAATCGTCGCCCCAAGTTGCTCCGGCGTCAGCCCGGCAGCCTGTACTTCGTTCACCAGCTGAAGAGAAATCTTGCCGTCGGGACGGACAGGCAGTTGCCCCGACAGTTCCGGCTCGCGCCATACCCGAATCACCAGGATGTCCTCGGGACCGATGATGTACGCGCCCGGATCAACCACGACAGCCTTCGCGGGTTTGGCAGGCTCGGGCTTATCCGCTTCGTCGGGTTTGGCTAACTCGCCCTCCTGAAGCTTGGGCCCGTCGGCGTCCTTGGGCGCGGGCGGTGGGACCGGCGCCGTATCCGGGTTCGGCTCTTTGGGCGAGGTCGCGGGAGGCTGCTCGACCGGCTTTGCACCCTGCTTTTCACTCTCCGCCGCCTGAGACGTTTCCGGCTTAGCCCCGCCGCCGGTCTTCTCCTCGACCTTCGCCGACGCAGCTCCAGGTGCGCCCTCCTGCCCTCTTTCCTTGGCCTTCTCGTCGCCTGCCAGCAGACACGCCGCAAACGAAAAGCTCAACGCCATCAACGTGACTTGGTTAAACGTAATTTGGCTAAACAAGGACGAATTAGCTTTCATTTATTCTTCCGGCTACAACCGGCGAGGTTCGCGTTCCCCGGGGTCGGTTCGGCGGTGTCTCTGGTCCTATTATACAGCAGCCCTTTTCCTCAGCCAATGGGCTCCTTCACACAGTACTGCCGCCAACCCGGCCTAGTACACAAAGCCTATATTCTTCAGCGTTGCCAATGGCTCATCTCCGTCGAACTGCGCCAGAAGCGTCTTTTGCCTGCCGTTCTCAATCGCCACCGCGGCCGGCGTGGAGGTGTAGGGAAAGGTTTTCTTGAGCAACTCCAGATCTGCGGACATCCCCGCGCGGAAACCGGTCATCTGAAGGAATTGGGGAGCGAATTGCGGCTGCGCGGTGGCTACGCCGACCAATCGCGTGTCTCCCCAGTTCATCTGGGACATCCGCTTCGCCGCACTGATACAGCTCGTACACTCCGGATCGAAGAAGTAGATCAGAACTTTGCCGCTGTGCAAGGGAAACGGTTTCCCATCGACGGTGATCGACTCCGGTGCGAGCGCGCCGGTCTGCCTCGCGGCCGCCAAGCCAAAGGAAACCGCTGCGCAGACCGTTACGACGCTCAAAACCAAAGCCGCGCCACGAATCCCCTTGGACGGCTTCGACCAAAGCCCCGCCACAACGCTCAGCGCCAGCATCACGCCGTCGCTCACGAAGAACCATGGGCCGAAGGCGCGCTTGATCCAGGGGAAACACTTGCACTCCGCGCCGCGAAGAACATCGTAGTAAATTGCGACGTAGATCATGAACGCGACAAGCAGCAGTGAAACGATCCATGCGCCCCAGCGGCGGAACCGCGGAACCAGTATCAGAATGCCGGCGAACGTCTCCGTGATCCCGAGCCCGAACGCGGCCGCGAGGCTCAGGCTCTGCGGAACTTGCGCCTGCGCCAGGTAGACGGCCGTGGCGGGCAAGTCCGAAATCTTCCATAGGCCCGCGACCAGGAAAAGCACGGCCGAGAGGATTGCGCCCGTCCAGTTAACGAAGGATTTCCAGCCCGGCAACTCCAGCCGGCCCGACGCCGCGCCCGGCTGTGCCATACTGTGGTTCATGGTCTCTATTCTAGCCCCTTTCTGGGGGTCGGGACTGAGCTTGGCGCTTCCGGCACTGCTACTCGCCGCAAGCTTGAACCTGCCGCTCGTGGACGATTCGATAACGATCGGTCCCGCGGACTGGCGTTACGTCGAGGTCGTGCTGAAGCAAAGGACAGCCACGCTGGATTGCGAGTTCCGCCTTCTTTCGGCCGGCCGTGGAGTCCGCGCGATCCTGCTGGAGCGCGCCGAACTCGACCGTCTTCGGGCCGGATCGGCGCCCCGCGAGCTAGCGGCCACCCCCGTTGAGACTGGAGGGCGGCTGCACTTCAACCTTCCAACGAAGGGCGATTACGCGTTGGTGTTCGAGAACCCGGCCCGCGGGAAGCCGATCCAAGTGCATGTCCGCGTCACGCTCGATTTTTCAGGCCGCGCCGTGCCTCAAGTCCGGGTCTTGCCGCCAGGCCGCAGGGCCGCGGTTGTGGCCGTCAGCTTCGCCGTCTTCTTCGGGATCGTCACGTGGTCCGCCAGGCGCATGATGGGAGCGCTGCGCGTGCTCTAACCGCGTGCTCTAACAGGGTGACCCTTGTTCCCGCCGCCCGCGCGCGGTATAGTCGAATTGGCGTGAGACCGGTTCTCCCTCTCTTCGCGTTCTTGATTCTCTTCCCGGGCCCGGCGCCCGGAGTCCCTACTGTTCTCGCCGTCGACGTCGACAACGTCGTCCACCCCGTGACCGTAGAGATCGTCGGCCGCGCGATCGGGCAAGCCCAGGATTCCGGGGCCGAACTCGTCCTGATTCGTCTTAATACGCCCGGCGGGCTGATGGATGCCATGCGTCAGACGGTCGAGAAAATCGTCTCTTCGGCGGTTCCGGTCGTCACCTTCGTCACGCCGGGCGGCGGGCGCGCCGCCTCCGCCGGATTCTTCCTTCTTCAGGCCGGCGACGTTGCCGCCATGGCTCCGGGAACCAATACCGGAGCGGCACACCCCGTTGTCCTATTTGGCGGCGAGATGACTGCCATTATGAAACAGAAAGTCGAGAACGACGCCGCGGCGTCGCTCCGCAGCCTGATCGCGAGGCGCGGACGCAACGCCGTGGCCGGCGAAAAGGCCGTGCTCGAAAGCAAGTCCTTCACCGAACGCGAAGCTCTCGACGCGAAGCTGATCGACCTCGTCGCTCGCGACGAACGCGAATTGCTTGCGCAGCTCGACGGCCGCGAAATCACACGCTTCGACGGTTCGAAGCGAACGCTTCATCTTGCCGGCGCCACGATTGCGAGTTACGAGAAGAACGCAAGACAGAAGGTCCTGTCGGCGATTGCCGATCCCAACGTTGCGCTGCTCATGCTTGTTTTGGGCGCGCTCGCCATCTACGTGGAATTCTCAGCTCCCGGCCTCATCCTGCCTGGCGTTGCCGGCTCCGTGCTGGTGGTGCTCGGCCTCGCGGGAATCTCTCTTCTCCCGATTAATTGGACCGGCGCGGCGCTACTCCTGCTTGCCCTGACGCTGTTCGTTCTCGAAGCGAAAATCGTATCGCACGGCGTCCTCGCCGCCGGCGGCACGCTCGCCATGGTTCTCGGCGCGGTGCTTCTCATCGACAGTCCCGTGCCTGAAATGCGAGTCCGCGTCTCCACGGCGATTGCGCTCGCTCTGCCATTTGCCGCCATCACAACCTTCCTGTTGCGGCTTGTAATTCGCGCGCGCCGTCAGAAGGCGTTCACCGGCTCCTCCGCGCTCGTCGGCGAATCGGGCGCGGCCATCACGCCGATCGCGCCGGAGGGAAAAGTATCCCTGCATGGCGAGTACTGGAACGCCGTTTCGCCCCAGCCTATCGGCGCCGGTTCCCGCGTCCGGGTCACGGCGGTGACCGGCTTGCTCCTCACCGTCGAAGAAGAAGCGCAAGCAAAGCCAGGAGGCTGAATCATGTTCGAACTCCCCCTTATCGCCACCCTCATCGTCGTCATTTACCTTCTCTCCTCGATCAAGATTCTCGCCGAGTACGAGCGCGGCGTTATCTTTCGCCTTGGCCGGGTCCTCGAGGAGCCAAAGGGGCCGGGCGTGATTCTCGTATTCGCGCCCATCGACCGCATGGTCCGCATCTCGCTGCGAATCGATACGCTCGAGGTCCCTCCGCAGGACGTCGTGACGCGCGACAACGTCACCGTGAAGGTGAGCGCGGTGCTCTTCTTCCGCGTCCTGCTACCCCGCCTCGCGGTCGTCGAAGTGTCGAATTTTCTCTACGCAACCTCGCAACTTGCCCAGACGACGTTGCGCAGCGTGCTTGGCGAAGTCGATCTCGATGAACTGCTGGGGCAGCGTGAGAAGCTCAACCTGAGACTGCAATCGATTCTCGATCAGCACACCGCGCCCTGGGGCGTGAAGGTCAACATGGTGGAGGTTAAGCAGGTGGACTTGGCGGAACAGATGATCCGCGCCATCGCCCGCCAGGCCGAAGCCGAACGCGAGCGCCGCGCCAAGATCATCCACGCGGAGGGCGAATATACGGCCGCCACGAAGCTGGCGATGGCCGCCGAGGTCATTCAGAAGCAGCCCGCGGCCATCCAGTTGCGCTACCTGCAAACGCTGGTCGAGATCGGCACGGAAAAGAATACGACGATTGTGTTTCCCATCCCGCTCGATATATTCTCTTCCATAGGGCGCGCACTGATCCAACCGGACGAACCGAAGCGGGATTGACGGGCGAATGGCTAAGAACGAAGACGGCGAATTCGAGTTGATGCTGGGCAACCGGCAATTGCTCAGCGTATTTTTCCTGGTTGTGGTTCTGTTTGCGGTCGTGTTCACGATGGGCTACATCGTGGGGCGGAATTCGATTTCCGACGCGGGCGCGACTGCGTCGCAGAAGGCGCCGCCAACCGACGCCCTGCCGCCGGCGGCCGTGGCGCCGCGCGCGGAATCGAAGGCTCCAGCGGCTGAGCCGAAACCTGAAACCGTTGCCGGAACGCAGGGTACACAGCCGGCCGCCGGCGCATCCGATCCCCCGCCGGCCGCCGAACCCGCCAAGCCTCCTCCGATGCAAGCCGCCGTGCCAAAGGCAATCTCGGAGCCGGTTGCCGGTCAGGTGTACCTTCAGGTTTCAGCGGTCAAACAATCCGAGGGTGAGGTCATCGCGGAAAGCCTTCGGAAGAAAGGTTTCCCGGCGATGCTGGGCCCGGGTCCGAAAGATTCCGAATTGGTGCGCGTTCTGGTAGGGCCGCTGCGAGACGGCGAAACGCTAGCCAAGACAAAGATGGAGTTGGAAGGCGCGGGCTTCAAGAACCCGATCGTGCGGAGATAGCCCAAACCGGCGTCGAACTATTGACGGAACGATACGCGAACCAATTTGTACACGCACAAGATTCGCATCTTCGGCTGTCCGAAGTGCGCGGAGCCGATGGGGTACGCCATTCGGGAGCCGCAGTCTCGACGCGCGCGTGATCCGCTCCCGCGAAGAACCGCTGCTGGGCAACGCGGGTTTCATGGCGGTCTCGGGCAATCTAATCGGCTGGTAAGGACCTCGGTAATCAGCGAGGATTTCCGCCGGCGCTTCCTCTCGACGCCCGGTTCCGAGGAATGCTTCATCTCGGGTCATTGTGTTCGACGGCTTGAAGACTATCGCCGCCGCGGCGCGGGGCCGATCGCGTATCCGGGCTCGGCCGAGGTGGTAAATATGACGCCACACCGATGCGCTCATCAAGCGTGGCTTCCGGATGCTGCGTGGATGGGAGACGGCCGGTAAAGCGGGACATCGGACAGTCCGTCGATTTTCACCGCCTCGTCCGAGGGCGCGGCCGGGGGAATTCCGGCAATCCTTGAAACCGGAGACCGGGTGAAGGTGGCTCTGGAAGCGCTCGTGCAAAAACGTCTGGCCAGTGGCGCTTATGCGAGCGCGGAAGAAATCGTCCGCGGCGCCTTCGAAGCGCGGGAAGCCGAGAATGGATGGACTGAGGAAGAACGCCTGGCGCTCGATAAGAATTTATCCGAACGGTAACCAGTGTCTTCACTGGTTGTCTCACCCAAGGGGCCACCCCACTATCCTGAATGAGTTGGACCCGCCAAATCGCCGGCTCTATGGCGACGCTAGCACTCGCATCTACCAGCTGGCTAAAGCCATCTCTATTTCATCGGGTGGCAACAGCTCCATGGTCCAGAGCTGGCGAATAATGTTAGATGGCGGCCGAAGCTTCGCTTCATCATACTGGGCCATACGTCCGAGCGACTGCATTGCTTTCTGGATGTTTCGAGTGACGCTCTGCCGGCGTTGTTCGGCGAATGGATAATAACAGGCCGACTTGGCCGCAAGGTAATAGTTGATCGCAGCGGAGAACTGCGCCGGCGCGGCGATCATGTCGGGAACAACACCGTCACTTTGCGCAGCTTGTTTCGACGCCGTCGACGTGAACGAGAATACGGTAGCGTTTATCAGTTCTCGAACGTAGTCGTTCCAGTGTTCGGGGTGAATATCCGCCAGGACATCCGCTGTCGCCAGCGCTTGAATGCCCGCCAAGCCGCGGACGCTAAGCCTGGCGTGGCGATAAGGCACAACGACGGAAGGATTTTCCGACAATAGGCCCACAGCTTCGGTGAAAGCCCGATGAGCACGGAGACGAGTGGATGCCCGCTGCATGTAAACCTGACCAAGCGCCATGAGAACTTGAGCGCTTCGTTCTATTTCGAGGGCGCGCCGATAGTTCGCAATTGCAGCATTGTGGTCCCGATTTGCGATGGCCTCGGTTGCAGTCTTCAGGTAATTCCGGGTCTTGATCTTTTTCGACATAGCATCGCCGAATTTCCACAGTCCAGACACAAGTTCGATAACGGCGAGAGCGCCGAGAAGACTGGCAAAGCTGATCGAGACCAGACCTGTGGCCATTTTGGGAGCAACGCTGGCCAGTTGCAGCTTCATCTCCCAAGCTTTCGGTATGATTGGCAGGCCATCGACCGTAGTGAAATCCTGAAGCAAGTGCATGAAGAAGGCTGGCGCGCCTTCAATACCAAACTTCTCGACGATCTGTGGCAGGAAATCAATCGAGTGTCCGAACTTCAGCCGGTGCCCCCCGCCTGTGGCGGTATCCATGAACTTGTTGATCTCATCCCAGTCCTTTATGTGCCCGGGCGCGTAATGAAGTAGATCCCCGACCGCAAGTGCAATTGGCCGCTCCAGCGCGATAGCGCTCCCGGCCGCGGCGCTCCACAGGAGGGTAGTGGCCCAGGGCAGGTTGAACGCGGTGGTAAGCAATTCTTGATTCCCTGTCAATAAAGACGAGCGCGACAAAGTGTCGAGAACTACTGGATTCTCCGATAGTACGGCGTAGTAGTCCTCGCCAAGCATGCGCTGTACTTTGCCCACAGCGACCTGGGTTCCTTGGGCGGCCGCTCCTGCGATCTGCCCACCGATCTCGACACCCTTGCGGGCAGCTTCACCTGCGGCGTCGCTCGCGTTGGTGATCGTCTGGCGAAGCTTTCCGATCAGCTTCGCGCTGGATGTCTCGGATCTATCCGGAGTCTTGTCGCTCATAAGATCCTCTAGTTGGCCTTTCCGACCACGAGCCCAAGTATACATGCACCCGACCCCGCCCTCGACAACGTTTGACCGTAAGCCCGCCTGGCGGCAGACTAAGGAAGTCAATCCGGTACCGGATTGGGGTTCGCACGATGCCTCTGCAACTGCCAACCGATCTGAAAGCGCTCGTGCAAAAACGTCTGGCCAGTGGCGCTTATGCGAGCGCGGAAGAAGTCATCCGCCGTGCCCTCGAAGCGCAGGACTCCGAGGATAGCTGGACTGAGGAAGAACGCCAGGCGCTGGATAGGAAGATCGACCGCACTCTGGAGGAAGTCACCACCGGCAAGACCTACGGCCCGGAAGAAGCGCGCAGGAAGCTGGCCGCCATGAGAAACGCATCTTTCGAATATGAACCGGTAAACCATTGGACCCGTTTCAACTCGCCGAAGACGCAATCCTCTACATCGACGCCATCTGGCTTTTCCCGCTGGAACGCGAAGGTCCGGAAGCGGCGGATAGAATCGTCGCGTCCATAGAAGCGCAATGCGTCCCGCATTTCTGCGGCAAGGTCTTGCGAGAGGTTGTAAAAGGCCCTCCGAGTGGCGCGGTTTCCGCTTCCAGCCGAGCCTTGCGGTCTCGCGGGCAAAATTGTTACTCTTGGCAAACGCGATGCGGGTCCGAACGATGACAAAGAACATTCGCCTGATATTTCTGATTGCCCTGCTGGGGTTGGGGCAGAAAGGCGCGCGCGCCGAATCGAAGCCGCTCGAGATGAAGTGGAACGAGCTGGCTCCGATGATCGGCGGACATCGTGCCGCATTGGTACTGACCGATGGCGCGACCGTCAAAGGCGAAGTCGTCGCAGTCAGAGAGGATTCGATCCTGATGGATGTCTCGTCGGCGGTCAGGGGGTATACAAAGGGAAGTGGATCGATCCCTCGCAACTCAGTTAGTCTGATCCGCCTGCAGCGAACGCGTGGGGCCTGGGGCAGGACGCTGGGCACGGTGATCGGCGTCTTGGGTGGTGTCGTCGTCGGGGGATACGTTGCGGCAACGTCAACCAATCGCGCCGCCACGGGGATCCCGGTTTTTCTCGGCGTCGCATCGGGGATCAGCGTCGCCGGCTACTACGCGGGCAGAGGATTGGACAAGCGGATCACACAAATCAAGGTCGTGCCTTAGCCCGCCTAGCCGCCGTATTACTCGCGTCGACCAGAACGTTCGCGTTACCGGCTGGCGGCGGACACCACCATCTGAAGCGTCTTCCCCGTCGCGTCGCCCACATCCTTCGGGTCGCCCGGCTTCCAGTTTGCCCGCGATCCGTCGTAGGAATACTTCACGGGCAAGCGCGTGAGTTGAGGATCGTACTGCCCCTCGCTCCCTCCCATTTTGTAGATCACCATGTCGAGCGAGGGAACGACATAAATGGCATACCCGACAGCCCCGCCCTTCCCAGTAAGCGTCGCGAGCCACGCCGTCCACGTGCCCGTCCTAGTTCACGTTGAAGCTATGGCTGTAATGCGGCCCTCAGGTGCAATTGAGGCGCGGCGTCCCGCGTCAGAAATACAGCTTGAGACCGAACTGGAAAATGCGCATGGGTTGGCGAAGCGAACGAATCTCACCCGAGCGGACCCCGTCGGGGATGATTGAATCGTTGTTCGCGAAGGAGATCCCGTTCGGCTGCCCAAACTGCGGCGTATTAAACGCATTGAAGGCTTCAGCCCGAAATTGCAGCCTTCCGCGCTCGCCGAGCGGGCTGAAGGCCCAGTTCTTGCTGAGCGATAGATCGAACTGGTGCATTCCCGGCGTTATCAGAGCGTCGGTTGCCGCGTTGCCGTAGTGACAAAGTTCCGGGTGATTCTGGATGTTGCACTCGGTGCGGCGGAAAGCGCTCAAGTCGTACCAAAGCTGCCGGGTGGCCTTTCCGAATAGACGGCCATCGGCGATGCGGTCCGGATACGTGCTGGAATTCGTGTTCAGGTTCCCGCCCGCGAGCGAGAACGGGAAACCGGTCCGCAGCGTGACGACCCCGCTGGTCTGCCAGCCGCCAAGCACCGCCTTCACAATGCCTTTAGTGTTGGTGAATATCGGCAGGTCCCATACGTAGTTCATGATGACGTTGTGGGTGACGTCGAATCCGTAGCGGCCGCGGTTCTGGCGGCGGTCGTTCGGGTCCTGATAGGCGGAATTGACGCCGCCGGAGGGATCGTTGCGTCCGTAGCCCTCGCCGAGCGCCTTGCTGAACGTGTACGCCAGACCTCCCGTAAACCCGCTCGAATATCGCTTCTGAGCCTGCACCTGCAGCGCATGATAGTTCGCGTTGCCGAAGCTGTCCAGGTACCGGATGTTACCGAGCAGCCGAGCCTCATTCCCCTCGCCGCGGCTGACGTAGGCCTGCCATGGACGCCGGCTGTTGAAATCGGTGTTGGTCGAAGGCGTCGCCGGAGAATTGAAGTTACTAACCGTGTTGTCGATATGACTCGTCTTACTGCCGACGTAACCTACGGTAACAATGGTTTTCCACGGGAGCTCCCGTTGCAGGTCGAAGCTCCATTGCACAACGCTGCTTGCCTTGTTATCGGGCGTGAACGCCAGCACGTTGGTCCGCGCCGCTCCGGTGCCTTGTCCGGGGAAGGGGTTGTCGAGCGTCAGGATCGGGAACCCAGGTCTGAACTTCCGAGTGGTCGCCGTGGTCGCGACGCCTCCATAGTTGAGCGGGATCGTCAGCGCCGCGTCATCCACAACGTTGAATCCGAACGTTCCCGAATAAGGCGGCTGCAGATCGAGAATCGTCATGTTATTCATCTGCTGAACGTTGGCGAACCAGCCGCCGCCGGCGCGAATCACCCACTTACTCGTCGCCCGGTAGGCAATTCCCAGCCTCGGCATGAAGTAGCGGTTATCGGTGCGGTAGAAGTCGAAGTCCTCGTTGGGTTCGGGCACCACCGTGGGAAGCTGGCGCCCGTCGGTGGACTGCGTCAGGATGTCGAGCCTGAGGGAGCGCCACTTCTTGTTGACGTCGTGCGGAACCTGGAAGAAGTCCCACCGCATTCCCATGTTGATCGTGAGCTTGCGAGTTGCCCTCCACTCATCCTGGATGTAGGCGCCCCAACGGTTCTGCCGGGGAGCGGTCCAGGTGAGACCTTCGGCGCTCGAACTCGACGAGGGGTATCCCAAAAGCCAGCCCGCAAGACCGTATCCGCCCGGACAGCAGCCGAGATTGCCGAGCGGCACGTTGGCCGCGGCGCGGTCCAGTCCGTAGCGCAAGTACTCGAATCCGACCTTGAAGTTGTGGGAGTTGCGGATGAACGAAAGGTTTTCCGAGAACTGGTAGATGCCATTCAAGTCGAACCGGGCCCCGCCGTCGCTTCCCGCGATCACTCCGGTGGGCGGAATTCCCGTCTCGTCGGGACGGAACTTCCGGTTATTGGCCACCGCCACACGAAACTGTCCGATTCCCAGACTGTCCGGGTCGAAGTCCGTATTCGTGCGCGGTCCGGTCTGATCGTTATTCACCTTGTTGAAGCCCACGCGGAACTCGTTCAGGGTGGTGGCGTTGAAGGTGTGAAGGTGCTGGAAGGCGACATTGTAATTCTGGATCTTCTGCACGCTGGGGAAGCGCGGGTTGATGTTGTTGATCGTGTAATCGCCTCGCATGGTGGCCAGGCGGCCGAATATTCTGTCTTTCGAGCTGAACTGGTGATCGAGCCGGCTGAAGAACTGGTTCTGGTAGAGGATATTCGGTACGGTCGCGATCACGTTGACGTCGAGGATATCCTCCGGCGTGAACCGCGGCAGCGGCAGGAACTGGTTCACAAAGTTCTGCCCGTTCTTGTTGATTCGGCTGGCGGGAATGATATTCGTAATGTTGCCTTGAAGGTCGCGGAAAGGCTCGCCCGTCAGCGGGTCGTAGATGATCGTGGGAGCGCGAACGGGGACGCCGTTGCGGATCAGCGGCCGCAAGAGAGCGGAAAAATCTCCATTTCGAAAAGCCTCCGGGTACCAGAAGGCCTGTTGGACGGACTCTTCCGTCTGGCGGGTCCCTTCATAGTTGAAACTCCAGAAGGTGCGATCGCGCCCGTTGTAGAGCTTCGGAATCAGCACCGGTCCGGCGAGCCAGGCTCCGAACTGATTGCGCCGAAGCCGGTTCTTCGACTGGAGCGGAGAGCCCGGCGGAAGCTGGAAATTAAGAAAGTAGTCCTTCGCATCGGCCGCGTCGTTCCGCATGAACTCGAAGAAGGCGCCATGGTATTCGTTGGTGCCCGACTTCAAAGCCACCTGAACGTTGGCTCCGTTGTTCATTCCGTACTCGGCCGAATAGGACCCGGTGTGCACTTTGACTTCTTCAATCGCGTCGATTGAGGGATTGAAGTAGACCGTGTTGACCAAAGGTTCGCTTGCGATCACGCCGTCGAGGGTGACTCGCTGGTTGGCGTCGCGCTGGCCGTTGGCGCTCACCTGCGTCGCGCCAGGGAAGAACGAGCCGGCCGTCGACAGAGGGCTCAGGCCCATGCGCGTGCCGAACTGCACGCCGGGCGTGAGTACCACGAGGCTCGCAAAATTGCGGTTGACGATGGGCAACTCAACGACTCTGGTGTGGTCGATCGTCACTCCGAGTGAAGCGTCGTCGGTCTTGAGTTCAACGCCGGTCGCCACAACCTTCACGCGATCGCTGGTCGCGCCGATATCGAGCTCCACGTTGACGCGCGCCTTCTGCTGATACTCCACGTGGATTCCGGTCTTGGTTTGAGATTTGAAGCCTTGCATCTCAATTGAAACCGTGTAATCGCCGATCTCGATGAGAGGGAAGGAATAGTTGCCGCTGCCGTCGGTTACGGCGGTGCGCCTCTCACCGGTCTGAATGCGGAGCAGATTCACCTTCGCGCCCGGAACGACCGCGCCCGTGGTGTCTGAAACAGTGCCCAAAACTTCCGTTGACGTTGTTTGCGCGAGCAGGGAAGCTGCGCAAAGAAAAATACCGCCGGCAAGCTGCGGAATCGTTTTCATGGTGGCCCTCCAAAGCTCTTGATGGATTCGACGGGCACTCCCGTCGGAATCTGTGAATGTCAAATAGTATACTGCACCGGACGCGCGCGGGAAAGGGGTCGAATTGAGTCGCTTAAAATATGACCGAAGGGGTATCGGTTGGGTCATCTAAGAATATGACTGTGCGCTGGGGGTAGCGAGGTTTGCCAACCTCAAAGGATGGACATGCACTCACGCGAACAGTACCTGGAGCGGGTCCGGGAAGAGTA
>CAMDED010000133.1 GCA_945893365.1 Candidatus Sulfopaludibacter sp. SbA3 | reverse complement strand
CTCGTCCCAGGGTGGTGCATCCTTACCCGGAGCAGCGCTTTGCCGTTATCCATCCAAGGTAAGAGCCGTATGCGTCAATCGCGCTTGTACGGATCTGTGCGGGGGGTGCGGGGTAACTTGCATCCCTACCGCGACATCGATTTTTGTCGCCTGTTGGGGAGGGCCTACGGCCCGCGAAATTTCATGAAAAACCAAAGGCGGCAAATGCAGGCTTGGCCCGAGCTTCGCTTTTTTGGGCTCTCGTGTTTTCATGGGGTTAGGTTGGTTTTTCGCCGCCTGCCTTCCGCGGGAAAGGACCGTCCACGGTTTCACCCGGGAGGGCAGACCACCTATCTCGGCCGGTATATCGCGAGGCCAACCGGTTCGTTGAGAGGCGGGCCCTGGATCAGGTTGACCGCGGTCCCGCTCGCCCCGATCGTGACGACGCGCGTCTGCTGGTCAAGCGAGCCGACGATGTTGCCTGTTGCGGGATCGAAGATCAACCCGGCCGGATTGCCGTCGGCTCCCGCCAGCACACTGACGCCGCCCTGTGGATTCAATCGCGCAAAAGCGCGCGCCTTATAGTCGGCAACAATGAAGTTACCCGAACCGTCAATCGCCACTCCCGCGGCGCTTTGGATGCCCGAACCGCTGTAGATCGCCGATCTCGTCCCAGTCGGACTGAAGCGGAGGATCTCGGTCTTGCTGCCGTCGTCGTTCGCGGCGATCAGATTGCCGTTCAGGTCGAACGTGAGACCCATGTTCTGCACCGCGGCAGACGACACGAGGTTGAAAGTTCCGAATGCCGCCGGCAATGTGGCCGTATTCGGCGTGTACTTGAAAATCGTATTGTTCCCGTTGTCGGCAATGAAAAGGTTGCCCCCGGCATCTGCGGCAAGTGCCGTCGGGTGCACGAGCGGATCACCAACGAGGACCGCCTCGGCAAAGCCCGTCAGGGTCACGCGGAAGAGCGTCTTCGTACAAGGGTCAACCGCCCAAATTACGCCTGTGCTGTCGACCGTAACACTCGACGGGCAAGTGCCCAGACTCACGATAGGGTTCGCGCCGCGGCCGTTAGGCTGAATCCTGACGATCGTCTTCGCCTTGCGGTCCGCCACGAGGTAGTCGCCCGCGGACGGAGGCACGCCGACCGTAAAACTCACCGTGGTGTTGCCGATCAGACTTGCGATGGTTTGGCTCCGGGGAATGAGAATGATTCCCTCTTTCGATGCCGAGACCTCGTAGGCCGTGCCTCCCGGAAGACTCCGGAACGTGAAAGTCCCGCTGTTATCCGTGACGATCGGCGCGGAGCCGGTGAGTACGACCGTGACACCCGGAACCGGTCCGCCCGCGGCATCGGCGACGCGGACCGTGATGTCGAATGCCGCGCCGCCGCTAAAGTTGGCGACTTGAGGCCGGTTCAGGTTTTCGAACGTGGCGATTGCGGGGGAGAATACGAAACCGGCCCGGGAAGGCGTCACCGTGTAGGCGCCCGAGGTCAACCGGCGGAACGAATAGTTGCCGCCGGCGTCGGTCCTGGTTGTGGCGCTCGATGCCCCGCTCAGCGTCACCAGAATATCGGCTAAGGGCGACCCCGCCGGATCGGTCACACGTCCCGCGATTGCAGGCGCGCCTCCCGTTACCCCGAGCACTACGATGCCTGTGGGCGCGAGTAACTGCGACTGGCTGACTAGCGTCGATACCACCGTCCCGGACGGGTTGATCGAAATGATCTTGCTATCGCTGTCCAGCGTGGCGAGAATGTTGCCGGACGCCGGATCGAGAGCCAGTCCGGAAAGATTGCTGCCGAGACTGCTTGCCAAAACGGTACTCACGCCGGTGGGGGTGACCCGATGCAACACGCGCTCGCGATAGTCGGCTACCAGGTAGTTGCCGGAAGATTCCACCACAAGCGCGCCCGTGCTCGCCACGCCGGAGCCCGTAACCACGTCGACAACGTCGCCGTTCGGCCTGATACGAATAATCTCGCTCCTGCCGCTGCCATTGTCGTGTGCGACGACCAGGTCGCCGTTGTCGTCGTAGGCCAGCGCCATATTCTGTACAGTCGTACTGGCGGGAGACTGCAGCGGAAGCGTGGCAAGCACGGTGACGGCCTTCGTATCCGGCGTAATGCTGAGAATCTGGTTGAGACCGTTGTCGGCGGCAATAACGTTCCCGGCGATGTCCAGCGTGAGCGCAACCGGCGATTGGAGCGGAGTCCCCGTAAAGAACGGCGCAATACCGCCACCACCGGTGACGCGGAAAATGGACCGCGTGCATGGGTCGGCCACGTAAATATTGCCGGAGGCGTCCGT
The DNA here is from genome assembly GCA_945893365.1 of Candidatus Sulfopaludibacter sp. SbA3. GTDB lineage: Bacteria > Acidobacteriota > Terriglobia > Bryobacterales > Bryobacteraceae > SYKU01. Next base: position 18,213 of record CAMDED010000133.1, on the reverse strand, counting down.
CGCCAGGCCGGCCGGACATTCGCCCACCGCGGCAATCGGATTTGGTATCCTCTCCGCTGGCGAAACTCGGAAGATCGTCTTACCTCGACGGTCCGAGACAATATAGTCGCCCAACGTCGCGGCCGACCCGCCGACGAAGCTCACCGTCGCGTTCTGGCTCAGCTTGCTCACCGAAACGGCCGCGGGCGAAAACAGCAGGCCCGCCTTCGACGCCGAAAGGGAGTAATCGCTCCCGGCAAACACGGTCGGGAACGAAAAACCGCCATTGACGTCGGTTTGCGTGATCACGCTCGCGGTTCCGCCCGTCAGTGTAATCGTGACTCCGGCGAGACCTGAGCCGGCCCCGTCTATCACGCGGCCGCCAATCGAAAACACGCTACCACCCGTGAAGTTGACTACCTGGTTATTGATCAGGTTCGTAAATGCGGCGTTGAGTGGCAAGAATCCGAATCCCGTCTTCGACGGAGTAACGGTGTAATTCCCGCCTGCCGTGAGGTTGCGGAAGATGTAGCCCCCGCCGCCGTCGGTTTTCGCCGTGACCGTTTGCGCCCCGCCGGTGAGAGTCAACGTCACGTCGGTGATCGCCGCTCCGGCAGCGTCCAATACGCGGCCTGCAATCGCCGGATTCGCCGCTCCCGTAGTCAGAATAGTTAGACCGGTGGGCTCGGTGAGCGGGAGTCCGTTTACAAGAGTCGAGGCCACACCCGCGGAAGTTACGCTAACTATTCTGGTAGCGGTGTCGAGCGTCGCGACCAGGTTTCCCGTAGCAGGATCGAAAATCAGTCCCGCGAGCGCACAACATAAATCGCTTGCGAAAATGGCGATGCGGCCATCGGGGGTCACCTTGACCAATGCCTTTTGCCGCGGGTCGGCCACGATGTAGTTGCCTGCCGCGTCGATCGCAACGCCGCTCGCGCTTTCGATTGCGCCCCCTGTATAAATAACCACGACCTTCCCGTCGGGCGCGATCTTGAGGACTTCAGATTTCAGGTTTCCGTCGTCGTTGACCGCGATCAAGTCGCCGTCCCGCGTGAAAACCAATCCGATGTTTTGGGCTCCAGGCGAAGACTGGAGTGGAAGCTTGGCAAACTCCACGGCCTTTCCGTCGGCGCCGATCCGGTAAATGAAGTTTTTCGAGTTATCGCCCACGTAAACACTGCCGGCGGCATCGACGGCTATCGCGACAGGGGAATTAAGGGGATCGCCCAGGAAGTAACTGATGACCGCCCCCTGCGCCGTGACACGATAGATCGCTTTCGTGCAGGGGTCCGCCACGAAAACGGTTCCGTTACTGTCGGCGGCGACCGCGGCAGGGCACCCGGAGAGCGAAGCCAGAGGGCCCACGCTCCGGCCGCCGGCCGAAAACCTGTATACGGCCTTGTTGCGCCTGTCCGTGACAATAAAATCGCCGTTCTGAGCGGGCAAGCCTGCGATGAAGTTGACCCGCGTTTCATGGCGGCTGAGGTTGCTAAAGGGGATGCCTGCCGGAAAAATAATCAAGCCCGCTTTCGAGGCGCTTACCGTGACGCTGCTGCCCGCGGCGAGACTCGCGAGCGTGTACGCGCCACTCGCGTTGGTCTGAGTGCCGGCATTTGCCGTGCCGCTTGCACTGACGGTCGCGCCTTCGATCCCGGCTCCCGCGGAATCGGCGACTCTGCCGCTAATACTGAAAATCAACGCGGCCTGGAAGCTCACGCTCTTATTGGAAATCAGGTTATCGAAGGTATCCGTTCCTATCGTCGCGACGAAGGCCGAGTTCGCTCTCGTTGGCGTAACCTTATAGTTATTTCCCGCCACCAGATTCCGGAAAAAGAAGTATCCGTTCACGTCCGTCTGAACCGTAACCGGCTGCGCGCCCCCAGTGAGCGTGACAGTAACATTGGAAGCGGCTGTCCCATTAACCTCAAGAACACGTCCCGCGATCGTGGGGATTGCGGTGACGCCTGACACAATCGCCAGGCCCGCAGGCTCAAAAAGGGGCGGACCGTTCACTAGCGACGTGACGGCCCCGTTGGTCGAAACCGAAAGCAGCCTGGTTTGCGTGTCCAAAGTGACGATCGTTGTTCCCGTCGACGCATCGAAGGCGACTCCCGCCAGATTGCAGCAAACTCCGTCGCCCGAAGCCACAGCCGCGGGGGATTTGCCCGGCTCCAGCCGGACCAATGCGTGTTGCCGGTAGTCCGCAATGAGGAAGTTTCCGTTGGCGTCGAGGGCGACGCCGCCGGCGCTCTCGATTCCGGCTCCCTGATACACGGTGGTAAACTTGCCGTCCTGAGCGATTCGAAGAACTGAAGTCCTTCCATTGCCGTCGTCGTTAACCGAAATTAGATCTCCCGACGGAGCAAACGTAAGCCCCACGTTTTGAGCATTCGGAATGGGGCGGAGCGGTAGCGTTAGGAACTCGGTGGCGGTCCGGCTGGCGAGCGAAATCCGGTAGATCTTGCCCGGCGTGTTGTCGGTGACGAACACGTCACCGCTCGCGTCCACCGCAACCGCGTATGGAGTCTCAAGCGGGGGACCCGCAAAAAACCCTGTGACCACTCCCGCGGGCGTGACGCTGAAAATCGTTTTGGTACAGGGGTCGGCCACAAGAATGTTGCCGGCCGCATCGGGAGCTACCGCCGTGGGGCAGGTACCAACATTCGCCAGTTTTGTGATTTGACGATTGGAATAGCGGTAGACGGCCTTGTTCTTCCGGTCGGCGATCACCAGGTCGGCTTGCCCTGCCGCCAAAGCGGCCGTGAAATCCGCCGTTTGATCCGCATTCGAATTCGTGAAAGCGCGATTGGCCGGGGTGAACGCCCACGCTGTCTTGGATGCCGTTACGCGATAGTCGGCGCCGGATACCACGCCTGGGAAGGAGTAGACTCCCGCGGCGTCGGTCGTTGCGGTCGCGGTTTGACCGCCGGAAAGCGTCAGGGTGACTCCAATCATGCCCGCGCCGGTCGGTCCCGTAACCTTGCCTGAGATCTTGTAGATTGCCGCCGCCGTGAAGTTGGCCGTCTGATTCGCATTCAGGTTTTCGAAAGTTCGCTTGTCTGGCGTGATGACGAACCCGGTCTTTGCCGCCGCCAAAGTGTAGGCGCCGTTACCGGGCAGGTTCTTGAAGGAAAACGCGCCGCCCGCGTCGGTCTGCGACGTTCCGGTTTGGCTCCCGCTGAGAGTTACCGTGACGGCCGCGATGCCCTTGCCGGCGGCGTCGGCTACCTTCCCGGCGATTTCAAACTGCAGGATCTCGGCGCGGAAAAGGACCACTTGCGCGCCGGTAAGACTGCTAAACGTTTGGCTGGGCGGCGTGAAGTTGTAGTTCGCGCGCGTTGGAGTTACCGTGTAGCTGCCGTCCGCCAGATCGAAAAAACCGAAATTGCCGCCGGCGTCCGTCTGCCCCCCCGCATTTTTCGCGCCCGTCAAGGTAACGGCGACATTGTTAAGCACCGCCCCGGCGGCGTCCGTTACCTGTCCGGTAATAGAACCAAGCGGCGAGATCTTGGCGACGAAAATATCGCGCGCGCCAGAGGAACTCGCCTGTACCGCGCCAGCCATCGTCGGAAGGTCGGTAGATTCCGTCCAACCCGCCGCGTAACACGCGCCCGCCGCGTCCGCCGCTACACCTGTCGCCGAGGTCGCGCCCGATCCACCAAGGTGCGTGGAGTATATGATCGCCCCGTTGGCCCTTGCGAGCTTCGCCGCGAACGCGGCTTTTCCCGGAATCGCGAGTGCGTTGGGCGTCAGCGGAAAGTTCACCGAGCTCGCGCCCACAACGCAAGCGTTGCCTTCTGCGTCCACCGCGATGTCGCTGCCCAGGTCGTCCTCGTCGCCGTCGAGGTACACGGAGAAGCCGAGCGTCGCTCCGTTCGGACTCAGCTTTGCCACAAACGCCGCCGAATCCCCGCCGCTCGAAGAGCGCGTCACACCTTGGGACGCCGGGAAATCGTTCGACCGCGTGAAGCCCGTGACGAACGCGTTTCCCGCGGCATCCACCGCGACGCGATACCCGCTGTCGTCACCGGTACCGCCGAGAAATGTGGAATAAACCAGGCTGCCGAAGTCAAAGCTGAGCTTGGTCAGAAACGCATCGCTGCCGCCGCCTCCGAAGGCTGTCTGTTTGGCGCCTGCTGTCGTGGGAAAACTCGACGAATTCGCCGATCCGGTCACGTAGGCGTTAAAACCGGAGTCGACCGTAACGCCAACCGTGTTGTCGCCGCCCGTTCCGCCAAGATAGGTGGAAAAGAGCAGAGCCGAACCACTGTCGTTCAACTTAGTGACGAATGCGGCGGAAAGGCCTCCCCGGCTGGTTTGATACGCGCCGGCGGTCGTGGGGAAATCGGCTGAATTGGTGTTGCCTGCCACGTAAATGTTCCCCGTCGAGTCCACGGCGATGCTGGCGTTAGGCTCCACGCCGCCGCCGCCCAGATAGGTGGAGTAGACCAGTGCCGATCCATCCGGATTCAGCTTGGTAACGAATACGTCCCGCACGCCTCCGGCATGGGTCTTCTGTACCGCACCGTCGGAAACCGGAAAATCCGTTGAACTTGTGGAACCCGCAATGTACGCATTGCCGGCCGCGTCCACCACGATGCCATAACCCGTATCGCCGGCCGAGCCGCCAAGGTAGGTGGCATACATGACGGCCGTCCCGCTTGAATTCAATTTCGCCACGAAAACGTCGGACTCTCCCTTGCTCTGCGGCTGCACGCTGCCCTGGGATGCGGGAAAATTCGTCGAACTCGTAGTCCCCACGATGTAGGCGTTGCCGCTGGCGTCCACCGCGATCCCGCCGCCCGAACGCGCGCCTGCCACGTCGTCGTCCGCGCCGCCCAGATAGGTCGAATAGCTGAGTACCGGGTCGATGACGAGCCGCCGTGTCCGGTCGTAGCTGCCGACGCGCAGACAAACCCGGTTTCCCGCCATCAGGAAGCTGCCGCTGACCGGGACTCGCCTTCCACCTATGTCCTGGTACATCAATGGCTTGCGCAACCGCAGCCGCACGCCCTCTGCCGCGATATTCAGATCGCCAGCGGTATCGAGACTTAACTCGGCCGTGCCGAGTGGCGTCCCAAACACAAGACTGATCCGGCCCGGGTCCGCACCCGGCGCAACTTCGAAGTCGTACTCGAGTTCCCGGTGGTTTCCGTAGTAGATAAGATCGATACCCGGATAAACGGCGCTGTACCGCACCTTGCCGTACATCGGGACGTTTGTGCGCCATTTAGAACGGTCATTACCCGTGAAATAATTCGCCTTTCCGGGCAACTTTTCGATTCCCGCGGCAACCGCCGCCGGGTTTGCTCCTTCGAGGGACATCCGGATGGATGTTTTGGACGACTCGACAATCGCGCCGCCGGGTGTGACGAATAGCGTATATCCCGGAAGCCTCGAAACGAACCCCGCTTCGCCCGTGGCGCTCTCAAAACGGAGAGGTAATTCCGCGTATTGCCCTTTAATTCCGGCCGCGAAGGTTATAAGAACGCCAAGCTGAGAATAAACAAGCAGGCGTGTGACCATATTATGAACCTCCGAAAAAACTTGACCGCAAATCTTCTTCTATTTCTATATGATATTCCCGTTCGGTAGCTTACGGTATCCGAATAGTACTACCGCCGGGGTGGTGTGGTCCTGGATCTTCGAGGTCGGGTTTTGCCGCTGAACGCCCTCCGTCCGGTTCGGAAGATGCGCGGGGGAGCGCAGGCTTACCTGATCGAGGCGGACGATTCCCACTGCTACGTCGTGAAATTCCAAAATAATCCGCAGCATATGCGGATTCTGGTGAATGAATTGCTCGCCGCCTGCTTCTTGCGCCATCTTCAGATATCCGCGCCCGAGCACGCGATTATCGACATCGGCGAGGATTTCCTGCGCGAGTATCCGGAGGTCGCAATCGAGTTCGGCGCGAGAAAGACGCAGCCGCTGGCCGGTTGGCATTTTGGGTCGAGGCATCCCGGCGATCCGTCGCGGCTGGCCGTCTACGACTTCATGCCGGACACGCTGCTCGAGCAAGTGCAAAACATCGGCGAGTTCCTGGGAGCGCTCGTCTTCGATAAGTGGACCGGGAATGCAGATGGGCGGCAATCTGTGTTCTTTCGCGCGCGCTTGCGGGACTGGTCGGGGCGACCTGAAGCGCATCCCTTGAAGCTGGGCTTCGTCGCGCTTATGGTTGACCATGGTTTCATCTTCGACGGTCCACGATGGGATTTTTCGGATTCACCGGTTCATGGCCTCTATCCGCGGAAGCTCGTTTATTCACAGGTACGCGGGCTGAAGGATTTTGAGCCGTGGCTCGATCAAGTAGTGCATTTTCCCGACGGAGTGATCGACAAGGCTCGCCGGCAAGTGCCGCCTCAGTGGATAGCGGGCGACGAAGATGAACTGGACCGCGTCCTTGAGAACCTGATGAAGCGGCGCAAGCGCGTGCCGGATCTATTGAACGATGTGCGGCGGACCGGAGTCAACCCGTTTCCCGCCTGGGTTTGACCAGGAAGGGATCTGACCACGAAAATGAATTGACCATGAAACCGATCCGGCCATGAAACCGACGAACGCGCGCCGGGTAGTCGCCGTCGCTTTACCATTCCTGCTCATCTCCGCGGCAGCGCAGAATCCGCCTCGCTTCGCCCTTCAATTCGAGGATGTATCCGCTCGCGCCGGCGTCGATTTCGTTTTGAGAAATTCGGCAACGCCCGAGAAGCATCAGATCGAAACCATGGGCGGCGGCATTGCCGTCTTCGATTACAACAACGACGGCAGGCCCGACATCTACTTCGTCAACGGCGCGCAACAGCCGGGCCTCGAAAAATCCAGCGCTTCGTTTCACAATGCTCTTTACAGGAACAACGGCGATGGAACGTTCACGAACGTCACCTCGGCCGCGGGCCTTGAGGGAACGGGTTACTCGCAAGGCGTCGCGGCGGGCGACTACGACAACGATGGTTTCGTCGATCTGTTCGTCGCGGGCGTCAATCGCAACCTGCTCTACCGCAACCTGGGCGGCGGCCGTTTTGAGAACGTGACGGCGAAGGCGGGCGTCGAAGGATCCCGCTGGTCGATCGCCGCCGGATGGTTCGACTATGACAACGACGGCCGCCTCGATCTGTTCGTCGTGAACTACGTCGCATGGAGTCCCGAAGCCGAGCGCTTCTGCGGCGACGCCTCGCGGAGCTATCGCACCTACTGTCATCCGCAATACTATCAGGGCCTCCCGAACAACCTGTTTCACAACAATGGCGACGGAACGTTCACCGGCGTTTCGGAAAAATCCGGAATTGCGGCCCACATTGGAAAGGGCATGGGCATCGCCTTCGCCGACTACGATCGCGACGGCGACCTCGACGTGTTCGTGGCCAACGACACCCTGCCGAACTTCCTTTTCCGAAACGAGGGCGGTGGGCGGTTCAAGCAGGTGGCGCTCGCGGCGGGCGTCGCTTTGAACGACGACGGGAAAGCCCTCTCGTCGATGGGTGCGGATTTCCGGGACTACGACAACGACGGTTACGAGGATCTGTTTATCACGGCGCTCGCCAATGAAACGTTCCCCCTCTTCCGCGCCATCCCCGGGAAATTGCTTTTTGACGATCGTACGCACCTGAGCCGCGTGGGCAGGGCCACGCTCGCGCACAGCGGCTGGAGCAACGGCATCTTCGATTTCGACAACGACGGATTCAAGGATCTGTTCTCCGCGAACGGCGACGTGCAGGACAACACCGAGCTGTTCTCCAGCCGGAAATCGAGACAACCCAACACGGTATTTCTGAACCGCCGAAATGGGACGTTCGACGCCGCCGACCTGCCCGCGCTCGGCATGCATCGCGGCGCCGCCTTTGGGGACTTCGACGGCGATGGACGGGTCGACATCGTGGTCTCGCGCCTGAACGAACGCGCGGAGCTGCTGCGCAACGTCTCGCCCACGACGAACCACTGGCTGGCGCTTCGCCTCGTGGGTACCCGCGGCAACCGCGACGGAATCGGCGCCCGCGTCCGAATTGGAAGCCAGGTCAACCACGTCACCACTTCCGTGGGTTTCGCCTGCTCAAGCGATAAGCTGGTTCACTTCGGGCTCGGCGGCGCCTCATCCGCGGAGCTTGTGGAGATAGAATGGCCGGGCGGGACCAGACAGAAGTTGGCCGGGGTCGAGGCCGATCGCGTAATCACCGTGACCGAAGAAGCGCGATAGCGGCGGCGCGCGACAGGAATGGCGCATCGTGGCAACGCCGCGCGGTAGAATCAGGCATGCCCGACCCGAGCGCCGCGAATTCTCCTGTCGAGCGCTTTTTTCAGATCTCCCTGCTCGGGCTTGTAACCAGCGGCTACCTGGCGGTGGCCGGTTCCGGGTATCTGGACTTACCTACCATCGTCCTTGCCGGCGCCGGACTCCTGCTTCGAGGTCTCCTCGTGGCCGGCCTCCTCCGCGTACGGTTTCCCGAACTGGCCGTTACGGTCGTCACGCTCGCCTACGCCGGTTTCTACCCGTTGGACTATCTGTTCGTCTCGCGCGGGTTCCTCGATGCGACGGTTCATCTTGTGTTCTTTGTCGCCGTCGTCAAGATCGTGACCGCGGCCACGCCGCGCGATTACTCTTTTGCGGCGGCCATCTCCTTTTTGGAGCTGCTCGCGGCGGCCTTGGTCTCGATCAACTGGAGCTTCTTTCTGTTCCTCGCGCTCTATATGTTCTTCGCCGTCGCGGCGTTCATGAGTTCGGAAGTGCGCCGGTCCATTGGGCGCCGTTCCGCGCCCTCGACGCAGGTTGCCCGCGGCGGCTTCGTTCGCTTTCAATCGAGGCTTGCCGCGCTCACGCTTGTGTTTGGGCTCGGAATCCTCGCACTCACCGCCGGCCTTTTTTTCCTTCTCCCGCGCACGGCCAGCGCCGCCTTTCACCTCGTGTCGCACCGGCTTTACGTGCCGGGTTTTTCGAACCAGGTGACGTTAGGGCAGATCGGCCAGCTCAAGCGCCGCTCCGACGCGGTGATGCACGTGCGCGTCTATGCTCCGTCCAACTCCGTCCCTGCCCAATCCGGCGCTCAGCCGGGCGGCCCCTTGCCGGATCTGAAGTGGCGCGGCGCGGCTTTGTCTCAGTTCGACGGACGCCGCTGGTTCAATCCTCCGTCTCGCTCCGAGATGCTCCGGACCGAGGGCGGGCGCGTCATCCTGGCCGCCGATGGGCAGCGCCGCCGTCCGGGGCGCCGTATCGCTTACTTGGTGGATCTCAAGGCGCTCGACACCGATATCCTGTTTTTCGCGGGCGTGCCGGAGGTGCTCAATCTCAACCAGTCTTCCGTTCTGCGCGACGCGGGTGACCAGACGTTTCGCCTCGGATATGGACCCGCTGAAGGTTTTCGGTACGAAGCGTACAGCTACCTGGAGGCCGGGGGATTTCGCGAGTCCGGTGAGACGGACGACCTTCCTCTGAAGTTTCGCGAGTTGCATTTGCAGTTGCCTTCACTCGATCCTCGCATCGCCCAGCTGGCCGGAGATATGGCCGCCGGGGAGGCGACGCCCCTCGGCCGCGCCGTCGCCATCGAAAGGCGCATGCACACGGACTACGGCTACACGCTTGAGCTGCCGGCCGTGGCGTCCGCCGATCCGCTCGCGCATTTCCTGTTCGAACGTAGGAAGGGGCACTGCGAGTATTTTGCCTCGGCGATGACCGTAATGCTTCGAACGCAGGGCATTCCAGCGCGAATCGCCACGGGTTTTCTGGGAGGCGCCTTCAATCCGATTTCCGGCTTTTACATCATCCGCGCATCGGACGCCCACAGTTGGGTCGAAGCGTGGCTGCCGGGGCGTGGCTGGACTGCGTTCGATCCTACCCCTCCCGACCTGACGCTGCGAGCGGCCTCGCTCTGGACGAAGCTCTCGCTCTACGCGGACGCCGCCGAGACCTTGTGGCAGGAGTGGGTCGTGGGCTACGACCTGGGTAGGCAGATTTCGCTGGCCGGCAACATCGACCGCGCCACGCGCCGCCTTGGAGGCGCATGGTGGGAGCGCGCCGGCCGAAGCGCATTTCTCTGGAGCGGGGCGCTCAGCGGCTGGTCCGTCCGTTACACCAGCATGGCGGCCGCGGCCATTTGTCTTGGGCTCTTCACGTGGCTGCTGTGGCCGAGGGCCAAGGCTCTGGTATCGGCCTTCCGGTGCGCCCGCCGCGTGCGGCGCGGGCAGGCTGCGCGATCGGACGCGACGCTGCTCTACGTTCGCTTTCTTTCCTTACTCAAACGGCGCGGCTTTGAGAAACCGCCGTGGTTGACGCCCTCGGAATTCGCGCTCCTTTTGAAGCCGTCCGGCGTGCGTGCGCTCGCCGCCGATTTCACGAGCGCGTACAACGAATGGCGCTTCGGCGGCCGCGCCCATGCCGTGCAACGGATGGCGATGTTACTCGAAGAAATTCAGCGGCTTCCACGGTAGCTATAGTTACGTTAGCTGCGGAGCGGCGGGGCAGGCCGAGCGCCGGAATAGACCGGCATGCAATAAGCTCGGCTCGGTGTGTTTCTCTCGTCACGTCACGCCGGTGGCTACGGCGGAAGCCTCGTCACTCAGGCCCCTGCCGGCTATTTCGCTTCTGAATTGGAGAACATCCTCCACGTGCCGGTCAAGGAACCCCTGCTGAGTTTGGTGGAGCAAGACCGGATTGACCGTCTCCGCTTGTATCTCTATTTCGCCGGCAACTCTCACATCACACGCCAGCAGCAGTGGCAGGCCCGTCAAGCGTTGCTCGAGCGAGCCGCCGTCGCGTCTCTGCGGACAGCTCGCCCCCCTGTGTCCGACGAGCTTCGGGCGGCGCTTGTCCTCGTTGCCAGCGGGCTCGACGAACGGCAACGGCGCCAGTACGCTGGTCTGGAATCGCTCCAGTTGGGTGGAGACCGCCGGATTGCCGGCCTTCTCCATCCGGACCCGCACACCGTGGCCAAAGGACGACGGCAACTACTGGCGCAGGATGTGGAGGCGGACCGAGTGCGGGCTGTGGGTGGAGGCCGCAAACCGACGGAAAAAAAACGCCCGCAGTGATCGATGCCATAAACAAGCTGATGGAAAGGGAAACCGCTGGCGATCCCAGTGGGTTAAAGCCGATACCGGCTGCAGCAATGGGGCGCAACGCGCCGCCTGGAAACAAGAGATTCAGAGGCAACTGTGTGATGGCCTGGGACTCAGCGTCACCGTTTCTCGCTATCCTTCCGGCGCCTCCAGATGGAATCCCATCGAGCATCGCTTGTTCAGCCGGATTAGCGGGAACTGGGCAGCCGAGCCGCTGGACAGCTACGAAAGGCTCTGAAATTTATCCGCGCCATCTTCGCCGTCTCCTGTCTCCGCAAGTGGTGGCGAACCGAAGGGCACAAGCGCCACCCTCATTCCAGCCACATCCTCATCCTGGTAGAACCGGCGGAAATCTCCTTCGGTTGGTGCGCAGGGCATACTTCATCTGCCGCAGCAGCCGTCCTACGGTGTTGCGGCTGACCGCAATCCCCTACCGCTTGAGCTGCCGAGCCATCTTGCCGGTGGTTTTCCGGGTCCACCACAACCACCACCGGCTTGAAAGTGACTGCGCGCCTGGACACCACCTGCTACCCCCTGGCATCAAGGTCTCAAAGCAGGAACTCGCCCAGCTATCCATCCGACGGAAACGTGTCCTGCCAAAATGGAACTACACGATCTCACCGCGGATGTGAAGTATTTCCTGCGCGGCCGCTTAGCTCTGCGTTATTCGCGCTGAAGCCGCGCGTACACGTCCCGTTTGGACAGACCCCGCCGCTTCGCCACCGCTTTCATCGCGTCCATCGGATGCACGCCACCGGCAACCAGGGCCGCAACGGCTTCCTCGACAGGCGTGTCGTCCCCGGCTATTTCCGGAGCCCCGGCGATCAGCAGCGTAATCTCGCCCTTCACAGCCGATCTGGCGGCAAGATTCGCCCGCACCTCCCCGGGAGTGCCGCGTAGAAACTCTTCGTGCAGCTTCGTCAGCTCGCGCGCCACCACCACCTGGCGATTGCCGAACGATTCTTCAAGGTCATCGAGTGTTCCGAGAATCCGGTGCGGCGCTTCGTAGAAGATCAGGGTGCACGGCAAGTCCTTCCATCCGTCGAGCGCCTTGCGCCGCTGTCCCTGCTTGGGTGGCAGGAACCCTCCAAAGTAAAATCCGTCTACCGGCAATCCGGAACCCACGAGCCCCGCAAGCACGGCGGAAGCTCCGGGAATCGGACAAACCGGGAGTCCCCGTTCAACCGCCGCGCGCAACACGCGATATCCGGGGTCGGATACCAAAGGCGTCCCCGCGTCCGACACCAGAGCGACCGATTCGCCCCGTTCGAGGCGCATCAGCAAATCCTCCGTTCGGGCGGCTTCGTTGTGTTCGTGGTAGCTCACTACCGGGCGGGTAATTCCGTAGTGATCGAGCAGTATGCGAGTGTGGCGCGTATCTTCGCACGCGATCACGGCCGCCTCGCGGAGCACCCGCACCGCGCGGTGCGTCATGTCTTCAAGGTTCCCGATGGGCGTCGAAACCAAGTACAGCGTTCCGGCAGGCTGAGAGATTTGCGCCCTCAATGCACCATACCTCGAACGAGCCTCACTCGACCGTGATCTTGACCGGCTGCTCGATAAGCTTAGGCTCTTTACCCCCCGTGAGGATCATCAGACTGTAGCGCCCAGCCACCGCCTTCGCGGGAATCTTGAACTTGATGGCGGCCCCGGCCTGCTCGGTGACTTCGACTTTCAGATCCGTGTTTCCGGCCGTGAGGTAGACCTCTTTCACCTGGTCTTTGTCCAGATTCTCCCCAGCGACGGCGACCACGTCTCCCACCTTGCCAGTCGGGGGCTCCACTGCGGTCATGCGAGGCATCGTCTGCTGCGCCGATAGTACGAGGGCCAGCACCGGTAGCGACAAGGCTATAAAGGATGTTTTCATCTCAAATCACGTCCTCCCATATTATGCTATGCCGAACCGCGCTGGATTACAAGCGAGGGAACACGGGATCTTCGCACGCGGTGTGCCGTAGTGCGGTTCGTGTGCGGAAAATCGCAGGAAATCGGGGCGGCTGCGTGTCAAGGCGGATTCGCGGACGTCATGGCTCCACTTTTCAAACTGATGGCGAAGTCGAAATTGAACTGTTTTTCTGAAGTTCATTCGTTCATTCCTGACCGATGCGCCGTTTCGCCCAGGGGAATGGACCGTCAGAGGTTCTTCAGCCGGAACTGCCGGTATTCCACTTTCATCGGCCCGCCCACGTGTACCTGCACTCCGATAAGCCCTTCGGATTTCCGTCCCGCCGGGTCGTCGTCAATGACGGCGCTCATCACATGGCCGTTCAGAAGGTGCATCAGCACGTTGCCGCGCGCGATCAGGTGACAGGAATTCCAGTCGTTCGCGATGAACGCGGCAAGCTCCTTGTTATCCCCTGTGGAAGAAAGCACAATCGGTTTCCGCGTTCCGACGATTCGGGTCACCTGGCCGCGCAGGGCGAGGAAAAGGCGTCTTTTCTCTTCGTAGTTCTGGCCCGTGTACCGATTGCTTCCGTCAATATCGAACTGATAGCCGCGCATGGCGACTTGTTGCCGGGCGTCACGGGGCCCGGCACGAGGGCGCTGCGATAACTAATTCCGCTATTTCCGCCGGAGGTGATGCGGTAATCGACCCTGAGTTCGAAGTCCTTCGGCGCCGCGCCCCGCCAGATGATAAAAGTGTGGTCCTCATAATGGTTTCGGGCGTGATTTCGCCAACGAGCGCGCTGCCCGGCGAGTTCCCAGAATCACTGACCGCACGATCTGCCAAGCGGGTTGGGGAAGGTTCGGGCGCCTCTCCTCATTCAAAGTCACCCACAAATTCCTCGGACGGGGACTATCTACGGGCATAATCGTGACCGCGTCGCCGTATCGGCCGGCCTCGCACTGTTCGGTCCCGTGTTGAGGTAATCGGTGAACGGGCATGTCCGAGGTGGGTCTCTGGACCCTTCGCGGCAGAATTCCGTGCCGCCTCCTCGTGTACAATCATTGGAATACGCGCGCATGAATTCTCTTAAGTTCAAGGCTATCGTGTGGCGCCGCAGCATCATTGCAATTCTCGTTCTTGCGTTAGGGCTGTTTTGGCTCAGTCGTCTCGGAACTTGGCTGGTCGTCGCCGATCCTCTGGAGAAAGCACAAACGATTGTGGTATTTGGTGGGCACATTCCATTTCGAGCTATGGAAGCTGCGCAGATCTACAAAGGAGGATGGGCGCCAGAGGTCTGGCTAACCCAGGGCAGGGTTAACGCCGAGCAGCAGGCCTTAGATCAACTGGGAATCCCGACCGTCCCGGAACACGAGTACAGCCGGCAGGTGTTGCTTCGGCTTGGGGTTCCCGCGGCAGTGATCCGGATCCTGGACGGAAGGAACCGCAACACCGCCGACGAGGTCCGGACAGTTCAACGCGAATTGGAAAAGATCTCTGGACGCCGGGTCTTTTTAATCACTTCGAAGTACCACACCCGACGCGTGAAAGTACTTTGGCGTATGCTGTCCAACAATCGCAGCCAAGCCATCGTTCGTTACACCGACGCTGACCCCTTCGACGCCAGCCGGTGGTGGCGAACCGCTGGCGACAGCATGGCGGTATTCCGAGAAGTATTCGGTATCCTCAATGCCTGGGCCGGGTTTCCCGTTTCGTCCGAGCGCTGACAAGCGCTTTCACTCCCGAAGTAGCGGATACTGAGGCGCATTTCGAATCACTCCGCTGCGACAGGATTGTACGTCGCAGTGGGGCTAGGGCTCGCCTAGCCCGGATTTGTTCGTGGCATAACTGAGTTTCCACACAGCAGTTAGAGCCAAAGAGAGGACGGCCTTAGCCATGACTTGAATCCGGCGTGAAAACGCTGATTTCATGGGTCAAGGGATTTCAGCCTGACAACCCTGCCGAGAATCTTGTCAGCCAAGTCCTCTAACATTGGCGACGGCCTTAGCCTGAGCAAGGGGCGATTTGTGGCCGGGTCAGTTCGCCGGGAATCGGAAATAACTTATAGCGGAGCCGTTGCAGCGTGAGGCTTTGCCAAGATCCGTCAAGACAGGTCCGTTGAAACGCGGTCGCCAGATTGCAGGCGAAGAACCCGATTTCCAAGTACAAAGCCTTGGCGGCGAACGAGGCGGTGGGAATCTTGCGCAGGGCGAAGTCTTCGCGCGGTTCACGGATTCGTATTTCCATCGCGGCTCGACCATCGTAGAAGTGCCGGATTCCGGCTGGAGTGAGTGACAGGTTGGCGACTCAGGCGCGATAGATGTAACGGCCCATGGCAAACAGACTGGTCTCGGTTCGTCTGCCTGGATGAATCGTCGCACTACCACGAAACGGCGGGCTCGCGGCCAACCATGCGGTCGATGTTCGAACTCCGCCATCTCCCAGTTGCGATTGACGGCTTGATAGTTCAAGCCAGGCAACAGCCGCTTAAATGCCTGGGTTAAACGGGCGACCACCGCATACGGAGCGGAGCGGGCTTCCAGAGCGACAAATACAGGATCAAAGCCGAAGCCGCCATCCGCTCGAACCCGCAGTTCACGAATATCGGGCGGCACATTGGCAAAGCAAGTGTCCAACACCTCAATGCTGCCATCCCACGTCCCGGCGTTACAAGGGCGGGGCTCGCCATCCCAGAGAAACGATGAGTTGGCTTCCACGCAGAGCAACTCATCTGTGTCAATCTATCTCAGATGGTATCCCGCCGCCGCTGGCTGATGATCGCGCTCGTCTTCCTCGCGACCGTCATCAACTATCTCGACCGCCAGACGCTCTCCGTCGTCGCCCCCGTTCTGCGCGAAGAGTTCCACATGTCGAACGTCACCTACTCGCGCGTCGTCTCGGCGTTCATGCTTGCCTACACTATCTCAAACGGCTTCTCCGGCACCATCATCGACAAGCTCGGCACGCGCGCCGGATACGCCCTCTGCATCGCCTGGTGGTCCGTCGCCGCCATCCTCCACGCCTTCGCCACAGGCGCGTGGAGCCTCGGCGCGGCGCGGTTCCTCCTCGGCCTTGGCGAGGCCGGCAACTGGCCCGCGGGCGTGAAAGTCGTCTCCGAATGGTTTCCCGAACGCGAGCGCGCGCTCGCCGCAGGCATGTTCAATAGCGGGTCGTCATTCGGCGCAATCCTGGCCCCGCCCATCGTCGCCTTCATCACACTCCAGTTCGGATGGGCCGCCGCGTTCGCGGGCGTCGGCGTAACCGGCCTGGTCTGGCTCGTGTTCTGGTGGAAGATCTATCACACGCCCGCCGAACCCGGGGATGCGGGCAAGCCCGGAGCATCAGGTGTGCCTTACACTGCCGCCCCTGTCGAGCGCCCCGAAGTCGTCGCCCCCTGGGTTCTCTTCCGCGCGCGCTTTGTCTGGACCTTCATGCTTTCGAAGATTTTCCTCGACCCCGTCTGGTACTTCTACATTTTCTGGTTTCCCGAGTACCTCAAGAACGCCCGCCAATTCGACCTCGCCGCGATCGGCAAATACGCCTGGATTCCTTTCCTTGTCGCCGGGCTCGGCAACATCATGGGAGGCGCGCTCTCGGGAGCTCTTCTGCGCCGCGGCTGGAGCGTTACGTACGCCCGCAAGACCGCCATCACCGCGTTCACACTCCTCATGCTCTCCGCGATTCCCGCCGTGCTCACCGCCGACGTCCGCCTGTCCATCGCCTTCGTGTCCATCGCCATGGTCGGCTACACCGGCTCTCTCGCCAACACGCTCGCTTTTCCGGCCGACGTGTTTCCCCGCCATCTGGTCGGCTCCGTCTGGGGACTCGCCAGCATGGGCGCGGGCTTCGGCGGCATGATCTTCGCTCTGATCACCGGCTGGGTCGTCGATCACTATTCCTACGTGCCCGTTTTTTTCGGGTTTGCCTTCCTGCCGCTGATTTCGGCGGCCATCGTCTGGACGATGCTCGGCCCGCTGACGCCCGATTCCTACAAGCCCGCGCGGTAGACTGTTGTATGTGACGCCCGTGTTTCCGCCGCTCCGCCTCGCTGCCGCAATCGTCTCGCTCGCGCCCTGCGTGAGCGCCCAAACGCCCCTCTTCCCTCTCAAGGATCTGAAGCCCGGCATGCGCGGAATCGGAAAGACGGTCTTTTCCGGCAGCGCAATCGAAGAGTTCCAGGTCGAGATCCTGGGCGTGCTCGAAAACGTAGGCCCGCACCAGTCGCTGATTACGGTGGACATCAAAGCCGAGATCCCGACAGTCTGGACGGTGACGGTGGTCGGACGAACGGCAAAATTCGAAAGTTCAGGCTTCGAGTCAAGCGAATGAGAGCGGACACGACGCCTGACGGCCCAACGATGGGATAGTCAGGTGAAGAACTCTTTTGATGACGGACGGAGACCGACCGAACAGCAGAGTGCGCACTCTTCGTCCGTCCAGCCGTTCTTGAAGTGGCCAGGCGGAAAGCGTTGGCTAGTTCCCGAGCTTCTGAAGATCATTGAGGAGTACGAGTATGTCACCTACCGAGAACCATTTCTGGGAGGCGGCGCGTTGTTTTTTGCTCTTCGGCCAAGGCAGTCGGTGCTGTCGGACATCAATTCAGACCTGATCAATACCTACCGGCAGGTCAAATCCAGGGCGGCGGCACTGCTTGAGCAAGTGCGGCCTCTGCCCATAGACCAAATGACTACTACAATCGACTTCGGGAATGTTGCCCGACGTCGAAACTCGAGAGAGCAGTTCGGTTTCTTTATCTGAATCGAACAGCTTTCGGCGGCATGTATCGGCTCAATCGGGAGGGCGAGTTCAATGTACCGTTCGGCGGAGGAGAGCGCACCACCGCCCCTCTGTGGCAGTGCGATCTCCTTACGTCTTCGGCACGGGCTCTGCGTGAAGCCAAGCTGCTTGCCGGCGACTTCGAGCGAGTCCTCTCCGAAGCAAAGAAAGGCGATTTGGTTTATTGCGATCCGACATATACAGTCGCTCATACTTGAATCCGGCGCATTCGACCATTTCGCGACAGAACGGAAGCCCTTGTGTCCCCGCCACGTAGAAATGTCCTATTTGTGCCAGGTAAAAATGTCCTATTGACAGGGTCAGCCTGGAGAGGTGAACGGACCAGGAGAGTTGATGATGACCCAGCGGGACAGAGACCGTCTGGTAGTGCTGAAAAAGGCACTGAAGAAGTTGATCAAGCAATCGCAGGCAGCGCAGGAACTGGGGCTAACGTCGCGGCAGGTGCGGCGACGGCTGCATGGGCTGAAAGAGGAAGGAGATGAAGTGGTGATCCACGGTCTGAGGAGCCGAGG
>CAMDED010000132.1 GCA_945893365.1 Candidatus Sulfopaludibacter sp. SbA3 | reverse complement strand
CGCTGTGCCAAAGGGAAAGCGCAGAAATGCATCTTTGTCCTCGCGGGTCGCACAAAGCGATTCTGTTCAACCAAGCACGCCGCCAGATCGACGCCTTATGAAAACAAGAAACTTATGTCAGGAATTTTGCGCCGGAAAGTAGCTAAGCTGGCTTTCATTGAGGCTCTCCGGAACCGCCCGCGCGGTGGTTCCGGAGTCGGAACAAACCGGGAAACATTTGTTCGCGGGACGCCGGGACGGGGAGCCCCCATGCCCACAGTCCATTTGTTTCACGGCAGTGCCGCTACGCGTTCGGAAAAATCATCCGAATCACCACGAACGAAATCCATGAAATCGCCGCGGACGCGGGAATCGTCAGGACCCATGCCCACAGGATATTCGTCGCGATTCCCCAACGCACCGCTTTGAACCGGTTGATCGATCCCACGCCCGCGATTGCACCCGCAATTACGTGGGTTGTCGACACCGGCATATGCAGGTTCGTCGCAAACAGGACAGAGATCGCCGCCGCCGTCTCCGCGCAGAATCCGCCCCGGGGCTTCAAGCGGGTCAGCCTGCTGCCCATCGTGTGGATGATGCGCCACCCGCCGCTCAGCGTGCCTAGACCGATTGCGCCGTGCGCCGCGAAAATGACCCAGGTCGGGACGATAAAATCCTCCAAATAGCCTGAAGTCACAAGCACGCCCGTTATGATTCCCATCGTCTTCTGCGCGTCGTTCGTGCCGTGCGAGTAGCTGAACAGCGCCGCCGAGACGAGCTGAAGTTTCCGGAAATAATAGTCCATCGTGCGCGGGCTTGAGTGCTGGAAAATCCAGTACACCAGGATCATCAGAATGTACGCAAGAAGCAGCCCGATCACCGGCGCGAGCACAATGAACAACAGCGTGCCCATCACGCCGCTCGTCAGGTCCCCCATCCGCACCGCTTCCAGGCTGCGGCTGAAACCACTCATGCCGGTGACGCGCGCCATTGCGGCTCCGGCGTATCCGCCCAGCAGCGCATGGGAGGAGCTCGACGGCAGGCCGAACCACCACGTGATCAGGTTCCATATGATCGCGCCCAGCAACCCCGCGAGAATTACATAGGGCGTGACCACGGACAGGTTTACGAAGCCCTGGCCCACGGTTGACGCGACGCCCGTGCCGAAACTGAAAGCCGAAATGAAATTGAAGAACGCCGCCCAGAGCACTGCCTGAAAAGGGGTCAGCACGCGCGTGGCGACAATCGTCGCCACGGAATTCGCCGCGTCGTGAAAGCCGTTGATGTAGTCGAAAACGAGAGCGATCGCAATGATCAGAATAACGAAGGCCAGTTCCGGTGACATGCGTTCCTAGCTGTTCTTCAAAACCACGTTTTGCAGCAGGTCGGCGACGTCTTCGCATCTGTCCGTCGTCGTCTCGAGAACCTCGTAGATTTCTTTCAGTTTAATGAGCCGGATGGGATCCTTTTCGTTTTCGAAAAGTCCCGCGACCGCGGAACGCTCCACCATGTCGGCTTCGTTTTCCAGTCGGTTGATCTCGATGCAGGATTCGAGCACCTTCTGATGTCTGTCGAGGGCCTGGAGGGCCCGCAACAGAGCGCCGGCGCAACTCTGGAGAATATTCGCCAGCTCCTTGATGGGGTCGGGAATCGGATCCACGTGGTAAGCGACGATACGGAAGGCCGCCTCTTCAATTCCGTCAAGCACATCGTCGAGCCCAGAGGACAGGCGATGGATATCCTCGGGATCGATCGGCGTGATAAACGTCTGGTTCAGTTTCTTGAAGATCTCGTGGATTATTTCGTCGCCGCGATGTTCAAGAATCAGGATCTCGGCGGCGGCATGCTTCAGCCGCGAATTACCGGCGGTTACGCCCGCGGCAAGCAAGTCCGCGGCCTTGGCGATCACCTCAGCCTGATTCAACAACATCGCAAAGAATTTTTCCTGACGTGGGAGCAGGTTCATATTCGACCGGTTGGAGGATTCATTCGAGGAGAGACCATCTTCTCATCAGGCAAGTTTCAGGTCAACCAAGATATCGTTACAATTCGCTTACAATCGGAAACAGGCTGGCGGGCCGAGGGGGGACTACGGGACCGTCAAAATCGAGGTAACGCGTGTCCAGCAGGCGGCTCGTATCCACGTTTCCCATCGCCGAGAGCATGTTTTCCTTGAGATGGGGATATTCTTTCTCCATTTCGGCGAAGATATCGCGCAGGCCGCGGCGGACCGTACCGGTGCGTTGCGAACAACCGCAGGGAACGAGCGGCGCTCCAAGCGATTCCGCATAAGCCCGCGTAATCTCTTCCGTGACGAAAACCAGGGGCCGGATAAGACGGAACTCCTTGTCCCGTGAATGAGTTACGGCTGGCAGAGCGCTTAACTTCCCGGTGAACATGGTATTCCGCAGCAGCGATTCGCAGAAATCGTCCGCCGTGTGCCCGAACGCGATCGCGTTCGCGCCCAGACCTCGCGCGATCTCGTAGACCGCCCTCCTGCGGTAGCGGCTGCAAAGGTCGCACCCGTGGTCCGGCTCCTCCTCGAGCAGGCGGAAGGACGGGCTGTCGCGATAATAAGTCCAGGCGACGCCGCGGGCTTTGAGATACTCGCCCAACGGCTCGATGGGTCTCAGAAACTTGCCCTGCTCGACGGTAAAGGCGCACACGGAAAAGTCGATCGGCGCGCGCTTCTCAAGCAGCAGAAGAGCTTCAAGCAGAGTCAAAGAATCCTTGCCGCCGGAGAGCGCCACGGCCACGCGGTCGCCGTCCCGGATCATCTTGAACCGGTGGATCGCCTCGCCCACCTTTCGCAGCAAAGTTTTCTCTAATTCCATGATTCTATTATAGGCGCCCTATTATAGGCGCCGCGCTGGCGCAAAGTCTGCCCGCTCCAAGCCCAAGCGGAGCTGGAACCGGATGGCGCCGGGGTGCACGGTTGCAAGTGCGCGTCGGCGGCGAAGTCTGATAGTCTGTCGGATTACGGAGAGTGAACATGAAACGAAGAGCCTTTCTTGGAGCCGCCGCCACCACGCTCGCGGCGCGGACGGCCGCCGCCCAGCCCGCGGCTGTGAAATACGTGCGCTTTCGAAAGGGCGCAACCACCGCCTACGGGATACTCGACGGGGAATCGATTAGCGAATTGCGCGGAAGCCTTTTCGCGAACCCCAAAGAAACCGGCACGAAGCACAAGTTGAGCGAGGTGAAGCTGCTTTACCCTTGCGTTCCGCCAAAGATTCTGGCCGTGGGCCTGAACTATAAGAGCCACCTCGGCGACCGCAAGCCGCCATCGAATCCGGAGATTTTCTACAAGCCGATCACCTCCCTTCAGCATCCCGAAGCGAACATCGTGATTCCGAAAGACGCGAAAAACGTTCACTACGAGGGTGAGCTGGTGGTCGTCATCGGGAAAGCGGCCAGCCACATTTCCCCCGAACAGGCGCCCGGCGTCATCTTCGGCGTTACCTGCGGAAACGACGTGAGCGAGCGCGACTGGCAAAACGGTCCGCGGAAAGACCTGCAATGGTGGCGCGCGAAGGGCGCGGACACGTTCGGGCCGCTCGGACCGGCCATCGTCAAGGGTTTGAACTACGGGAACGTGCTTCTGCAGACGCGCCTCAACGGGAAGGTAGTCCAAAAGCAGGTCACGTCCGATCTTCTATTCGATTGCCACAAAATCGTCAGCTACGTCAGCCAGTACGTGGCGCTGACGCCTGGCGACGTCATCTACACGGGAACGCCTGGGAGCACACAGAAGATGACTCCGGGCGACGTCGTGGAAGTGGATATCGAAGGCATCGGCATCCTTCGAAGCACGGTCGCCGCCGCCTAGCGGCCCAGTCCCGGAGCGACGGAGGCCGCGGAGCGGAAGCGCTCTAGCGGAAATACAGAATGTCCGGTCTCACGCGGAAGCGCGTTTCCGCGCAGGGGCCGCATTCCATCGAATATCCGGACCAGCCGCGCTTCACCGCCTCGGGAACCTTCACTGGATCCTCGTCGTTGTGATACGCGGAAAGCGACAGCCGCGGACGATCCTTCGCCAGCGTGGCGCGCGCCCCTGCGAGGGCACGCTGTTCGGCGCCCTCGATGTCCATCTTGATGTAGCCGACTTTTTCGATCTTCAGCTCGGCCACAAGTTTGTCGATCGTCGTAAGCGGGACCTTCTTCCCCTCGACGCCGCCCTCGCGGTGAATCAGAAAACTGTCGGCCGCCGAATTGTGCGGGTCCACCTGGAGAGTGAGAAAGTCGTCCTTGTCCCACACCCCTTTCTCGTACACGATCACTCGTCCGGCGGCGATTTCAGGGACAAAGTTGCGCCGCAGACACTCGATATTTTCCGGGGCCGGCTCGATCGCCACCACCAGCTTCGCGCCCGCCCTCAACGCGGCGCGCGTAAACACCCCGACGTTTGCTCCGCAATCGAGCACCACGTCTCCCGGCTGCACGGCCCTATCGCCCGCACCGTAGATCTGGCGCTTCTGCTCGGCGAGATTGAACGGTAGAACGTAGTCGCTGCCTTCGGGAATCCAGTAGCGCCCGTCGGGCGTTTCCCAGAGGTGGTAGCCGGCGGGGTCGGTTTCGAGCTTCTTGCTCGCCTGCAGGATCTCGTCCTTGAACGCGATTTGGATTCGGGCGTTCCTCTCCGCCTGCAGCGCGTTCGCCAGCGGGCAGACCGGACTCCGGCCCAGCAGAACGATCGCGGCCAGCCGCAGCGGCGTAACGTAATAGACGCCGCCCGCCAGCACCGCGAGCGATGCAACCGCGAGAATCGCTTTCTTCGTCCTCACGGGCTAGATTTTTCTAAGAACCATGGCCGAATTCTTGCTGCCGAACGCGATGCAGTTCGCAACCGCGTATTCGACATCCATCTCTCGCGCCTCGCCGCGAACGTAGTCGAGATCGCATTCGGGGTCCTCTTCGTCCACGTTGATGGTGGGCGGCACGACGCCATCGCGCATGGCAAGAAGCGTTGCCGCCATGCCCGCCGCGCCGCAGGCTCCCTGCGGATGTCCAATAAGGCTCTTCAACGAGGATCCCGCCACCTTGTACGCGTCCCCCCCGAAGGCCAGCTTCACCGCGCGCGTTTCGATGCGATCGTTCAATTCGGTCGAAGTGCCGTGGTAGCTGATGTATTGAATGGCGGCGGGATCGATGCCGGCCTCGTCCATCGCCATGCCCATGGCGCGCGCCGGCTCCTCGCCGCACTCCTCGAGGCGCACGCGATGATAGGCTTCGCAGGTCGAGGCATAGCCCGCGATCTCGCCGTAAATGTGCGCGCCGCGAGCCCTGGCGTGTTCCATTTCCTCGAGCACGAAGAACCATGCGCCTTCGGCGATCACGAATCCGTCGCGATCCTTCGAAAACGGGCGCGAGGCGCGCTCCGGTTCCTTGTTCCAGCTCGTGCTCATGATGCGCATCACCATGAAGCCCTTCATAATCAGCGGCGCAATAGGCGCGTCCACGCCGCCCGCGATGATCGTGTCGAGCACGCCGGCCTGAATATTGCGCACCGCGTAACCCATGGCGTCGGTCGACGACGTGCAGCCGGTCGAAACGACGTGACTCAGCCCGCGAAAGCCGAATCGCATCGACACTTCGCTCGCCAGCGTGCCGATCGTCGACGTGGGGACCGTGTACACGCTGCACTGCTTTTCTTTACCCGTGTAGTAGAGGTTGTATTGGTGCTCGGTGAATTCCAGGCTGCCGCCGCCCGATCCGACGAGCACACCCACCTGCCGGAGCTCGTCGCGATTCATCGATTTGTAATCGATCCCCGCGTCAACAAGCGCTTCGCCGACAGCCGCGACGCCGAGCGGTACGACGCGCGATACGTGGGGCCGGTCCTTGGGATTGACGTACAACCCCTCGTCGAAATCCTGAACCTGCCCGGCCACTTGAACGGCAAGGCCGGAAGGGTCGAATCGTTCGATCCGGCGGACTCCGCTGGTACCTTTCTTAGTCGCGTCCCAAAACGCTTCCCGCCCGTTTCCGTTCGGGCTGACACACCCCATCCCCGTGATTGCAACTCTACGTTTCATTTGGCTCCGAAGCAAACCAGTATAGGCTGTTTTGGCCTTCGGAGCCAATTCACCGGCCCCGGCCGTGCTATTCCAGACGGCTCCAGGTCTGGGTCTTGCCGAGGAATGCGATCGAACCGCGGACTTTCAACTCCTTTCCGCCCGAGGCCAATTCCACTTTGCAATTGTAGGTCTTGCCGTCGTCCGGATCGAGGATCTTGCCCTTACCCCAGCCGGCGCCGTCCTTGGTGAGGTCCCACATCATCTTCATGCCGGTGATGGGCTGGTCTTTCAGATCGCCCGTGCATTTCACGCATTTCTCTTCCGGCACGTCCTTACCGCCGCGGCTCATCTTCTCGATTTTTCCGAACAACTTGCCGCCTTCCTCCCAGGTGCGAAACAAAACGACCTTGTCCTTATCCGTGTGCTTCC
Source organism: Candidatus Sulfopaludibacter sp. SbA3 (assembly GCA_945893365.1). Lineage (GTDB taxonomy): Bacteria > Acidobacteriota > Terriglobia > Bryobacterales > Bryobacteraceae > SYKU01. Next base: position 14,098 of record CAMDED010000132.1, on the reverse strand, counting down.
ACAGTCCCACGGCGGAGTCCTGTGCAAATAACGAAAGGCCGGCGAGGCTCCCCATAGCCGCCAGCGCGAATAGCTTATTCATCCGGTTCACTACCTCCACTTTAGTAGTCTACCTCGCTCGGAGATCGTGGCCGGGAAGCTGTGAAGATTCCAGACGCGGCGGCCACTCGGACACGATAAGCCCGGCGAGCTCCAGCCGATACAGGGCGGGATATAGCGAGCCTTGTTCGATTTGCAGCATCCGTTGCGAGATCTCCTGGATGCGCAGGAGGATGCCGTAGCCATGCAATGGTCCGAGCGACACGGCTTTTAAGACCCGCCCCGAACATCAGGCAAGCGTCGCCGCCGTCATCCTGCCGTGACGCGACCGCGCGATAATGGACCGATGAAACGCATTCGCGCCCTTGTCCGTTTCGCCATCTCTCTACTTTTCGCCGCCTCGTTTCTATCCGCCGCGGGCAAGGAGCAAACCGCGCTCGACCGCTACATCGCCAAGCCGGACGCCAGCTACAAGTACGCGCTCGCGGCCACAATTCCCGGCCAAGGCTACACGGCGTACGTGCTCGACATGACTTCCCAAACCTGGCGCGGCGCCGCCGAAGTCGACCGCACCGAATGGAAGCACTGGGTCACCATCGTGAAACCCGAACAGGTCGGGACGTCCACCGGATTTCTCTACATCACCGGCGGCGCGAACGGGGGTAAACCGCCCGCGGCCGTCGACCCGATGCTCACGTCGCTTGCGCTCGCAACCGGCTCGGTCACCGCCGAGCTGCGCATGGTTCCCAATCAGCCGCTGGTCTTCGCGGGCGAAACCCGAAAGCGCACCGAGGATTCTCTCATCGCCTACACCTGGGACAAGTTTCTCCGGGGCGGCGACGAGGAGTGGCCCGCGCGCCTGCCCATGACGAAAGCCGCCGTGCGGGCGCTCGATACCGTTACTTCTTTCAGCGCGGGTGCACAGGGCGGCGGCGTGAAGGTGGACCGCTTCGTGGTTTCCGGCGGATCGAAACGCGGCTGGACCACCTGGACCACGGCCGCCGTCGACAAACGCGTGGTCGCCATCGTACCGATCGTCATCGATCTGCTGAACATTGAGAAGTCCATGGATCATCACTTCCGCGCGTACGGTTTCTGGGCCCCAAGCATTGGCGACTACACCGAAGCGAAGATCATGGACTGGGACGGCACGCCGCGCTACCGGGAACTCATGAAGATCGAAGAGCCGTACAGCTACCTCGACCGGCTGACCATGCCGAAGTTCATGGTGAACTCGACTGGCGACCAGTTTTTTCTGCCCGATTCCTCGCAGTTCTATTTCGACGATCTGAAGGGCGAGAAGTACCTCCGCTATGTGCCGAACACGAATCATTCGCTCGGGAAATCGGACGCGAGAGAGAGCCTGCAGGCGTTCTATGAATCGATCGTCAACGGAACTCCGCGTCCGAAGTTTGCGTGGAAGTTCGAGAAAGACGGTTCGATTCGCGTGAAACCGGGTCCGGTGCAACCTTCCGAGGTGAAGCTCTGGCAGGCGACGAATCCGAAGGCTCGCGACTTCCGTCTCGAAACGCTCGGTCCGGCCTGGACTTCGACCACGCTCGCGGCGGGCAAGGGCGGAGTGTATGTAAGCAAGGCTGCCTCGCCCGCCTCGGGATGGACCGCCTACTTCGTCGAGCTGACGTACCCGGCTTCCGGCAAGTATCCGATAAAGTTCACGACGGGCGTCCGCGTCACGCCCGATACGCTGCCGTTCGCATCGCCGAAGCCGACGCCTCCGATCTAAACCATCCGGTGTACACCAGCGGTGCAATAATGGATGGCTGATGCGAAACGGAATTCTCATTGTGGCCGCGGCCGCCCTGCTTGCCGCCGGATGTTCAAAGAAGACGGAACCGGACAAGGCTTTGATCGCGCCTTCCTCCAAGGTGGAAACCGCGCCGGACAAGTATGTAGCGAACTTCGACACAAGCAAGGGCGCGTTCACGGTGGAGGTGACGAAGTCGCTTTCGCCCTTCGGCGCGGACCGATTCTATAATCTGGTGAAGAGCGGTTACTTCGATGGCGCGCGATTCTTCCGCGTCCTGCCCGGCTTCATCGTCCAGTTCGGAATCGCCGGCGATCCGTCGATCTCGAAACTGTTCCGGCAGTCCACGATTCCGGACGATCCGGTGAAAACGCCCAACCGCGAGGGTACCCTCACCTTCGCCACCGCCGGACCCGGCACGCGCACGACGCAAGTTTTCATCAATCTGGGCGCGAACGACCGTCTGGACGATCAGGGCTTTTCTCCCTTCGGCAAGGTGACGAGCGGAATGGACGTCGTGAAGAAGTTCTACGCCGGCTACGGCGAGGGGCTGCCGCGGGGCAACGGTCCGGACCAGGGCCGCATCGAGAACGAAGGGAACGCGTATCTGGAAAAGGATTTTCCGCGCCTCGACTTCATCAGGAAAGCCACGATCCAGCCGTAAATAGCGAGGGCCGGAATCGTTCAGGCCCTCAGTTCCTAACTACGGTTCCACCGGCGCCGGCCGGGCCTTCCGCGCTTACTCGACGTGGCCGCGGACGCTCGGCGCGAGCATCCTTGGATCGGCCTCGTCGTCCTCGATCCCGTCAAGCTCCAAGGGTTCGTCCCGACGTCGGCCGGTGTGTACAACTACTCGACGCTCCTCAGAGCGCCTACGCGCTGCCCCGCCGAGGCTCGGTGGGAACGGTTCGCGGCACGCTGCTCCTGAAAGTCCTCCGGACAGGCCGTAAGTCCGAGTTTCACGGCGTCATGTCGAGACCGGTTCCGAGCAGCCACTTCACCACGTCTGCCTGGCTGCCGACGCGCGCTTCGATGGTGTGATCGTCCAGGCGTTTGACGCCGGGCCGCTGCGCCGCCTTGGCCGCGTCATCCATGGTTCTCATACGTAGCGTAACGGTCATGGGCAGCGTGGGCTTGTAGGGCCGCATCTTACCCGCGCGCAGCTTCGCGATGGCATCGGTAATTCCCCGCGCGGTCTCTTGTTGCGCCGCAGCCGGGTCGAGGCCCGTGCACGATTCCGTCGTGCCCTGCTTCACCACTGTCGTGACCACTCCGGGAAACTGCCGGCGTGTTTCGTGGCATGCCGCCTCGTCGCCCTGCACAAAAATGAGGGGCACGTCCCAGTGGCCGGCATAGCACGTTTCGATTCCGATCTCGCCGACACTTTGTCCGTTGATCGTGAAGTCCACCCATTCGGAGTTCCAGGTATGCGGCAGGAACGCATCCTTGGTAAACGATTTGGCGTGGTGGCCCGGCAGCATCAATCCGTGGACGGTCCGATCCATGCCCGGCATCCAGCGGCGCTTGCCGTTTTCCATCCCAACGCTGCGATACAGATAGGTGATGCGAGGATCGGACAGCATTTTTTCGCGGATGAAGTTGCCGCCGCCGTGGTGCGTGTCGCAGACAATGAGCTCGGTCGCGCCGGCAGCCAGCGCCGCCGCGCTTGCCGCATTGATGTCCGCCGTGAACAACTCGCGGGCCTCGGCTGCGATCTGCTCGCGAACGCCATTCTCCCAGTACCAGGCCTGCTCGCGCGTGAAGATGCCGGGTGAGCCGTCCATGTCGCAATGCATGAAGATCTTCAGACCGCGGCGTTCCTGAGCGGCCAACGCACCGGCCGCGCCGGAGGCAGTGAGAAAGTTCCGGCGGGAAAGGTTGACAGGATTGTTCACGAGAAAGCTCCTCGATCCGTTATACACGACTTCGCGCCGGGAGCCGCGCTCGGCATCCCGGAGCTATCATTGTAAGCGCGTGCCTTCCCGCCGCCGGTTTCTTTCAGCCGCCGCGCTCGGCGCCTCTCGATCCCCCCCGTCCCGTAACCGGCCAAACCCGGGCCGCGCGCCCCAATGTTCCGGCCGTCATGCCGGATCGGGAATCCGCGTTGCAGCCGGGCACGGTCGAGCTGCCGAATCGCGGCCGCATCCAAGAGGCAGGCGTGAGCTTCTCGCGCGCTTTGTTCGGCCGCGTTGACCACGGCTTGGCTGCCGCTGCCGCAGGTATCGCGGCGGCTGCCGGACTGAGCGAACCGAACGGCGGGTCGATGGAAGATTCATTGATGGAAATCGCATCACAAGCCTTTGATACGATGAATAAGATGAGTAATCTCACCAAACTTCTGCCCCTCCTCTCGTTCGCCGTGGGACTGGCGCAGACTCCGCCGGCAGCGACGCCTCCGGCCCCAAAACCAGCGGTTAAGCCGGCCTCGGCAAAACCGGCGGCGCCCAAACCGGCCGCGCCAAAAGCGGCGCCGAAGCCGGCCGCGGTGAAACCTGCGATTGCAAAAACCGCCACAGGCAAGCCAAAGGACCCCACCGATAAAGTAGTGCTTACGGTGGGTGCGGAGAAACTCACGGTCGCGGACTTCGAAAGACTCGTCGATTCGTTGCCGGAACAGTTCCGCACGCAGGTTCGAGGCGTGGGCAAGCGGCAGTTCCTCGAACAATTAGTGCAGATCAAGGTGCTTTCCCTGGAGGCGCGGAGGCGAAAGATCGACCAGACTCCGGGCTTCCTGGCGCAGGCGGCGTTTCAGCGGGATAACCTGCTCGCACAGTCGCTCTACCAGGACATTTCGGCCAACTTGAAGATCGACGAAGCGGAAGCGCGCAAGTACTTTGAACAGCACAAAGGCGAGTCCGAGCAGGTTCGCGCGCGGCACATTCTGATCAAGGCGAAGGGATCGCCGATGCCGGCGGCGCCGGACAAGAAGGAATTGAGCGACGAAGAGGCTCTGGCGAAGGCTCGGGAAATCCGGAAGCGCATCCTGGCGGGTGAGGATTTCGCAACCCTTGCAAAAGCCGAGTCGGACGATAAAGGATCGGGGCTGAATGGCGGCGACCTTGGAATGTTCAAGCACGGGCAAATGGTTCCGGCGTTCGATGCAGCGGCGTTTACGCAGCCCATCGGTGAGGTGGGGGAGCCGGTAAAGACCCAGTTCGGATACCACGTGATCAAAGTCGAACAGAGAGACGTGAAGACGTTCGACGAGCTGCGGCCCGAGTTGGAGAAGAAGATGCGGCCGGAGCTGGCGCGCAAAGCAATGGACGAGTTGCGGAAGGGTTCAACCGTCGTAGTGGACGACTCCTTTTTCGGAGCGCCGCCGGCGCCTCCGAAACCGTAGCGGCGGAAGCGTGGGCGCTGCAGGGCCTCTGACGAGGCCTTTGACAGGCCGGGAGGCCTGTCCACATAGCTCCGTTCAGCCGGGACCCGTTCACGGTTTCTCGCGCGCGCGGCGAATCGCCGGTACCTCCATGACACAGATCCCCGGCGCGGGCGCTTCCACTGCTTCAACCAAGGCGGCGGTCATCTGGCCGATAGTCACCAGACCGAGCCGCCGCGCGGCATCGCGCGTGGACGGTATCCTTTCCCACATCCAGTAGAGCGGCATGAGCGCAACCGGCCACCAGTGGCCCGGCCCCAAAACATACCAGGGACGAAGGAAGGTTGCGTTCAACCCCGCCTCCCGGATCAGATTTTCGCCGCGAGCCCGCACCGAGATGAAGTCCTTCATCACAGGAGCGGGTTGCGCCACGCTGAGGTAAACGAAATGAGCTACGCCTGCTGCCTTCGCGGCCGCGACGGCAGCTTCCACGGAGGGCAGATCGATCATCGGGAACTGTTTCGCCTTGGCTGGCGAAGGATGCGCCACGCCAACCAGATGCACCAGCACATCCGAGCCTCGAACGTGTTCGGCATAACTCGAACTGTCGAGGGCGTTGCCGCGAATCGCCGTTGGACCGGACGGGAGCTTCGATTCGGAACCGGGCCGTACCAGCGCCCGCACGGCATGTCCGCGCGCACAGAGGCTCGCGATGAGCCGCGTACCCATGTAACCGGTTCCGCCGGTTACGAATACGGTCAGACTTCGAGAAGCCACCTGCGCCGCCTGCTCCTCGCGGCAAGAAAAAGGAAGAGAAACGCGGCCAGCATCCCAAGCGACGCTCCGAGCCCGATAAGGCGCGGTTCCGCCGACCGCAACGTGATGGCCAGAACGACGTTCACGAGCACGGGAATTGCCGCGGCGCAAAGGGGTAACTTCGGCTTGTCAAGCGAGAACAGCGAGCGAGACGTGATTTCGAGCAGCGTCCACCCGACGAGGCAGGGCGCGAGTCCGAGAAACACATCCGCCACAAGCCGTGTGGATTCAGCCGTGAAACTCCCTCGTTGAAACAGCCGTGCAATGACGGGGCCTCGGACGGCTAGACCGACCCCGCAGGCGACAACGGCCGCGGCCGCCGCGATCAGAGTCGTCTTGTCGATGAGGCGGAAAGCTTCCCGCAGGCGCAACTGGCTTCGCAGGCGGGCGATTTCCGGCAGCAATGAATTCGAGACCGGCATGATGAGAAACGCGAGCGGGACGCCGACGCACTTCATGCAGTAGTCGAGCGCGGCCGCCATTCCGGGTCCGGCATGGGTCGCATAGGCGCGCGTCACGGTGATGTTCGATGCGATGGCGACGGCGTAGACCAGAATCGCCCCGGGCTTAGCGATCAGCTCGCGCCAGGGCGTATCGCACTCCGCCGCGGAATCGCGATGGAGACCGCGGCGCGCGCAGAAGTACACCACCGCGAACTGCGCCCAGGCTCCGAAAGTGTAGCCCACGGCAAATCCATAAACGCCCAGAACCTTCCACATCGAGAGCGCCCCGGCGATCGTAAATAAATTCAGGGAAGCCTGGTAGAAGGCCGATGGCGCGAATCGACGGTCCGTAAACAGCAGCGCGGAATGGATCGCCGCGGCGCCTGCCGCCATGGACGAAAACGCTCCGATGCGAAGGATCTCGACGGCAACCGGAAAATAGGCGGCGTCGAGACCCGGTGCGAGGACGCGCATCACCCAGGGCGCCGCAATCACAACAGCGGCCGTAAGCACGGCAAACACCCACGCGAAAATGCGGTTGAGCTTGAAGAACAACGCGGTGCGCTCAGCCCCGCGGCGCTCCGTGAGCATGGGGACGAACGCGAACACCATCGTGTTCGTCAGCACCGAATTCAGCGTGTCGAGTGGACCGATGGCGACCGCGAGCGCGTCCGCCGCGCTGTGGGTGCCGAGCAGATAGGCCGTGATCGCGACCCGCAGAAACCCTAGAATATTGCCCGTCAGCAGGCCCGCGACGATCATGAGACCGCCCCGCACCAGGGGGCTCTCGACCGCGCGGGTGATGGCGCGGTCGGCGGTTACGACGGGCGGATGCTGTTCTAGCGTTTTCAAGCTCGGGCGGCCGCTGCGCCTCGCGCGGCTGCCAGAGCCGCTTCGTAGTTGGGGTGTTCCGCCACTTCCTTCACATATTCGGCGTGGAGAATCACGTTGTTCGAGTCAAGCACGAAAATCGCCCGGCTCTCGATGCGCCAATCCTTGATCAGCGTTCCGTAGTTCGAACCGAACGAACCCTCGCGGTGGTCGGAGAGCATCTTGATTTTGTCGATGCCGAAGGCTCCGCACCAGCGCTTCTGCGCGAACGGAAGGTCCATGCTAATGGTAAGAATATCCACGCCCGGCAGCGCGGCCGCTTCTTCGTTGAACTTTTTCGTCTGCATGTCGCAGACGGGAGTGTCGAGAGACGGCACGACGCTGATGATACGGACGCCGTTTCCCGTGTCCGCCAAAGTCACGGCCTTAAGTCCTGTGTCGACGACGGAAAAATCCGGGGCCTTGTCGCCGGCCTTCAACTCCGGCCCAACCAAGGCCAGGGGGGTTCCCTTCATGGTGGTCTCTCTTGATGTTGCCATATCGATTGTCCTCTTGTTTTTTTGAAATGTTGAACTGCCTATTGTAGCAACTCGGCGAACTTTTGCGGATCGCTCGTAGGCAGCTTGCAAGTATAGTTCTCGCAAACGTAGGCCGTGGTTTTCCCGCCGATCCGGTTCATGGTTTCGACCACGGGGAGCCACGCGGCCAGCTTGGCCCGGGTTTCCGCTCGATCGATAAATAGCACGATCTTGTTCGGCACGAATGTCAGGTTCAACAGATTCAGCAATTCATCCGTACTCTCAGCGGATTTTTCTCCCACCAGGATGATCTGTTTGGGCTTCGAAAGACTGTACTCCCATGCCACCAGCATCTGGGGCACACCGACCGGAGCGGCCATGATTCGCGGCGCAAAAGCGGCCAGCGCGCGGCCGGCCGTTTCCCGCAGGTCCTTGCGGTCCGTGATCTGGGCGAGACGCAGCAGGTTCAGCAGCGCGACGGAGTTTCCGGAGGGCTCCGCGCCGTCATAATCCTCTTTCAGGCGCATGACGAGCGAGCTGTCGCCCGCCCCCGTACTGAAGAACGCGCCGTTCGCTTTGTCTTCGAAGAGCTCGACCTGTTTCGCCGTGAGGCCGAGCGCGGTATCCACGTCGCGCGCGTCGAACTGCGCTTCGTATAGATCGAGGAGCCCCTGCGAGAAGAACGCGTAATCGTCCAGGAATCCCGGAATGGCCGCCTCGCCCTGGCGGTAGCGGCGGAGGAGAATCCCGGTCTTCGGGTCGTACATCCTTCCCACGACGAAATCGGCCGCGCGCCGGGCCGCCGCGGCGTAGCGCGGTTCATCCAGAACGGCGCCGCCTTTCGCAAAGGCGGAAATCATCAGTCCGTTCCACGCCGTCAACACCTTGTCGTCAAGATGCGGCCGCACGCGCTTCGATCGCATCGCCATCAGGCGCGCCGAGGTGACGGCGATCGACGCCCGCACTTCAACCTCGGTCTTCTCGAACCGCCGCGCCGTCTCCTCGAGTGAGTGCGCTTCGAAGAGAATGTTCTTGCCCGTGAATTCACGCTGCGGATCGTTTGCGACGTTGCCGTTTTTCTCCACTCCGTAGCGGTACTCGAAGATCGGATCGTCGATTTCCCGCTGCGCGAAAATGTAGAAGGCTCCCTCGCCCTTCTCCTTCGGATTCGCGGGGTCGATAACGCTGTCGGCGTCTTCGGCCGAGTAAAACCCGCCATCGCGGTCGAGCATGTCGCGCAGCACGTAGTCGAGGATGCGCCGGGCGACGTTCGAGTAGGCGGCGTCCCGCGTGATCTGGAAAGCCTCGATATATGAAATGGCAAGCTGCGCCTGATCGTAAAGCATCTTTTCAAAGTGCGGAACGAACCAGCGGTTGTCGACCGAATAGCGATGGAACCCGCCGCCGAGCTGGTCGTTCATGCCGCCTTTGGCCATCTCGCGCAGCGTCAGCAGCACCATGTCGAGCGCTTCCCGGTTCTTCGTGCGCGCATGGTACCGGAGCAGGAAATTGTGGGTTACAGGGCGGGGAAATTTCGGTTCGCCGCCGAAGCCGCCGAGCTTCGAATCGAAGCTGCGCCGAAAAACCAGGAAGCCGCTTTCAAGAGCGGCCTTGTCGAGCGCGAGTCCGGACCCGGCTTTGGCCGGCGCCACTTCGGATTGTTTGCGCAACTGAGCGAGCACGTCTTCACTTGACTCGACGATCTTCTTGCGGTCCGACCGCCAGGCTTCCGCGATGCGTTCGAGAAGCACGGGAAACCCGGCGCGGCCATAGCGATCCTCGGGCGGGAAATAGGTTCCGCCGACGAACGGTTTCAGCTCGGGCGTGAGCCAGACCGACATGGGCCAGCCGCCGCCGCCGGTTGTGGCCTGCACGTACGACATATAGATGCGATCGACGTCGGGCCGCTCCTCGCGGTCGACCTTGATCGAGATGAAGTATTTGTTCATGACGGCCGCGATCTTTTCGTTCTCAAAAGATTCGCGCTCCATCACGTGGCACCAGTGGCAGGTGGAATAGCCGATGGACAGGAAAATCGGCTTGTCCTCTTTTTTGGCTTTCTCGAAAGCCTCCGGCCCCCAGGGATGCCAGTCCACCGGATTGTGCGCGTGTTGCAGGAGATAGGGGCTCTTTTCCTGGGCCAGACGATTCGTATGCATGGGTTTTCCTTGCCGGGGCTGCTGCGCGCAGAGAGCGGCTGCCGTGGCGGCGATCAGAATGAGACGGGCCGTTAGCTGAAGCGTTGACACGGCGGCAATCGGGGACATGATCACTCCCTAGGGTACAACGGCTGGCCGTGGCGAGTTTCTGGACGCGAATTCCCGACTCCTCCAACCGCTACGTGCTATCGTGAGACGTCTGTGAGCGACGTGTTCATACTCGGAGCGGGCTTTTCTCGGGCGGTCGCTCACGAGATGCCCCTTCTCGCCGACCTGAGCGCCGCCGTTCGGTCCAAAGTAAATATCGCGGAACCAAAGACGTTCCTGGATTCCTTCGGAGACAACATCGAGATGGTTTTGACCTACTTGAGTCAAAGCCATCCGTGGCTGGCGGAAGCGGAGAATCTGCGAAACCGGGCGCTCTTTCTTGAGCTTTCGTCGGCGGTCGGCGACGTCTTGTTGGATGCGATGCGGAAGGCGGCTGAACGCCCCTGTCCTCAATGGCTGCAATCGTTGATCCAACACTGGGAAACGACGAGGGCTCACGTCATAACCCTCAACTACGATACGCTTGTCGAGTCGGCAGCCTCTCTTGGTCGGGGTGTCGGGTCAGAGGCCTTCGTGCCCGGTCTACTTCCCGAAGAATATTACCCGTTTCCAATGGCGCCTTTGAATAGGTGGTGGGATGAATTTCGGGATATCGACTCTCCTCGATCTTCCTTTCGTCTGTTCAAACTGCACGGCTCAGTCAACTGGTTGTACTCGGGTTCAGCAGCGTCTCTTGCGGAGACGGTCTACTACGCGGCTGGTGACAATATTTGGTCGCAATTCGAACATCGCTTCGTTGGTCCTTCGGACAAGATACCGCTGATCGTCCCACCAATCGCCGACAAGGTTGGTTATTTTCAGCATCCCCACGTGCGCGGAATATGGCGGGATGCGGCTGCGGCACTGCGAAGCGCCAGCAAGGTTTTCTGCTTGGGCTATTCGCTTCCGGTGCTCGATATTACCATGCGTTTCTTCCTCGGTAGAAACCACCCTACTGGCACTACTCCGTTCTTCCTCGTAGATTTGTGCAATCTCGAGAATCACTTTCGAGAGATTTTGCAACCAGCAGGTGTGTATGAGCTGAATACTCAGTACATCGAGAAACCTGATCCGATCCCGAATTTGGTGAAGACACTTGTGGACAACGCAGAAGCCTTGTAACGGTGAAATGTGGTGCAGGCGATTCCCTTGCCCCCAAAGCCGCCTTGTCGTTTACAATGTCGACCGCGAGGGCGCCTTTCGCTCAGCACGAGCTTGTGACTCAGGTTTTCGTCGAAGAGCAGCTTCACCCCACCGGGCTGACCAAGCGCCGTTCCCGGGCCGGAAGGAGGCCATCGAGCGGATCGGCGGCGCCCCAACAGGCCCGATCAAGCGGCGAAGCGATGCCGGCAGGAAAGCGGATTCCACCACCGCCAAAAGGAACACCTTGTTCGTGAAGCCGGCGGGCGAGCCTCTGATCCTCGGCACGATTACCCGCGCGCCCTGACAAAGCTGCCGGGTGAAGGGGTAGTGGGCGCTCACTTTCTTCGCTACGCGCGCGTGTGGACCTGCGAGAAGGTGCAATTCAGGCGGCCCGTCAGCGCCCGCCGCTCTCAGCCTCCAATAACCCAAACGCGACGATGTTCCCGCCTGCCGCGACGGAAACGTACTGCCTGCCCTCGTAACTGTAGGACATCGGCGAGGCGGAGATGCGCCGCCCCGTGTTGTAGTGCCACAAGCCCTTACCCGTCGCCGCATCGAGCGCGGTTAGCGTGCCTTGATCGTCGCCGGCGAACAGTAGTCCGCCTTCCGTCGAAAGCACGCCCGCGCCATAGCGCCTTGAACCCACCTGCTTGTATTCCCATCGCAGTTTACCAGTCGTCAGATCGAGCGCACGCACGTAAATCTGCCAGGGCTCTTGCGGGCTTTCGATGTAACCGGTCCCCGTGAACGGAAATCCCCCGGGCCGGAACGTATCGACCGACTTCGTGTTCACGCCGCATCCCTCCAGCGCGACCAAGTAGAACAGGTTCGTATTCGGATTGTAGGCGGGCGACATCCAGTTCGTCGCCCCGGCCGTCGGTGGACACACCTTGTTTCCCTGAAGCGTGGGTTCAACCCCCGGTACCCGTATCGGACGCCCCTCGGGCGTCAGGCCCTTCGCCCAATTCAGATTCATGAACGGCGTCCCGTGCAGAAACTTGCCGGTCACGCGGTCGAGGACGTAGTAGAACCCGTTGCGATTCGCCTGCACCAGCAGCTTGCGCGGTTTGCCCTCGTATGCCGCGTCAACCAGCACGGGGATTTCGACCGCGTCCCAATCATGCACGTCGTGCGGCGTGAATTGAAAATGCCACTTCAGCTTGCCCGTCCCGGCGTCGAGCGCCACCATCGATTCCGTGTAAAGGTTGTCTCCTTCGCGCAGGTCGCCGTTGAAATCCGGCGCGGGATTTCCGATGCCCCAATAAATCAGGTTCAGCTCCGGATCGTAGCTCCCGGTCAGCCAGGTGTTGCCGCCGCCCGTTTTCCACGAGTCGCCCGCCCAGGATTCCGATCCCGGCTCGCCGGGTTTGGGGATTGCGTGCCACCGCCAAAGGCGCTTTCCACTCTCCGCGTCGTAGGCGTCCAGCCAGCCGTTCAACCCGTGATCTCCGGGGGCGATGCCGATGATGACCTGCCCATTCACGATGAGGGGCGCGACCGGACACCAATACCCGTCCTTCGTCTCCGCCAGTTTCGTTTGCCACAACTTGTTCCCGGTCCGCGCGTCGAGCGCCACCAGATGAGCGTCGGGCGTGCCGAAATACACTTTGTTCCGGTAGATGGCGACGCCGCGGTTCGGTCCTTTGCGTAGCGCCGGCGTGTGACGGTACTGCCAGATCGGGCGTCCGGAGCGGCCGTCTATCGCGTGGACTTCGTTCGGCTGGGAAATGTACATCACGCCGTCGGCGACAACCGGCACGGTCTGCAGCTGCTCGGCGCCTTCCACCTGATAAGTCCACTTGGGGACAAGGCGGCCGATGTTCCGGGTATTCACCTGGGCAAGTTTGGTGTGGCGTTGAGAAGCGTAGGAGCCGTTGTAGCTGAGCCAGTTTTCCGGCGCGCTCTTGAGGAGGTCCGCCGTCGTGACTTCCGCGGAAAAACTCCTGGAGGAGGGCGCCAAAACGGCGATCGATAATGCGGCGAGAAAGCAGGGGAGCGTCTTCATTTAGGTGGTCTTCCTAACGTTGTCTTCTTCCGGACGGCCGCGACTCGCCTTGCCGGCTGAGGAACGCGAGAAGGTTCTGAAACTCCGCGGGGGTCAGCCGTTTCTCGTAGTCGCGCGGCATCGCCAGTTCCGGCTCCGGGCTCATGGAGGCGATTTCCGAAAGGTCGAAAAGCCTGAGCCTCTGATCGGTGTCGAGCAGCTGGACCGAGAAATTGTTCTCGTTCTTCACGACGCCCTTGGTTACCTTGCCGCCGTTGGTCGTGATGCGGACGGGCTTGTAGCCTCGCATGGGGAAAGGGCGCGGCTTGGTAAGGGCGTCGCGAATGACGGCGAGCTTTCTCTCGCCCGCCACGTTCGAGAGATCCGGCGCAAGGAGTCCGCCCTTGCCTCCGATCATGTGGCACTTTGCGCATTCCGCTTTGCCGAAGAAGACCGCGCGGCCCGCCTCGGCGTCGCCCTTGACGGGATTATCCGACGCGGTTGCCCGCAGGCTGCGAATGTAAGTCACGATCGACCGGACCTCCGCATCCTTAAGCGACGTGGGCGGCATGAGCGTGCCCTTGATGCCGTTCTTGATGGCGTCGAAAATAACGTCGTCCGTCGAAAGCCGGAACCGTCTCTCTCCGGCAAGAGCGGGTGCGCGGTCGCCGGCTTCTCCATCGAGACCGTGGCAGGCGGTGCACGACTGGTTGTAGAGGATGCGGCCCTCTTCGGCCGTTTGCGCGGCAAGATGGAGAGCGAGAATCAGCGTGGCGCCGGCAGCTTTTGGAAACATGGTCAGACTCATCATATAGCGTAACCGAAATGGGGTAAAGTCGGTGTATGCAGTCTTGTCCAATACAAGATGAGCCTGAAGGAAAGGCTGTTTCCAATACAAGATGAGCCTGAAGGGGGAAGTTGAAGCATGCTGGGGTGTGATCATCAGGATGCGGAATGCGAAGAAGTTGAGCCAGGAGGAAATCCAGGCGTTTTT
>CAMDED010000131.1 GCA_945893365.1 Candidatus Sulfopaludibacter sp. SbA3 | reverse complement strand
ACTCTTCCCGGACCCGCTCCAGGTACTGTTCGCGTGAGTGCATGTCCATCCTTTGAGGTTGGCAAACCTCGCTACCCCCAGCGCACAGTCATATTCTTAGATGACCCAACCGATACCCCTTCGGTCATATTTTAAGCGACTCAATTCGCCTCCTTCAGGCTCATTCTTCGATTGGAATATACTATAGTCGCAAATTGTGCAAGGCGCGAACTTACGCGAGCACAACTCGACTACGGCCTTCAGCGCCCGTTCAGGCCGATAACCCGAAGCGGTTTTATAGCGCGCCGCAGCGCCGCGAGACCCGCCAGACCGCAGCAGAACAGCAGCACCGTACCCGGCTCCGGCATCTCGCTCGCCGCCAGCACTCCGCCGCCGTCTAACTCGTACGTCCCTCTCGCCAGATACGCGTTCGCCGCGAGCGTGGGATTGTAGTAAACGCTCATCCCGCCCGTGAACAGCGATGATAGTTGCGCCACGCCGCCATCCAGCATCAGCGCGCCTACGTAGAACGCGCCCCCCGCCGCCCCTCCATCGAGCAGCGTCAGCGTCTGCCCCACGCCAACGTGTAGAATCCCCCACGCGAAGTTGTCCACGTACCCGAAGTAGCTGGTCCCCAGGTCCTGGCTCATCACGTCGAACTGATGGCTGCCGCCCGTCACGAATGCCAACTCCGCTTGATCCGTGTCCCAATCGGCGTTCCGCGTGCTCGCGTTGTGGAAGTCCCCGCTCACGAAAAACCGGTCGCCCTCTCCGCCCACCAGAAAACCGCTCGCACCCACCGTGAGATCCGTAAAGAAGTTATCCGCCGGATCGCTCACATAAGCGCCGTTGTTCGTGAACCCGCCCAAAAAGTGGAACTCGCCGCCCGTGTTCGTGAACGTGCCCGGCGCGTTGTTCGTCACCGCGCCCAGGAACGTTACGGTCCCGGCGGTCACCCGCACGTTGCGGTTGTTCCCGGCCGCCCCGCTAACGGTTGTCTCACCACCATCGAAATTCATCTGACCGTTGTTCGTCAGGCCGCCGGTCTCGAGCGCCCCGTGCCCGGCGATGGTCCCGCCATTCGCCAAAGGCTTCGCGCTGTTTTCGAATCCGCCCCCCAGAAGCTCGATGGTCCCGGCGTTCGTGGCCAGACCCTCCGTATAGCGCACGGTCGTGCCTGCCGCGATTCGGATCTCTCCCGCCTCCGCGTTCGTCCCTCCGGCGCCCGTCATCGTCAGCGACCCGCCCTCCGTCCGCAGGATCCCGCTGTTGAGCAACTTACTCGATACCATCCCCGTCCCGCGCACCACGCCCGTATTGGAAACCGTGCCACCCGCGAGCACGGCGTCGATCCCCTCAAGCGAAACGTCTCCGGAATTGGATAGCGAGCCGTTGCTTAGAAGAACGCTGCCGTTATCGACGCGCATCAGACCGGAGTTCGATGCGGAGGAGCCGTCTAGCGTCAGCGTGCCGCCGCTCGCGCGCACGATTCCGCCGTTGTTGCTCACAACCCCCGTGAGCGTTCCGAACCCCGTGATAGTCCCTCCGGAGCCGATGTCGACCGGTCCGTTCACACTGGCCGCCGCCAGCGATCCGCCGGCCAGCGTCACACCGCCGTTGCTCGCGATGCCGAAATTCGAGTGGATACTCTGCCCCACGCCGAGCGAAATCTCGCCGTTGTTGACAAAGGCCCCGCCGTTCACCTGCAGCGTGGCGGGCGCGGTGAGCGCGCCGCTGTTGACGAATTGCCCAGCGGTGAGATTGACGGTCCCGGGCGCCGTCAACTGCGCGCCGTAGCCGTTCAACAGGCTACCTACGGTCACACTTTCGCCGCCCAGAGTCAAACTGCCCTGGTTGACCACCGCGCCCGTGATCGAATACCCCGTGGTGAGAATTGCCGTCCCGGTGTTGGTCAGCGAGCCTGCCACCAACGTCCCGCCGGACTGCGTGAACACCCCGGCGTTGTCCAGGACTCCCACAGTGAGGGCTCCGGACTGAAGGGTCGCTTCTCCGCTCTGGTTCGTGAAAGATCCCAGGCTGGTCGTCCCACCCAGAATCGTAGTCCCGGTATTGGTGAACCGCCCCGTCACGGTAAGCTGCGAAGCGCTGCCCTGGTTCAGCGTTCCCGCGTTGTCGAGAGACGCGCCCGTCAGCACGCCGCCCTCGAGCGTCAGCGCGCCCCGCGTCTGAACCGAGATGTCGCCCACGCTGGTCGCGGCGGCATTCGAAAGCTTCAGCTCCGCCGTCCCGGAAATCTTCGCTCCAACCGTGAGTGTGGCGATTGAGAGCGATCCGCCGCTCAGGTTGATGATGCTGCGCGTCGTGTCCGGATCGATGAATACCGGTTGGAGAAAGCTTGGAGCCAAGCCCTCGGTCGAGAGGGGCTTGGAGCCCGAACCCGCCGCCAGGTGAAACTCGTTCGCCGTAAAGAGAAAGGCGTGCGTAGCGCCGGACGCCGTCGTCCCGATGCCTACAATCTGTCCAACGCTATTTATGGCGGTGGCGGAGTCCAGCCGGGAAAACGCGGACCCTGACGGTATAAAGGCGTTCAGGTCCGTCATCGCGTTTCCGTAGTAGAGAAAGGCGTGAGCAGCGGCGTCGCCCACGGTAAGAGAAGAGCCGACAGCGTACCCCGCATTATTGATTCCATAGGCGGCGCTGGAAGTGCCGCCGAGAGTACCGAGATCCGACATCACGCCGCCGGAGTACCGAAACGCGTGTACGCTGAAGTTGTCCGCAAGAACTGAACTACCCACAACCTGTCCGGCGTCGTTTACTCCGTTCGCGGAGCTGATGGCGCCGCCTAGGGCGCCGAGATCCGACATCACGCCGCCCGAGTACAGAAAGGCGTGGTGGGCGGCGTCGCCCGCGGTATCCGCGCTACCCGCGACCTGCCCGGAGTTGTTGATTCCATAGGCGAAGGCAGAGGTGCCGCCGAGGGTGCCGAGGTCGGACATCACGCCGCCGGAGTGCAGGAAGGCGACGTTCGAGTAGGCCGTGAGGCCATAACCCGCAACCTGTCCGGCGTTGTTGATTCCCCGCGCGGAGCTTTGGGTAAATTGGCCGCCGTACGTGCCGAGGTCCGTCGCTCCCCCCGCGGAAAACACAGTCGCTCTGTACTCGCCTCCCAGGTCCACAAAGCCCGCAACCTGCCCGGCGTCGTTGATTCCCCACGCTCCGCTGGGTCCGGACCATGGTGCGCTCAGGCCGGCGCTCAGGTTCGTCATCACACCGCCGGAATACCGGAAGGCGCGTCCCAGGTTGCCGGGCAGTACACTCGAACCTGCAATCTGACCGGCGTCGTTGATTCCATACGCGCTGCTGCTGTTGCCGCCGAGCGTACCGAGGTCCGTCAACGTGTAAGGACCGGCATTGACGCTTCGAACTCCGAGAACAAGGAAACTGACGGCGGTCAGGCGCCATCCTCGAGGGGTCTTCATGTTTCGCTCCTTCGCTCATCGTCACCGGACAGCCGCGATTTCCTAAAACCGGGCCGCGCGCGTGAGAACAGAATTGCAATCCCCGGGAAACAACCATTTGGGTACTCGCGAATACCCCCTTCTTACGCAATGTGGGACAGGCCTCCCGGCCTGTCGACGGCCTCGTCGGAGGCCCAGCGGCGCGTTGCAGCGGCGCGCCCGTTCGCTATGAGAGAGCGGTTCCGGCCCACGCGAACCTCTGCAACTCTTTACTGGTCCGATTTCAGCGTCCTGTCCGGACGCCGTGAACACAACTCAATCATGGCCTCGAGCGCCCGTTCACGCTGCGCGGGCGAAGCGGTCAGATAGCGATGCCTGCCGTTCACGCCGGGTGTGAATACCGTCTTGCCTTCGTCATCCACCGTGACGGTCCCAGGCTCGGAAATCGAGAAAAACCCGGCCGCCGGACGCACCGCGTAAAGCGCGGCTGCAAGATCCCACGTTTGCCGGTCATAAGGCATCTTCATGTACGCGCGGTACGCTTCGGCCACCGGGTGATCGGCCGCGTAAGCATAGTCCTTCTCAATGCTCGACGCCGGGTAGCGAATATTCTCGCCGACCTCGTAGCCGCTGAACACGATCGGCACGGGGCTCCCGGCGAACAGCCCGCGGGCGGCCGCGATGTCCGTATGCACGTTGTACTCCTTCTTGCCGGAGGGAAACGCGCCGGCCATGGCGGAAATGAGACGTACTTTGCGCGCGACAAGTTCAGCCCCGCCCGGCGCTTCGAGCAGGCGCGCCAGATTGGTGCTGAATCCCACCTGAACCAGAACCACGCTTCGATCCGCCTCGCCCGAAAGTACGTTCCGCAGCAGCGCCGTCGCGTCCGGCGCTTCCGCGCCGCTCTTGAGGCGGCGTTTGTAAACGGACCGCTCCGCAACCGCGCGGATGTACTTCCCGTCGTCCGGAGTTTTGCCGCCATGCACCATGCCGATCGGAATCGCCGGGCGTCCGTAGAAGTGGTTCACCAGATCCACGTAGGGCGCGGCGAACGGGTTGTCCTTCGTGATCGTGACCGCCAGGATCTTTGCTTCGCCCCGGCTTTCGAGCGAGTGCAGCATCGCGAGCGCCAGCGCGTCGTCGATGTCGTTCCCCATGTCGGTGTCGAAGATCAGCCGGACGGGCGGGACCGGCGCCGCGCGTAGCAGGTGACGGAAGACGTTCGAGGCCATCCGACGGTTGTCGGCGCGGCCGATGTACTCGTTATAGACCCACGGATCGCCCAGCGCGAGAACGGATCCTTTTCCATGCCGGACCAGCGACATGAGGGCGGCGCCGTCCGCCGAAAGCAGCGTCTCCGATTCGTTCGCCGTAATCCTCAGCGGCGCGGCATCCACGAAGTAGGCGCTCAGGCCCTTGCCCGTGATCGCGCTCCCACTCGGAACCGTGATCTTCGAAGCCCCGTGCGCATCCCGATACTTCGTTTCGATGAATTCGATCCCGAAGCGGGCGCTGAGTTTATTGAAGTGCTCGAATTCGGTGTTCCCTTTGTCGTTTCCAAGCAGCGCCAGTTGGCCGCCCGCGCGAACCCATTTTTCGATGGCGCGAATCTCGCCCTTCTCGAAAAACTTCGGCTCGGCGGTTTCGGCCGGAGTATCCGGGTCGACGACGATCAACACGTCGAGACCCGCGAGCGCCTTCGCCGAGGCGCGTTCCCTGACGGTTCGCAGTTCGCCGCCCATACCCTGGATCAACTTGCCAAGTTCGGAGAATCCCCCCGGATCCGCCGCATCCCAGGAATAATGGCCGGGTAGGTTCGCCTCATTGTTGTGGAACGCGTCCAGACCGACGGCCTTCTGGGCCGTGACGGGAGCGGCGAGGATGGATGTGAGGAGAACTGCGCGCGTAACAGCTATCGGATTCATGCACTATGAATACATTAATATGGCTAATGCACTCATGTTAGCACTTGTCCGGAGGAGCCCCGCGGATTCTACGGTTTCCCGAACCACAAAGGCTCCCTGTTCACCTCCCTCGCCGAAACAACGATTCAGTAATATTTTTCCCAATCTCCTCAATCACTTCCGGCGCCCAAGCCCCTTTCGGAGCGTACGCCCATGCTATTCCTGATCCAGGAGACCTTGCCATGTACTGCCCGAAATCCGCGCCAAGCCCTTCCCGCCATACCGTCTTTCCCCTGCCAGGAAGTGCGAAAAACGTATTTTCACTCTCTGCGTCACCCCCACTCCAACTCGCGGCAAACAAAACGGATATACTCCACCTTCTGCGTCACCCCCTGCGTCACCCATCCTCCGCGGCCCGCCAAACAGCCTGCCCTCCAAACGCAGGCGAGGCCGCCGACGGCGTTGCCCGTTATACTGAAAGGATGCCCGCATCCGTTCCGTTTGTCGAACCCTCCGCCAACGAGTTTCTCGCGCAGTTGGAGAGCCGCTCCGGCCGCCCGAATCATTTTTTTCGAACCATGGCGAATAAGCCGGAAGCGCTCAAGAATTTCGTGCCGCTTTACGGCGCGATCATGGGTCACGGCGCAGTCGACCGCCGCACGAAAGAACTCGTCTATCTCACTTCTTCCTTCGCGAACCAGTGCGCTTATTGTCTGAGCGCCCATACCGCGAGCGGCAGGAAAGCCGGTGTGACGGAGGACGAAATGACAGCTCTCCGCGAAGCTCGCAATGAGGGCTTCACGCCATCCGAACAGGCCGCCATCGCCTACGCCCGCGAGTTGACGCGCACCGCGAACGCCCAAGCCTCGCGCGAAGCGCTTGGAGCGCACTTTAACGCGGAGCAAATCGTCGAGATCACGCTCATCGCCGCCATGGCGAACTTTACGAACCGCTTCAACAACGGGCTCGGCGTCATGCCCGAATAGCCGGCTCGAGGGAAGCCGGCCTTGAATCACGAGCGCCCTGAACCACGAGCATGGCGATTCTCATTGGCGTCCATCCGGTAGCTGAAGCCCTCCGCGCCGGACGTCCGCTCGACCGCATCCTGGTAGCCAAAGGCGCGGGTGGCGCGCGTATCCAGGAAGTCGTCGATATGGCGCGGAAGAACAGTATCGCCGTGCGGTTCGAACCGCGCCCGGCGCTCGACCGCATGGCTGGAACCGCCACCCATCAAGGCGTCGTGGCGCTCGGCGCGCCGCAAAAGTACGCGGAGCTCGACGACGTGTCCGCGGGAGCGAAAATGCTCGTCGTGCTCGACGGCGTCGAAGATCCTCACAACCTTGGCGCAATCGTTCGCACAGCCCACGCGGCCGGCGCGGAGGCGGTCGTCGTGCCCGAACGGCGGGCCGCCGGGCTGACGGAAACCGTGGGCAAGGCTGCCGCCGGAGCCCTCGAACACCTTCCCATCGTGCGCGTGACCAATGTCAACCGCACCCTCGAACAGCTCAAAGAGCGTGGATTTTGGATCTACGGTTTCGATGAGCGCGGCGAGCGGGACTACGATAGGGTCGAGTACGCTTCGCCCGCCGCCTTCGTTTTTGGCGGCGAAGGAAAGGGCCTCCACGAGCTCGTGCGGAGGAACTGCGACGTCGTGCTGCGGATTCCAATGAGCGGCAGCATCGCTTCGCTGAACGTTTCGGTCGCCGCCGGTGTCGCGTTGTTCGAGTGGCGGCGTAGAGTGCGAGGTTGAGATAATCCAGGGGGTCTATATGCACAACAGACTGTTGCCGGTACTCGCCGTCCTGTGCTGCACGGGCGCCCTATCCGCCCGCCAGCCCGTGCGCGCGCGAAACGGCATGGTTGTGACGCGCGAGGCGCACGCCACCGACACCGGGTTGGCCGTCCTGAAGAGCGGAGGCAACGCCATCGACGCGGCGGTTGCCATCGGATTCGCGCTCGCCGTTACTCACCCTTCGGCGGGCAACCTCGGCGGCGGCGGATTCCTTCTCGCGCGCTTCGCCGATGGAAAAACCGCGTTCCTCGACTTTCGCGAGCGAGCTCCCGAAAAGGCCTCGCGCAACATGTATCTGGACGCGAGCGGCAATCTTACCGAAGATAGCAAGGCCGGTTACCGCGCGGCCGGCGTTCCTGGTACCGTGCGCGGCCTTGAGCTCGCGCACCGGAAGTATGGCAGCCGGAAATGGGCGGAGCTGATCGAGCCCGCCGTTCAGTTGGCGGCAAAGGGATTTCCCGTTTCGTGGGCGCTCTCCGAGTCGCTGAAGTCGAACAAGCTGCTGCCGCGGTTTGCCGAATCGAAACGCATCTTCCTGCGCGGCGGGGACTATTACGAACCCGGTGACGTGCTCGTCCAACCCGAGCTCGCGAGCACGCTTCAGCGCATCCGCGATCTCGGCTCGAAGGATTTCTACGAAGGCGAGACGGCTCGTCTGTTCGCCGCGGACATGCAGGCGAACGGCGGCGAAATCACGCTGCGGGATCTCAAGGACTACACCGTTTCCGAGCGAGCTCCGCTCACCGGCGGCTACAAAGGTTACGCGATCGTCACCGCGCCGCCCCCCAGCTCCGGCGGCATCGGCGTCCTGCAAATGCTCGGCGTGCTCGAAGGTTCGGGGTACGAGAAATCGGGCGCGGGATCCGCGGCTTCCACTCACATTCTGGCCGAAGCCATGCGCCGCTACTTCGCCGATCGCAGTGAGCACGTGGGCGATCCGGATTTCGTGAAGGTGCCCGTGAGCGCGCTGCTGAACGTGAAATACATCGCGTCGCTCGCGGCTTCGATTGACCCGGAGCGCGCGACTCCTAGCGAACAGGTTCGCCCCGGAGAAGTCGCGGCGTACGAAAGCGCCGAGACGACGCACTATTCGATCGTCGATGCGCAGGGCAATGTCGTCGCCGTGACCTACACGCTGAACGGCGGCTTCGGCAACGGCGTAACCTTGAGCAAGCTTGGGTTTCTCCTCAATAACGAGATGGACGATTTCTCCGCCAAGCCCGGCGAGCCGAACCTCTTCGGTCTCGTGCAGGGCGAGAAGAATGCGATTCAGCCCCGCAAGCGGCCGCTCTCGTCCATGGCGCCCACCATCGTGCTGCGCGAAGGCAAGCCGTATCTGGTAACCGGCTCGCCGGGCGGCCCCACCATCATCAATACGGTGCTCCAGACCATCCTCAACGTCCTCGATTTCGGCATGAACGTGCAGGAAGCCGTGGACCAGCCGCGCATCCACCACCAGTGGCTGCCCGACGCGATCGTGATGGAGAAGGGCTTCTCGCCCGACACGGCCGCGCTGCTTAAGGCCCGCGGCCACCAGATTCGAAACGTGCCTCTTCTCGGCGAAGTGGCGGCGATCCTGATCGACGGCGGATGGCTCCAGGGAGCAGCCGACGGCCGAGTGGAAGCCGTCGCCAAAGGATACTAGATGAATCGGGTCCTCTCCACGCATTTGTTCGTCAACCACCGGCTCACGGTGGCCACGCTCGACAGGATTCAGCGGGCCGGCATTCCGGCGGTCGAGATCTTTTGTGCGCGCCAGCACCTCGATTACCGGAACTCGGCCCAGATGGATGAGCTCGGGCATTGGTTCCGGGATTCGGAGTTGAAGCTCCACTCCCTGCACTCGCCTATGTACACCGACAAGATCTGGGGCCGTTCGGGTCCGCAGGCGGTGGTAACGATCACCGAGCCGGTGAAGTCGAAGCGGCTTCCCATGGTGGACGAGATCAAGCGCGCGATCGCGGTTGCCGAGACCGTCCCCTTCCGCTATCTCATCCAGCACATCGGCGTGGGCGGCGAAGCGTTCGACGAAGGAAAGATCGAGGCCGCTTTTTCCGCGCTCGAACAGCTCAGCCTTTTCGCGCGCCAGCGCGGAGTCGAGATCCTGCTTGAGAACATCCCGAACGAACTTTCGAGCGCGGAGCGGCTCATGTACTTCGTCAACGTGACGCATCTCGATCTGAACTTCGTCTTCGACACCGGGCACGCGAACCTGCTCGGAAACGCGGAGAGCGAGTTCGAAATTATGAAGAATCGTGTCCGCTCGACGCATGTGCACGATAACGGCGGCACGGCGGATTCGCACCTGTTTCCCTTGGTAGCCGAAGGCGGAACCATCGACTGGAAGCGCATGATGGCCGCGTTCCGCAGCCGGGAAGGCCAGTATCCGCTGCTGCTTGAGTTGAAAGATCCGGCCGCCGCCGCAAACACGCCCGAGCGCCCGAGCGCCGATCGCGCACACGTCGACCGAGCCAACCTCGAGCGGGCAAAAGAGGTCTTCGACCGTCTGGAGAACCTTCGGAATGACGAATAACGACACGGCGCCCCGCATCGCCATCGCGCAGGCCGGCGCCCACGTCGGCGAGACCGTGACGATTCCGGGATGGCTCTACAACTTGCGTAAGTCCGGAAAGATCGCGTTTCCTTTGCTTCGCGACGGTACCGGCATCATACAGTGTGTGGCGGTGAAGAGCGCGCTGCCGGAAGCGCTGTTTGAAACCATCATCGGCCTGACGCAGGAATCGTCGATCGTCGTGACGGGAAAGGTTCGCGCCGACGCGCGCGCAACCGGTGGTTACGAGCTCGATCTCGAGGATCTGGAAGTCATTCAGCGCGTGCCCGAATCGGACCCTTACCCGATCACGCCCAAAGAGCACGGCATCGAATTTCTGATGGACCACCGCCATCTGTGGCTGCGCAGCCAGCGCCCGCACGCGGTTTTGCGCGTGCGCCACGAAATCATCAAGGCGGTGCGCGATTACTTCGATTCGAACGGCTTCACGCTCGTCGATACCCCCATTTTCACGCCCGCCGCCTGTGAGGGCACGACTTCGCTTTTCGAAGTGAACTACTTCGAAGACGAGAAGGCTTATCTTACGCAATCCGGCCAGTTGTACAGCGAAGCGAACGCCATGGCGTTCGGAAAGGTCTACTGCTTTGGCCCGACCTTCCGCGCGGAGAAATCGAAGACGCGCCGGCACCTCACCGAGTTCTGGATGGTCGAGCCGGAGATGGCCTACGCCGGCCTCGAAGACGTGAAGCGCGTCGCTGAAGAGATGATCGTGTTTATCGTCCACCGCGTGCTTGAGAACCGGCGCGCGGAGCTGAAGACGCTCGAACGCGACATCGCGAAACTCGAAGCGATCCAGGCGCCGTTTCCGCGAATTCACTACGACGAGGCGGTCAAAATCCTCAACGCCAAAGGCAGCCCCATCGAGTGGGGCGGCGATTTCGGCGGTACCGACGAGACGCTTCTCGTGCAGGATTACGACAGGCCGCTGATGGTGGACGGTTACCCAACCGCGATCAAGGCGTTCTACATGGCGCCCGATCCCGATCGGCCGGAAGTAGCGCTCGGCGTCGACGTCCTTGCGCCCGAAGGTTACGGCGAAATCATCGGTGGCGGCCAGCGCATCCACGATCTCGATCTGCTTCTAAGGCGCATCGAAGAGCACAACCTTCCGAAGGAAGCCTTCAACTGGTATCTCGATCTTCGCAAGTACGGCTCCGTGCCGCACGGAGGATTCGGCATGGGCATTGAGCGCTGCGTGTCGTGGCTGTGCGGTCTCGAGCACATCCGCGAGACGATCGCGTTTCCGCGCATGCTGTATCGCATCCGGCCTTAAAGCGCCCCCAGAGGCGAAATGCGCAACTCGAACATCGCAATCATCGGCGCGCCGCTCGATCTGGGACAGGACCGCCGCGGCGTGGATATGGGTCCGTCCGCCATGCGTGTTGCCGGACTCAACCGGCGCGTAGCCGCGCTCGGCTACCAGGTGGACGACTTGGGCAATGTGCAGACGGAGCAGGCGGAGAGCGCGCCCCAAGGCCCCATACGCGCCAAGTATCTGCCGCAGATCGCTGCGTCCTGCCTGCGTTTGGCGGAAATGGTTGAGGTCGCGCTCGGGAACGGAAAGGCGCCCGTCGTCCTCGGCGGCGATCATTCGGTGGCGGTCGGAACGGTGGCCGGGACTTCTTCGTTCTATCGCCGCAAGGGCGAGAAGATCGGCCTGCTTTGGATTGACGCGCACGCGGACATGAATACGCCGGAATCGAGTCCGGGCGGCAACGTCCACGGCATGCCCCTTGCCTGCTGCATCGGGCTCGGGCCGCCGCAGCTCGTCACCATTCGCGGGTTTTCGCCGAAGGTAAACGCGGTCAGCGTGGCGCTCGTGGGCGTCCGCGACGTGGATGAGCTGGAGCGTCTGAACGTGCGCGGCTCGGGCATGACGGTGTTCACTATGCGCGACATCGACGAACGAGGCTTGCGCGCCGTGATTGAGGACGCGCTGCGCGTGGTGTCGGAGGGAACGGCCGGCTTTCATCTTTCGCTCGACATGGACTATCTCGACCCCATCGAGGCTCCGGGCGTGGGAACGCCAGTGCGGGGCGGAGGCACCTATCGCGAGGCTCATCTCGCGATGGAGATGATCTGCGATTCGGGGCGCATGCGATCGATGGACGTGGTGGAGGTGAATCCCGTGCTCGACGATCGAAATCGCACGGCCGATCTTGCGGTGGAGCTGGTCACCTCGGCGCTCGGGAAGAGGATCCTGTGAGTAACGCCCCGCTCGCTTTCGAGCGCATGAGCGCCGCCGATCGGAGCAGGGCCTCGGCCGAGTTCCTGGACCGGCTGAAGACGCGGCGTACCGTACGCCACTTTTCCCCCGAACCGGTGCCCATCGAGTTGATCGAGAACGCCGTGCGATGCGCCGCGAGCGCGCCAAGCGGAGCGAATCGACAGCCGTGGAGATTTGTCGTCGTCGCGGACCCGGACGTGAAACGGCGCATTCGCGAATCGGCCGAAGCGGAAGAGCGCGAAAACTACGAGCGGCGCTTTCCGGACGAGTGGCTGCACGCGCTCGAACCCTTCGAAACAGACTGGCGCAAGGACCACTTGGAGGTTGCGCCGTACGTGATCGTCGTGTTTCGGATCGACTATGGATTGGAGGACTCGCGGCGCGTGAAGCATTACTATGTGGCGGAATCGGTCGGTATCGCAACCGGGTTTCTTCTCGCGGCGCTGCATTGGAGCGGCCTCGCGACGCTGGTTCACACGCCCAGCCCGATGGGCTTCCTCAACCAGGTGCTCGAACGGCCGGCGAATGAGCGTCCGTTCGTGGTGATTCCGGCCGGGTATCCCGCCGCTGACGCGAGAGTGCCCGTGATTCACAAGAAGGAGCTGCATGAGGTGATGCTCGTGCGGTAGCGCCGTGGGGCGTTTATACTGATGGCTCCGCTGAAACGGATACGGACTTTGGCTTTAGGGGCGGTGGTATTGGCCGCGCTCTTCGCGGCGCCGCGCCCGTTCCGGGTTTATACGAGCCTCGAACCCTATGACGACGTCGACATGCCGCCGGATTGGCAGGAAAAGTCGGAATGGGTTTTCGGACGGCTGATGTATCCCGCCCATCCGGAGGCGCGCTTCGGGCGGTACGGCCGGGCCGCGCGCGATTGGCGCGACGGAGGCACCAGTTGGACGCAGGACTATCCGCGGGCGGACCGCCATTTCGCGCAGGCGATCCGGCGTCTAACACGCATCCACGCCCGGTCCGTGGAACAGCCCGTCAATCTCGACGACGATGACGACGTCTTCAATTGGCCATGGCTATTCGCGGGCGAAATGGGCGACTGGCGGCTGACCGATGCCCAGGCGAGCAAGCTTCGCGAGTATCTCCTGCGCGGCGGATTCCTCATGTTGGACGACTTTTGGGGAACCGAGGAGTGGGACCGGTTCATGGAGAGCATGCGCCGCGTTTTTCCCGACCGGCCGATCGTTGAAATCGAAGACGCCGATTCGATTTTCCACATCGTCTACGATTTGGACGAGCGCTATCAGATCCCCGGCCAGTGGGGCTTGCGGCGAGGCACGACCTACCGCAACGACGGCTCCGTACCGCACTGGCGGGGCATCTACGACGATCACAACCGGATCATGGTGGCGATGGCGTTCAACTCCGACGTCGGCGACGCCTGGGAATGGGCGGACGACCCGTTCTATCCGGAGAAATACTCGGCGCTCGGAATCAGACTCGGCGTGAACTTCGTCGTTTACTCGATGACTCATTAAGCGGCGGAAGGCTGTCCAACAAGATCCGGCCGAGTTCTCCCAGCCTTGCCGGGGATCGCCGGCCAAGCTTTTCGCGATTTTCACGGTCCGAATTCGCCGCGGGCGAGGGCGGCAAATGCTACAAAGTGCCGAGCCCGCCGAGGCAAGCATCCATGGGCTCGCGTTCGCCGCGTTCTCACTTCGCCTGATTGCTTAAGTCGCAGCCGCATTCAGCCGCAACACGCGGTTCCATCTTGCCACTCATTCCCGCCATGCGACACCCAGATTCAGATCCTTCCGGCAATAGGTCAGACTTTGCCGCATGTGGTCCATTTGTTGGACTTTCAAAGCGGCCATGTAGCGGTCGCGCACCTCGGGGAGATCGGCCATCACGTGCGGCTTGTTCCAGGGGCGGCCCCGGCGGGCGAGCGCCTCGAACCGCGCCAGATCGCGTGATCGGGCGCCGGGGAACCACTTGGTCCAGAATTCATCGGCATAAACAGGCAGCACCACCGGCGGGCGCGCCGTGATCGGCTTGCAGTAAATGTGCACCTGCGGCGGCATCAGTTCGGCTGCCTTCGCAACCAGCGCCTTGAAGTCGATAGTACCTTCGCCCAGAGGAACCCACTGCACGGCGATGCCGTCCGGATGATCGTAAACAACCGAATCGCGCAGGTGGAACGTAAGGGCGTAAGGGCCAAGCTCCTCCACGGTCGTGAGCGGATCTTCCGCCACAAACACGGGATTGCCAGTGTCGAGGTACGACCCGGCGAAGTCCTTCCCCGCGGCTTCAATCAACTGGCGCGTGCGCCATGCCTGAATGTCCTTGTGGTTCTCGATGCCGATCTTGAGGTTGGCGTCGAGCGCCTGCTGGCGCACCTCTTTCAGGATCCGCACGCCGGTTTCCACGTGTTGCTCGACCGGGCCTTCCGGCATGCTGTACCGGTCGCTTGCCAGCAGCGCCCGCACCATTGTCGCGCCCATCGCCTGCGCGCGTTCAATATTCCGGCGAAGCGTGGCGACCGATTGCGGAATTCCCGCGGGGGTTTTCGGCAATAGTGCGCTGCCGCCGGTTTCGATGCGCAACCGCGCGTCTTGAGCCCATGTCCGGACTTCCGCCCAGTGCTTTGGATCCATAACGCCCGGATCGAGCGAGTCCTGGAGAAAGATGGCGTCGAGCTTTTCTTTGATGCAGTAGTCGAAAAGCTGACGATCGTTCCAGCGCCAGAATCGCAGGCAATATGTGTTGATTCCGAGCCGCCATTGGCGCGGCGCCCCGTGGGCGAGTCGAGGGAGCGGCAGGCCGGAGCCAACGGCGAGCATGGACCGGAGGATTTCGCGGCGAGTGTGCACGTTAACAAGTCTACCCGAACTCGCGAAGGCCGCGGACCGAAAACCCGAAGCGAGCAGCCTCGTTCGTCGGGCCGGAACCCGTTCGTACTCGGCTATTATCGCCCCCTTCTTGGCCAAGAAACGTCTGAAGTCTTCGGTCTGACTGAGAGCGAAGCGGCAGCCGCGCCACTATGGAGAGGTACAATTTATTCAGGCTGGGCAGGAGACGATTGAGAAGACCGAAGACGAACGGAGACCCGCTCCAAGAGCCTCTCTTCGCGAATGGCGTTGGGAAGAAGCCGAGACGCCGGGCGCCGTCCCTCCCTCTCGAAGACAAGACGCCCGAGGGCCTAAAGGCGCTTCTCGAAGCGAATCGGCAGTACCGCGGGGAGGCGTGGCCGGAGCCCTACCGAAGCACAACCCATCGGCTCCATCTCGGAGACGCGCGCGATTTGCACTGGATACCGGACGCCTCGGTTCACCTGGTGGTGACTTCCCCGCCGTATTGGACTTTGAAGAACTACGCCCCGGGGAACGAAGATCAGATGGGCCACTTCGACGATTACGAACATTTCCTTTCGGAGTTGGATCGGGTCTGGCGAGAGTGTAAGCGTGTCCTGGTAGGCGGCGGGCGTATCTGCTGCGTTGTGGGCGATGTTTGTATCCCTCGCAAGCGCGGCGGGCGGCACTACCTCGTGCCGCTCCATTCCGATATCCAGGTCCGTGCCCGCAAACTCGGACTCGATTGCCTCCAGCCGATCCTTTGGAACAAGATCGCTAACGGTGTAACTGAAGCCGAAGGGAACGGCGCAGGCTTCTACGGAAAGCCTTACCAGCCCGGCGGAATCGTCAAGAACGATATCGAATACATCCTGTTCCTTCGGAAAGGCGGCGAATACCGGAGCACACCGACACTTCAAAAGGCGCTCTCGATGCTGACGAAAGAGGAAATGAAGACTTGGTTTCGGTCGATCTGGGGCGACCTTCGAGGAGCTTCCACGCGCGACGGGCATCCGGCGCCGTACCCAATCGAAATCGCAGAGCGCCTCATCAAGATGTTCTCGTTCGCCGGCGATACCGTCTTGGACCCATTCGCGGGAACCGGCTCAACGTCGCAGGCTGCTATCATGTCAGGCAGAAATTCGATAGCCAACGAGATTGAATCCGCTTATGTCGAGATTGCCCGACAGCGGATTATGAAGGCCGCGCGGCTGGATCGCGCCGTTGGTGCGATTGAAGCCGAGGTCACCTTTGAAGGAGAAGCCCGCCGAACTCGAATACCGGCTTCCAACGGAATTCCGGCGACTGTTTGAAGGCAAAAATCTACAAGCACCGCGATTCAAGCCAAGGTGATTTCGTGGCGATGCATCTCTATGAAGACCTCATCGCCATTAATCGTTCTCCCAAGCTTATCGAAGCCACAATCAATCGGAAGGATCGAGTCCTAAATGCTCAGAACAAGCGGCGCGGTGTTGCGGCTCGGCGTGGGGATGGAACCCTCGGCGAGATAATCCCGGGCGAAACCCCCCTCACCGATAGCGGTTACGTCGTTGCCCGAGGCCCGATAGCAACGGTCGAAATCGGGATCGAGGTAAAGGTGTTGGCGAAGGCGATGATTAAGCAGATCGACCGCGTCATCAACGACCTGAAGAACCAAGTAGTCCAGTTCAAGCGCGGCGGCGGCCGTCCGATTTGCATTGCCGTTATCGGCATCAATCAAGCGGAGAGCACGGTCGGCTATGAAGGGGACCGGGCTTTTCCGACAACCGGCAAACAAGGCTTCCTCCATCCGTTCCAGGAGGCCGTTGAAGCCGAGCGGCGCTTGCGAGCCGCGGCCGCGCCTGAGTTCGATGAGTTCCTTATTCTTCGGTTTAAGGCGACGAACGCGCCGCCGTATCCCTTCGAGTGGGTCAGCTACGACGAAACCCGGCTGGATTACGCGGCAGCGCTCTCTCGAATCAGCGCCCGGTACCAACAATGGTTCTAACGCTCGCCCTCTTTTCGCGATCTGGCCGGCGTTGGTCTCAATCCAGGCAAAGGATTTCGAGTTCACGGATACCGAGGCCGAGAGGATCGAGGCCGCGGTCGAAACGGGGGCTTACTATTAAGGGCTTACTACGGTGGAACCGCGGATCGCCGCTGGCTTGAACGGTTGATTGGGTGATGTTTCGACAGTACGTATCACTCGCGCCGGCTCTGGCTGAACCTATCAACCCAGTGGGCACCGATCGAGGCGATGGGCGATGAACTCCGGGTGGGGCCGGGGGAGGAAGAGCCCGAAAGACGGCAGAAGTAGTAGCATTCTCACAATGCATGCTCCCCGCCGCCGGCGCGTTACCTGGGCTCGATGCACCATTCCGGTCCTGTCGATTGTCTGCGCGCTCAGCACGGTCGAAATTCCAACACGGATGACCCCGCCGCCCTCCCCGCACGCGGCCAAGGGAGTGACGTACGAGGAGGCCCTGGCCTCGGACCGGACCCTCGCCTTCTCCCGCCAGACCGTCGCTTTGAAACCCGACCCTCTTCCGTTTTCCACGGGGCGTCGCGCGCATCTGTATCCCGGGAAACCATAGGCGGATTCAAGCCTGTAAAATCCGCACACAGGCCGGCTTCAGTCGTATCTTCGAGCGCGCCAAGTCAAGCCGAATGACCGTAGGTTGTCATTTGACCAAAAGCGGTCAGTCGCTTGGACACTTCGTTCCCTTTTCAAACCGAGTCCGAAACGCACCCTAATACCAATCAGCTTAGCAGTATACGACGCTGTATCAGGATGGCTTACGTCTGCCGGGACAAGATTGCATAGGAGCTTGTTGGGGTGGTCGGGAAGTCCGCCAGCCAAGATGAGAACCAACCTCTTCGCCAAAGAGTTCGCCTTCACGATTCCACCGGGGGCGGCAACTGGTCCGATTACCGTCGCCGTAAACAGTAAGAGCGCCGCGTCCGCGACTCCGCTGACAATTGTTCTTTCCCGGGATTTCGCGCTCACCGCGCTTCCCGCCGCGGCGGATCTAATTAAGGGTCAATCTGCGTCGTTCGCGGTCAGTCTTACGAGTAACAACGGGTTTTCGCAGCTCGCCGCGCTCTCAGTGTCCGGGTTGCCTGTCGGTGTCACCGGATTGTTCAAGCCTGAGCAGGTCACTGCCGGGCAGCAATCCGTCTTGACCCTCGCAACTCCCGCGTCCCAGCCGATTAGCGTCGGCAACCTAACGATTTCAGCGGCAGCGACAGTCGATGGTGAGGCGTTGAACAACACGACCACCGTTGGACTGCGTGTTGTGGCTCCCACCACGTCGTTTATTGGCCGAACGGTTGTGGACGACGCGGCGCAGACCCCTCTTGCGGGTGTGTCAGTCTCAATGCTGGGCAAAAACGGACAGGGCGGTGTGACGGGTT
This sequence comes from Candidatus Sulfopaludibacter sp. SbA3, assembly GCA_945893365.1. GTDB lineage: Bacteria > Acidobacteriota > Terriglobia > Bryobacterales > Bryobacteraceae > SYKU01. Next base: position 2,579 of record CAMDED010000131.1, on the reverse strand, counting down.
GCTCCGGCGCTACCACCTCGGATGCAGCTGGTAACTTCGCGCTCACCAGTCTGACGGCTGCCTGTACGGGTCCCCAGCTGGTCGGATTCGACGGCCTGACGGCGTCCGCCCCACCTGGAAAATATGCGGGTGTCAACCTCATCTACACGTTCACCGCTGGCAGCGTTACGGCTTCCCCTGTCCTCGTGCACCTGCCGCGAATCGATGACAAGGAAACGTTCTTGGTCAAGCAGGACCACTCACAGGACCAGACCTACGCCTTCAGCAGCATCCCTGGTCTGTCCGTCACGGTTTACAAGAACACGATCTTTACGATGCCTGACGGCACCCAGCCTGATCCGTTTCCTCTGGTCGGCGTGCGGGTTCCAATCGACCGGCTACCCGATTACAAGGCGCCGGTTCCGACCATGATGCTGGTCTTCATCGTCGCTTTCCAGCCGGCGAACTCGAAGGCCAGCAGGCCCGCCGCGGTTTATTATCCGAACACAATCAACAATTCTCCCGGGGAGAATATGCCGCTTCTGACGCTTGATCCCACACGAGGAACGATGGTGCCGTACGGGACCGGGACGGTCTCCGCGGATGGCCGCCAGATTGTCCCCGATCCGGATCCAGCCTACCCAGGCGCGCGATACGGCCTCGTGAATTTTGACTGGCACGGACCGATGGGACGTGCGCGCAATCAGAGTGACCCCTGCAATCGTTCGTGCGGTGAATGCGCGAGAGCCGGTGACCCGGTCGATGTCGCGACCGGATTGATGGTGATCAATGAAGTTGATTTGTCCATCCGAGGGCCGCGCGGCAATCTGGAGTTGATCCGCACCTACCGGAACGCCGCGAATCCGGCAAATTTTGCGATTTACGGCGGCCCGTTTGGCTGGGGAACCAATCATAACTACGGGCACGAAATCAATGAGGCGTTCTTCGCAACCGCCGCCCAAATAAACCTTGTGATGCCGGACGGTAATTGGGTTCCATTCGGGAAGAATGGGGATGGCAAGTTCACGTCTGGTGACCCGGTAGCCCGGGGAGCGGTACTGAGTATTACCGGTTCCGACAACCTCGAAATCCGGTGGAAGGACGGCGCCGTCTACAAGTTTGGCCGTCGTTCCAATGGAGGCCCGCCCAGGGTCCAACTGGATTCCATCCTCGACGCGAACGGGAACGAGATTCGCCTCCAGCGCCACGGCCTTCAGATTGAGCATATCTTCGATTCGGTCGGGCGTCGAATCAGTCTGTATTACAACAGCGATGGCTACATCAAGCAGATCGAGGACTCACTCGGCCGGAAAGTAGATTACACCTACGGTTGCTGCGCTCCACAGTCCGCCGATGCCCTGCGAACAGTCCGCAATCCGGAGGGTGGGACTACCCGGTATGACTATTCGACCGTTAACTCGCATGCTGCGGGCGCCGGACACTTAACTCTCATCACCGATCCTCGGGGAGTTCCTCTGATATCGAATAGCTTGGACAACCACGGCCATGTCATCGAGCAGCGCAGGGCAGATGGCAGTACGCTGAAGTTCGAATATACCCTTTCAAACCCCACCGTAGGCATGGCTAGCCCTATCACCCAAACTGTCGTAACCGACGGTCGCGGGTTCAAGACAACGTACCGGTTCGATTCGAACAGAAGCGTCCTCAGTGTCACTGATCCATTGGGCCAAGTCCGCGAGTTCTCAAGAGATGGGGCCGGCCAAATTACCAAGGTGGGCGGACCCGGCGCATGCGGTTTATGCGGAGACTCGGGAGCGGGCGACACGTCGTACAGCTACGACGGCCTCGGCAATCTCGCTTCCCGTACCGACGCCCTCGGCAACGTATGGCAGTATACGTACGAACCGCAGTTTAGTCGCGTCAAGACGGTTCGAGATCCAGCAGGCAACGTCACTCAGCTCGCCTATGACTTTAACGGCAATCTGACTTCTATCACCGATGCGCGGCTGAACGTGACGCGTAACACCTACGGCTCCTTTGGCCTGATCGCTTCAACCGTCAATGCACTTGGTAAGACGACGCAACTCAAGCAGGATTCCGTAGGCAACATAGCTCAACTGTTGGGTCCACTCGGAATTGCCGCGGGCTTCAGGTACGATGCGATCTCGCGGCTGATTGAAACAACCGACCCGATTGGCCGCAAATCCTCCACGGCATACGACGGCAATGGCCGGGTCACGAGCAGCAAGGACGGAAAGGGCGGCGTGACTCGCTTCCAGTACGATCTCGCTGGCAACCTCCTTGAGTTGACGGATGCGAAAGGACAGAAAACTACCTTCACCTACGAAATTATGGGCAGGCTTGCGACGCGCACCGATCCCTCAGGACGCGCCGACGCCCGGACGTACGATGCGGAAGGAAACGTGATCCGATTTGTCGACCGCAGGGGCCAGGTCAGCACGTTTACCTACGATGAAATCAATCGTTTGGTTAGCAGCCTGTGGTGAAAGTCTCCGCCAAAGGGGGCTTGCGTTTATTTGTGTAAAGTACTTTACATGATGGGGTCCCTACTGTATAATTGAGCTTCTCCCCACAAAGGTTTGGACCTCAGATTATGTCGATGGGTACCCGCCACCACC
>CAMDED010000130.1 GCA_945893365.1 Candidatus Sulfopaludibacter sp. SbA3 | reverse complement strand
CCCCCGCCCTTCCCCCTCGAACACCACCTCCTCGCTCGCTTCCAAAAACGCCTGGATTTCCTCCTGGCTCAACTTCTTCGCATTCCGCATCCTGATGATCACACCCCAGCATGCTTCAACTTCCCCCTTCAGGCTCATCTTGTATTGGACAAGACTGCCCCTTGACATCCGGCCCCCGGATGAGGCAGGCTATCAGCTTGGGTTCGTTCTCCCCAGTTCGGAAGGCGTGCGCTCCGTACCGGCCGGCGAGGGACAGATAGTCCTCATTTTCCGCTCGCTCATTAATATCGCTCGCGAAAGAGATTAACAACGTGTATCAGGGTTTGTTCGTTCAGTTGGCGCAATCGAATTCCCTCTTGGGCTTCCTCCCGATCGTTCTCATCTTCGCGATTTTTTATTTCCTGCTCTTCCTGCCCATGCAGCGGCAGAAGAAACAGACGCAGAAGATGTTGAGCGAGTTAAAGCCCGGCGATTTGGTGGCGACGAGCGGCGGTATCGTGGGAGCCATCGTAAGCCTGGGGGAGGATGATACTCTGGTTCTCCGGGTGAAGCCCGACAACCTGAAGCTGCAGGTTTCGCGAGGCTCGGTAACGAGCCGGCTTTCCGGCGAGGGCAAAAAATAATATCATGATTGGACACTTCGGCTCATGCGAAAGAACCTGAACACAAAACTCGCCGTGATCGCCGTCACGATGCTCGTCTGCATCTACGGGATCATCGGCCTTCCGAAATCAAAGGACGAACTGACGAAAAATCTGGCGCGGAACCTGCGTCTGGGCCTCGACCTCAGAGGCGGCAGTCACCTTATCCTTCAGGTTCAGGTGCAGGATGCGGCAAAGGCCGAAGCCGACGGAACAATCGAGCGGCTGAAGGAAGACTTGAAAAAGGCGTCGATCGATTTCGCGGCGATCGATCGAAACGATCCGGCGACCGTGGAAGAGACGGACACGATCCAGATCAATGTGAAGGGCATTCCGGCGGTGAAGACGGGCGAGTTCAGATCGCTCATGGCCGAGCGCGTCCCGGCGTGGATTCTCATTCCGGTCAACGCGAGCGACTACCGGATGACGATGCGGGCTTCGGAAATGCTTGCTCTCAAGCAGAACACGGTCAAGATGTCGATTGAGACGCTCGAGAATCGAATCAACGGTCTGGGTCTGACCGAGCCGGTCGTCCGGCAGCACGGGAGGGCCGACGCGGAATTTGAAATCGAAGTTCAATTGCCGGGCGTCGACGATCCGGCTCGAGTCAAAGCGATTATGCAGACGGCCGCCGTCCTGGAGCTCTACGAAGTGAAGGGCGGGCCATACCCCACTCAGGAGCAAGCGCTTTCACAGCACGGCGGCGTGCTGCCGTTCAATACGAAGATCGTGAAATCGGTGCGCACCGAGAATACGGAGAGCTGGTACCTGCTCTCGCGGATTCCGGTGATAACGGGGCGGGATCTTCGCGGCGCGCGGCCGGGCCAGGACGAGTTCAGAAAGTGGCAGGTCGGATTCACTCTAACGCAGGAGGCGGCCGGGCGCTTCGGCCGTTTCACGGAGCCCAACATCGGCAACCGGTTGGCGATCGTATTGGATAACCAGGTCAAACTCGCGCCGACGATTCAGGCGAAGCTCACGGACGAAGCCCGGATTACGAACTTAAGCAACGAGCAGGAAGCGTCGGACCTCGCGCTGGTCTTGCGATCCGGGTCCCTGCCGGCGGGCCTGTTGCCGCGCGCGGAAAGCTCGGTAGGGCCATCGCTCGGAGCCGATTCGATTCATCAGGGCATCGTCTCGGGCCTGGTGGGCCTGGCCGCGGTCGTGATCGTCATGCTTGTCTACTACAAGAGAAGCGGAATCAACGCGGTGCTCGCTCTGATTCTCAATACGATCATCCTGGTTGCCGCGCTCTCATATTTTCAGGCGACGCTTACGCTGCCGGGCATCGCGGGTATTATTCTGACCATCGGGATGGCAGTGGATAGCAACGTGCTCATCTTCGAGCGTATTCGTGAAGAATTGAAAACGGGAAAAACCATCGTCGCGGCAGTGGATGCGGGATTCTCAAAAGCGTGGTGGACCATTGTCGACACCCATGTGACGACGGTCGTGTCTTGCGCATTCCTCTTTCTTTTCGGGTCGGGCCCGGTAAAGGGGTTTGCGGTTACGCTGGTGATCGGCCTGGTGGCCAACATCTTTACCGCGGTATTCGTTTCCAAAGTGATTTTCGATTTCGAGCTGTCCGGAAAGCGGCAGCCGGCAACATTGAGCATTTGAGACTCGTAACGGAACGTCCACCCGTCGCGGATGGGAACACGAGTCGTGGATCCGGTGTCTAAGAAACAAGCGCCGGAACGGAAGTTAGATGGAAATATTAAAGAACACAAATATCGATTTCCTGGGCAGGAAGTGGCCCTTTATCATCGCTTCCCTGGCGCTTACGGCCGTTGGGCTCGTGAGTTTGGCGGTCAAGGGCGGTCCGAAGTACGGAATCGACTTCAGGGGAGGCGCCGTGATGTACGTGAAGTTCGCGGGCAAGCCACCCGTCGATCAGATCCGCGCTTCGCTGGGCGACGTTAGCGTGCAGGAGATGACGACTGAAAACGAAGTGATGATCGGCACGGAGTTGCAGGATGAGAGGACGCTCGACGCGAACCGACGCCAAATGGCGGACAAGCTCGCGGCGACGTTCGGGCAGCCTTCGAGCGGCAAGCTGGACTTCAACAACGTCAGCAACCAGGCGCTTACGGATCGCTTGCGCGAACCGCTGCAAAAGGCCAATGCGCAACTTAGCGATCAACAGCTTCAGGATCTGACGGCGGCGATTCTGGATTTCCGCAATACGCCTCCCCGATCCGGACTGCTTTCGAGTTTCGACCAGCTCTCGGGCGTCGCGGGCGTGACGCCCGTCATTCTGAACGTTCTGAAGCAGGAATGTTATCTTAGTTCCTTCGTCATCCGGCAGGTGGAGGTGGTCGGCCCCAAGGTCGGCGGCGACCTTCGCCGCCAGGCTGTCCTTGTGACACTTGCCGCGCTGGGGGGAATGCTGATATATATAGCGTTTCGATTTGAGTGGATCTACGGAGTAGCGGCAGTCATCGCGGTGTTTCACGATACCGTCATCACGGTGGGATTTTTTTCGCTGTTCGATAAAGAAATTTCGCTGAACGTGGTTGCGGCCTTGCTCACTCTTGTTGGATACTCGATGAACGACACTATCGTGATTTTCGACCGCATACGGGAAAATGTGAAGCTGACGCGCCGCGAGCCGCTTGAAACGATCATCAACCGAAGCGTGAATCAGACACTGAGCCGGACGATCATGACATCGGGGCTCACTTTTCTTACGGTGCTTGCGCTGTTCCTTTTCGGCGGGCCGGTGTTGCACACATTTTCATTCGCTCTCGTGGTGGGGATTCTGATCGGAACCTATTCGTCGGTTTTCATTGCCAGTCCCATTGTCGTGTTCTGGCATAGCTACGCTGACGGCAAGCGTAAGGCGGCGGGTGTTTTACCCGCCGGGAAGCAAGCGCCCAGAAAGGGCTGAGGTGTTGGCGGCCGGTATCCGCGGCACGGCTTTGAAGTCAATTTAGAAAGGGAGCAAGGCAATGTTTGAACAAACTTTCGTCACTGGCAAAACGAACAGGACATGGACGGTGTTTGTGTCCTTTATCTTCCAAATCTTCCTGGTCATCGTGGCGATTCTGATTCCGATGATCTACTACGAGGCGCTTCCGCGCACGCAGCTGACCAGCTTTCTGGTGGCTCCCCCGCCGCCTCCTCCTCCCCCGCCGCCTCCCGCGGCGCAGCCGATCAAGATCGTCAAGGTCATTCCCCGCCAGTTCGATGCGGGCAAGCTGATGGCGCCGAAGGCGGTTCCGAAGGATATTGCGATCATCAAGGAAGAAGAGCTGCCTCCGCCGACATCCGGCATAATCGGCGTCGTCGGCGGCGTTCCCGGCGGTGTCGCCGGCGGAACGGCCGGCGGGATTATCGGCGGCATCATCGGAGCCGCGCCGACAGCGGCGCCTCCCCCTCCGCCCCCGGTCGTCAAAGAGGCGCCGAAGCCGGTCACGCCGCAGCGAATTCGCGTCGGCGGCAACGTACAGCAAGCGAAGCTGGTCCGTCAGCCCAAGCCGGTTTATCCCCCGCTGGCCAAGCAGGCCCGCATTCAGGGAGTGGTTAAGCTGAACGCAATTATCGGGAAGGATGGTACGATCCAGAATCTCACTCAGGTGAGCGGTCATCCCCTATTGGTTCCGTCCGCGATGGAAGCGGTTAAGCAGTGGATATATCAGCCGACGCTCCTCAACGGAGAGGCGGTCGAAGTGGTAACGCAGATCGATGTAATTTTTACGTTCAGCCAGTAGGAAACGCGATTCGTCATAGGCGGGCCGCGGGCATTGAGTACCGTTAAAAGAGTTTTGTTAAAATTTCAACTCGCAGGAGACTAAAAGACAATGTATTTACAGTTGCAGGTATGGGCGTTTTTTCTGGCGGAAGCCATGACAGGGGACTCCTTCTCCGATCCCAGAGCACTCTGGAATGCGATGGGTCCATTGGCGAAGGCCGTGACTGTCCTCTTGTTCGTCATGTCCGCGTGGTCCATCGGCGTGATGATCGATCGATTCATGGCCTATAACGCCGCGCGCAGCCAGTCCAGGGCTTTTGCGCCGGCGGTTGCAGGGGCTCTAAGGGAAGGGAAGCTCGACGAAGCGGTCAAGATTGCCGACCGGTTCAAGAAGAGCCATCTGGCAAAGGTAGTAGTGGCGGGCTTGCAGGAATTCAGCGCGCATCAGTCGAGCTCCGATATCCCCGGAGAAGAGATCGACGCTTCCAAGCGCGCTCTTGAGCGCGCCGAGGCGATCGTACACGCTGAACTCAAGCGCGGCGTCAGCGGACTGGCGACGATCGGTTCGACGGCTCCGTTCGTGGGTCTGTTCGGCACGGTCGTCGGTATCATCAACGCGTTCAAGGGCATTTCGACCGAGAAATCGGCTGGTCTCGGCGCGGTTGCGGGCGGTATTTCCGAAGCGCTCGTCGTCACCGCTCTCGGTCTGTTTGTGGCGATCCCGGCGATCTGGGTGTATAACTACTTTAGTGGCACGCTTGAAGCCTTCGACGTGGAAATGGGCAATTCCAGTTCCGAGTTGATCGACTACTTCCTGAAGCGTAATCACGCGAAAGCCGGGCGTAAGTAATACAGATCGAATTCACCGGTCCGGCGAGTTGAACGGCCGGGGCCCGCACTTCTTCGGCGGCCCCGGCGCTTTCCAGCCGGAGCGGAAACTGGGGACTAAACGATGAAGAAGAAAACAGCTCCACCTCCGGTATCCGATATCAATGTGACGCCCATGGTGGACGTCATGCTCGTCATGTTGATCATCTTCATGGTCATCACGCCCATGATGACGAAGGGCACCCCCGTAGACATGGTAAAGACGAAGAATCCTATCGCCATGCAGGCGGCCGACAAGGAAGACGCGGTTATCGTTGCCGTGACACGGGACGGGCTGGTTTATCTAAGCCCGGGAAACGATAAGGTGACCGCGGAAGGCCTCCCCTCAAAAGTAAAGGACCTGCTGGCGAACAAGTTGGATAAAATGGTGTACCTCAGAGCCGACCAGCGGGCGCGTTATGAAAAAGTGGTCGAGGTAGTGGATAATATTCGAGCGGCGGGCGTGGACCAGTTAGGTCTGCTCACCGAAGATATCAAGAAGCCCGAGGAAACCCCCGCGGCTGGAGCGGCGGGAACTTCCGCCGCCGATCCGAATAAAAAATAAACGGTCCGGCATATCGCCGGCCGGCAAAAAGGAGCAATTTTATGGGTATGTCAGTGGGCGGTAGTGGCGGTTTGAAAGCCGACATCAACATGACTCCAATGATCGACGTTCTCCTCGTGCTGATTATCATTTTCATGGTGATCACGCCGCTCACGCCGAAAGGTTTGGAAGCGTTGGTTCCGCAACCTCCGCCGCCAAACCAGAAACAGAATACGGCGGCCGATCAACGGACGGTGGTCATCGTCGTCAACAAAGACAAGTCGCTGATGATCAACCAGGAACCAACCACGGAGGAGAAGCTTGGGCCGCGTCTGGAAGAGATTTTCAAGACTCGCGCGGAACGGGTGGTTTTCGTCAAGGGCGATCCGGATCTGGACTTCTACTACGTCGCGAGGGCGATCGATATCGCCAAGGGCGCGGGAATCGACAAGGTCGGTCTGATGACGGCGAAGGTGGAGGCCGGCCAATGAGCTTGCGTCCGTCCCGCCTCTCCCGATGGTCGATCGCCGCGCTGGTTGCCGCAGCGGCTCTTTTTGCGACGAGCTGCGAGAAGTTACGCGCGCGCGATCATCTTAACAAGGGCGTGTTGCAGTACAAGAACGCCAAGTACTCCGAAGCGGTCGAGCACTTTCGGCAGGCGGTCGACTTGGACCCGACGTTCACCGTGGCCCGGCTCTATCTGGCGACCGCGTACATGAGCCAGTATATTCCCGGCGCGGAGTCTCCCGAGAATATGGAGATGTCCAAGCGGGCGTTCACGGAGTTTCTGGAAGTCCTGAAACAGGACCCCAAGGATCAGGTGGCCACGGCATCGATCGCGTCGCTCTACTACAACCAGAAGAAATTTCCAGAGGCGCGCGAGTGGAACCAAAAGCTAATCGCGATCAAGCCGGACAGCAAGGAAGCCTATTACACGCTGGCGGTAATCGCGTGGCTCGATTGGCTGACTCCCGACCGGGAAGCTCGCGCCGCGATGAAGATGCAACCGGAAGACCCCGGTCCGCTGAAGGATAAGAAGGTTCGCGACGAACTCAAGGCGAAGTATATGCCGCAACTCGACGAAGGCATCAAGAACGCCGAAAAAGCTCTCGAGATCGATCCCGAATACGACGATGCGATGGCCTACATGAACCTCCTCATCCGGTACAGAGCCGATCTGCTCGAAACCAGGGAAGAGTACGTGAAGGCTTGCGAAGTCGCCGATAACTGGGTGCAGAAGTCACTGGCTACAAAGAAATTGAAGGCCGAAAAGGCAGCTAAACCCGGCGCAACCGCGGAAACGAAATAGCGCCGCTTCTCCGGACAAGCGGGGGTGGCGGACCACCATCCCCGGCCGCTCGCTTACAATATTCTTAGTGTCTCCCGAGCCTAGCGAACCCGCTCCTCCCGCCGATGCCCGGATCGACGAGCGTTTTCGCGATCTCCTTGCCAAGGTCCGCGAACTCCGTCCAAAGGAAGACTCTTCCGCGCTCGAAGCGGCCTACCGCTTCGCTTGTGAGAATCATATTCTTCAGTTCCGCGATTCCGGAGAGCCGTACATGGTGCATCCGCTGGCGGTGTCCCACATTCTTGCCGACATGCGCATGGACATGGTTTCGATTGAAACCGGAATTCTGCATGACGTGGTTGAGGACACCAGCGTCACCATAGAGGAGATCCGGCGCCGGTTTGGCGAGGAGGTGGCCCGCTGCGTGGACGGGGCGACGAAACTCAGCAAGCTTGATTTCTTCTCAAAGGAGGATCGTCAGGCCGAGAGCGTCCGGAAAATGCTTCTCGCCATGGTAAACGATATCCGCGTGATCATCGTGAAACTTGCCGACCGCCTCCACAACATGAGAACGCTCGGCTATGTCTCGCCGGAGCGCCAGGAGCGGATCGCGCGAGAGACCATCGAGATATACGCTCCCATCGCGCACCGTCTCGGAATGGGTAAGGTGCGCGTCGAACTCGAGGATCTCGCTTTTCAGTATCTCGACCCCGTGCAGTACGAGGAAATCGTCAAGGCCATCGACTCCCAGCGCAGCGCGAACGAAGAGTTTCTGGCCGAAATTCAACAGACGGTCACCGAGGAACTGAAAGCCGAGGGCATACCGGCCAGGGTTGAGGGCAGAGTAAAGCGAGCATACTCGGTTTACCAGAAACTCAAGCGCCAGAAGATCACCATCGACCAGGTCTACGATCTCCTCGCCCTGCGCATCATCACCGACTCGGTGAAGAACTGCTATGGCGCTCTAGGCGTAATCCACAACAAGTGGCATCCGGTGCCTGGCCGGATCAAAGACTTCATCGCGATCCCGCGGCCGAACCTCTACCAGTCCCTGCATACCTCGGTCCTCGGGCCGCATGGCCATCCATTCGAAGTGCAGATCCGCACGGAGGAGATGCACCGGATCTCGGAGGAAGGGATCGCGGCGCACTGGAAGTACAAGGAGGGCCGAACCGGCCCCGCGGAGGACGATCAGCGCATCGCCTGGCTGCGGCATCTGGTCGAATGGCAGCGGGACATGCAGGACCCATCGGAGTTCATGGCGACTCTCAAGGTGGAACTGTACCCGGAGGAGGTGTACACGTTCACGCCTCGCGGCCGCGTGATTGTGCTTCCGCGGGATGCGACGCCGATCGACTTCGCCTACGCCATCCACTCGGACGTCGGTAACACCTGCGTCGGCGCCAAGGTCAACGGGCGAATCGTTCCGCTGCGGTACATCCTCAAAAACGGCGACATCGTCGAGATCATGACGCAGCAGAATCATCTGCCCAGTAAGGACTGGCTGTCGATCGTCAAGACGCCGCGGGCTCGCAACAAGATCAAGCACGTAATTAACGCCACCGAGCGGGTAAAGGCCATCGAGATCGGCGAAAAGTATCTTGAAAAAGAGGCCCGGCGTTTCGGCGTCGAGCTGGGGAAAATCACCAGATCCGATTACGAAAGGGTGGCTGCCGAGTACGGTCACGGCAAGATCGAGGATCTCTACGCGGGGCTCGGCTACGGAAGATTCTCGGCGCGCGAGGTTCTGCGGAACGCCGCCCCGGCGCAAATGCCCGCGGATGCGGCGGAGCCCAAACGCCCTGTCTACGATGCCGCGCAGGCGGCGCAGCTGGCGCGCGGCCGCGATGGTGAAGGCGTAGTCAAAGTGAAGGGCGGCGAGGATGTAATGATATACCGCGCCAAGTGCTGTAATCCCATTCGCGGCGACGCTATCACGGGGTATGTAACGCGGGGCAAGGGGATCGCCGTGCATGCCGTGGCGTGTCCGAACGTGCAGAATCTGCTCTATGAAGTGGAGCGGAGAATCGACGTCGAGTGGGAACGCGCCGCCGGCGACAGTTTCCAGGTCAAGGTTGTGGTCCGAACCGACGACCGTCCTGGAATGTTGAACCAATTGACCAGCGTGCTGTCGAGCGAAGACACGAACATCCGCGCGCTCGAAGCGAGAGCCGAGGCGGAGCCCGGCCATTATGGCGCCATTGTGGAAATGACCGTTGACGTACGCGATAAGAAACAGCTGGAAAGGCTTGTCGCCGCGATGCGCCGGATTTCCGGCGTGCGGGACGTCGAGCGGCCGATGAACTGAGATGCAGAGCGATCCCGAACATATTGCCATCTCCAAGTCGAAGGGAATCCATATCGATTGGAAAGACGGCCATCATAGCGACTATGGCTTGGTCTATCTTCGAGACCATTGCCCCTGTGCGACCTGCACCGGTTCTCACGGAACGCCGCCGCGCGCGCACGAGTCCGGTAATCCTTTCCAAATGTTCAAAGCGGCGCTGAAGATCAACTCGATCGAGCCGATCGGCAATTACGCGATCAAGATCGATTGGAGCGACGGCCACAGCACCGGGCTCTACTCCTGGGACCACCTGCGAAAGGTGTGTCCGTGCGGGGAGTGCGTTAGGGCGTGACTCACCGGATCGCCAGGTCCGGAAAGGACTTCGAGAAGCGCCTGGAGACCGTCCGGTCGGGTCTGAGAGTACCCTTTCCCTGGTATCCCTATGGATCGCTTAACAACATGGGCCCCATCGACCGGATGTTCGGGGGCGATCTCGAACGGCTGATCCGCATGGCCTCGTCGGGAACGGTATTGGATCTTGGATGCGGGGACGGAGACCTGTCCTTTTTTCTGGAATCGGTTGGATGCAAGGTTCACGCCGTGGATTACCGGGTGACAAACCACAACTACATGCGGGGAGTGCAGGCGCTGAGGAAGGCTCTGAATTCGCGAATCGAGATACACGACATCGATATCGATGCGTATTTTCAATTGCCGGCGCCCCGGTATGGGTTGACCTTGTTCCTCGGCATCCTGTACCACTTGAAAAATCCTTTCTACGCCCTCGAGTATCTCGCGCAGCATAGCCGCTACTGCATTCTCAGCACACGCATCGCCAATACGATTCCTCCCCTGCTCCCGGACGCCAGGGAATTCCCCGGAGCCTATCTTCTCGACACGGCGGAGTTGAATCGGGATTACACCAATTATTGGATCTTCACGGAGACCGGATTACGCAGGCTCTTGAAACGAACCTGTTGGAGCGTGATCGCCGGTTTCACAGTGGGCGCTTCCCTGTCGGATCCCTGGAGCCTCGATCGGGACCAGCGCTTCTTCTGCCTCGCCGAATCCACGCACGGCCCAATTGCAGGCTGCGAGGTCGAACTGCTTGACGGGTGGTACGAGCCGGAAAGTCCCGGATGGCGATGGACGAAGCGACGCTTTTCGATCGCGATGAACACGCCCGTGGAGCGGTGTCCGCTTCTGTTGACGATGAACTTGTGGCTTCACGAAGAGATTCTGAAGGATGGGCCGGTCACGCTCTCGGCGTCGGCTGGCGGCGTGACTCTCGATCCGGAAATCTTCTCCGAGGCCGGAGACCACGTTTACTTTCGATTGCTGAGAAGTGAAATGCCGGGTGCGGCGGTTAGAGTCGAATTCTCCCTTGACCGCGCTCTTGCGCCAACCGCGGCGGACGACCGTGAACTAGGCTTGGTGGTGGCGTCGCTGCACGTCGATCCTCGACCCGATACGGGCGCCAAGCCCGGTCAGGCGGGTTCGGTTCCGAGGTAGCGCCGTACTTCAGTCAACAGCTCCTCCGACCGGATGGGCTTTGAAAGATAACCGTTCATTCCCGCATCGCGGCAGGCCGCGCGTTGGCTGGACGGCTCTCCAGCGGTAAGCGCAACGATAGGCACAGCCATGCCCGGCGGCAGCTTGCGGATCTCCAGAGCGGCGTCGATTCCGCTCATCTCCGGCATCTGTAAGTCCATCAAAATCAGGTCGTAAGCAGGCGAAGAGCGAACGGTCTCGAGCGCCTCGCGGCCATCTTCCACGCCGTCCACCACGTATCCGCTTTCGCGAAGAATCCTGGTCACCAACCGGCGGGATACCTGGTTGTCCTCGGCCAGGAGTATTCGCCGCCGCACTTCCGGTTTCGACGGTCCGCCCGTCAAGGAAAGAAGAGCGTCATAAAGCGAGTAGCGGCGCACCGGCTTCGCCATCTCCGAATCGCACCGCAAGTAGCTAAGACTTGCCGGACGCGTTCCCCCAATATTCCCTAGCATCCAAACCAAGGGCGTTCGAGGCCGAGCCAGCTTCAGGCTCTCCGAAACGGCTTCGAAATCGACGCTCCCTCCACCGTCGTCTAGCAGGATCACGTGGGGGTTCGCGCCGTCCGCGAGCGCGCGCAAAGCGTCAGGCCCCGAGGCGCAACTGGTATGTTTTATCCGGAACTGCGCGAGCAGGTTTTCCAGGGAATGAACGGTTCGCGGATTCGGGGCGATTATTAGAACGTGCTTGCCCTCCAACTGCCGATGCCAGGATGGCTTTCCAGCCGGGCTTGCCGCCACAAGCGGTATGGTGAACGTGAACACGCTTCCAACCGCCGGCTGACTTTCGACGGATAGACGGCCCCGCATTAACGCTACCAACTGCTTCGCCAGCGCGAGGCCCAGCCCAACTCCGGAGTACCGACGCGACAATCCGCCCTCGATCTGGTGGAACGATTCGAAGATTCCGTCAAGCTTGTCCGGATCGATCCCAATGCCGGTGTCCCGGACCTGTACCGTCAGGTTGAAGCTGTTAGCCTCCGCCGGCGAGGCGTGAGCCGATACTTCAACCTCGCCGGCCTCGGTAAACTTGATGGCATTCCGAAGCAACTGCGAGAGCGCTTCGCGAAATCGAAGAACGTCGCCCACGGCAAGCGCCGGGACCTCTCCATCCACGTTGCAGATGAGTTCGATCTTCCTGGCTTCCGCGCGTAGCTCCTGTTCGCAAACGACGCCTTCGATCGCCTCGGTGATATCGAACTCCGCAAGATCGAGTTCAACCGACCTCGCGACGAACGACGAAAAATCAAGCGAAGGCCGCAGAAGGTCGAACAAATCCTGCACGCAAACGCGCACGATCGAGGCAAACTCCCGCTGTTCAACGGTCAGGGGCGTCTCGAGCAGCAGATCCATCATCCCCATGATTCCATTAATCGGGGTCCGGATTTCGTGATTCAGTCCCACTACGAAATCCTGCTTCAGCCGCCTGAGTTCCGCAAGCTCAACGTTCAACTGCTCCTGAGTTGCGGTCTGAAGGGCCACAGTCTGAGACGCCGCCAAGTCTGCTTTTTGGATTTCCACGTCGAGTGGTTAATCGGCAGACTGTGGAAAAAGTTTAACGGTCACTATCGAAAATCTCTCCGAGCGCGCCAAGGGGTCCGCTCCGCTCGTCGCCTCCCGAGCGCATCGGAGTCAATTCACGCCGCAATTTGTCGAGCGTCATGCTCTGCACGATCACCTTTCCAGGGCCCGTGAGGGTTGCCAGGAAGAGTCCTTCGCCGCCGAACAGGGCGGTTTTGATCCCGCCAACGTATTGAATGTCGTAGTCCACCGATTCCTCGAAAGCGACGATGCAACCTGTATCCACGTGCAGGCCTTCGCCCGCGCCGAGCTCGAACTCGATGAAGTCGCCACCGCCATGGATAAAGACCTGTCCCGGACCCGTAAGTTTCTCTAAAATAAAGCCTTCGCCGCCCAGCAGGCCCGCCCCTAGCTTCTTGACGAACGCGACGCTCAACTGGACGCTGGTCTGGGCGAACAGAAATGCATTCCGCTGGGCCATGACACTCCGACCCGGCGCCAGACCGAAAACCTGAATGCGTCCCGGATAGTTTCCCGCAAATCCGACCTCGCCGTTGCCGTTGGACCGGAAATGGGTCAGAAAGAGCGATTCCCCCGCGACGGTCCGCTTCACGGCTCCCCAAAGTTTTTCGCCGAGCGTACTCCCGCTCATGCGGGTCTCCCATTCCACGTTTGGCGTCTTGTAGACCATCTTGCCGGCCTCGGCATAAATTTCCTGACCGGGCTTCAGGCGCACGCGGGCCACCTGCAGATTGTCGCCCTGAATCGTGTAATCGAGCGGTTCGAGCGGAACCGCCGAATAGCCCGACATAGCGGCGCCCGCGCCCCCCGCGGGCCGCCCGCAACCCGAGCAGAATTTCGTTCCCTCTGTCAATGCCGCGCCGCAACTCGTACAGAATCCCATAGTTGTTAGTATAGAAGGAGCAACGCATCTTATGCGCCGTCTGTTCCCCGTCTTTCTCGCCCTTGCGTTTTCCGGTTCCGCGCCCGCGCGGCTCATTCCGCAGATTTGCGGGTCCTATCGCGACAGGTGGAAGCAGGACCTGCACTTTCATAAGCAGGCAGTCCGGAACGCAGCGGTGCGGAACGCGGCCTCCCGGAAGACGGGCGCTCCGCGCAACGCCCGGCAGGACATCGGGAACATCGCGATTCTCGACGATGCCGACGGCGTCGTCGCCAGGCAAAACGAATTCAACCTCGATCAGAAAACCCTGGCGTTCTTCCCCGTGACGGCAGCGCCGGTGAAGTACCGCTTCCAGACCTCCTCGGGCGGGTACGATTCGGGAGCCGCCGCCGCGGGATCGCTTATTCAAGGCATGAGGGATGACGACACACGTCTTGTTCCGCTTCCCTTTCCCTTTCCCTTCTTTGGCGCCGTCCACCGGGAAGTGTTTGTGAACTCCGACGGAAATCTGACCTTCGGCGCCGGCGACACTGCGACAAGTTCGCGTTCGCTCGGACGTCTCGCCTCGGGTCCGCCCCGTATCGGCGGCCTTTTCGACGATCTTGACCCCTCCCAGTCCCGCGACGGGATACGCGTGCTTTCCGATTCCAATCGCTTCGTGGTTACGTGGGTCCAGGTGCCGGAGTATCAGGATTTCGGATTCGGCATTCCCCAAACCTTTCAGGTGCGCCTGTATCCCGATGGCCGCGTGGAGATCGCCTATAGTGGAATCAACGCCGATTCCGCCGTGGTCGGTATTGCCCCTGGCGGCTTGCAGGGATCGAGCACCGTGGTTTCCTTCGCGACCGGCGTTTCGGACTCCTACGGAGCGGCCGTGGGTGAGCGCTTCGGCACGAACGTCGAAGTCGATCTCGCGACGGCCGCCCAGAAATTCTACGAGAACCACGAAGACAGCTACGATTACCTGGTCTTCTACAACAACATGGATATTCAGGCCGACAACGGCGCGCTTGCCTTCGAAAGCACCGTGCGCAATAGACGCACCGGTTACGGAGACCGCATCACCGATACCGGCATCGAATACGCATCGCCCTCCCGCCTTCAGGCCATACTGAATCTCGGGCCCCTGAGCCAGTACCGGGCGGATCCGAACGCCCTGCTGCTAGGACAGTCGCCGGGCGGCCTTACGGCGCTCTCGGTGCTCGCGCATGAAGCCGGTCATCTCTTTCTTGCCTACGCGAGCGTGCGAGAAACCTCAAATCCCGATCTGAGACCCATGCTCGGGCGGCAGGACGCGCACTGGAGCCTTATCTTCAATTCGGAGGCCTCGTTCATGGAAGGCGCCCGTTTGCAGGATAACGGCGCGGCGGCTGCAAACCGCTTCACCACCATCGCGACCTACGAATCCTTCGCGCCGCTCGACCAGTATCTGATGGGTTTCCGCGCGCCGGAGGAAGTTCCGCCAACCTTCGTTGCGACGGGCACAAGCGCCTCGCTGCAACGCCGCGCGCCGCAGATCGGCGTCGAGTTCAACGGCGGCCGCCGCGACGTCACGGCGGCCGATATCGTGCAAGCCGAAGGCCGGCGCGTCCCGGATCACACCGTTGCCCAGCGCCGGTTTCGTTTCGCAATCATTCTGGTAGTAAGGGCAGGGACAACGCCTTCGCAGGTCGAACTCGACAAGCTGGAAGCGGTTCGGAGCGCATTCGACGCCTACTACCGGAAATCGGCCTCCGACCGCGCCTATGCCGACGCCAGCTTGAAGAAGAGCCTCAAACTCTCGGTTTTTCCCGCCGCGGGCGTGATCGAGGGAAGGGGAGCGCCGGCGGCCGTTTCGATTCAGACGGCGCTTGGCACGGCCGTGACGGTGTTGCTGAGGACCGAGACTGGCGCGGCGACGGTACCACCCTCCGTCACGATTCCGGCTGGTTCACTCTCGGCCAATTTCACCATCACCGGTGCGCGCGCGGGAGTCGAGGAGCTTTCGGCCGAACCCTCCGACGCACAATTCGAGACCGCCTACGCACGCATCCAGGTTGCGGCTCCCGCCGCACTGCGGTTGACCGCGGTTTCGGGCGACAGGCAAGCCGCCACGCCCGGCGTGCCGCTCGCGAAGCCGGTCATGGTCCGCGTCACTGACATCAATGAGCTACCCTATCCGGGCGTCACGATCCAGGCAGCGGCCAGCGTTGGAGGGACTTTGACGCCTACGACCGCGATATCGGATGCAAACGGTCAGATCGGTTTCACTTGGACGCCTGGGCGCGAAGCGGTAAATATCCTGACATTCCAGGCGATACCGGGCGTCGCGCCGCTTATAGTGACAGCTACCTCGGCCCCACTCACAACCGCGGCCGCCGTGGTGAATGCGGCGTCCTCCGCCGGGGGCGTCTCTCCAGGTGGACTTGCGAGCGTGTACGGCACAAACCTCGCGGGTGGCGCGGCGGCGCAGGCTTCTTTCCCCTGGCCCAGTTCACTCGCGGGAGTCACCGTAGTCGTGGGTGGCCGCTCCGCCTCGCTCCTGTTCGTCAGCGATGGGCAGATCAACTTCCTTGTACCGTCGGATCTTCCGGAAGGATCGACTCAGTTGACGGTCTCGACGTCTGTCGGTACAACGGCGCCGGTGACCGTTCCGGTGCAGGCCGTTTCACCGGGCATATTCTTCGACGCCGCGACAAGGTATGGAGCGATTCTGAACGCGGGGACGAGTCAGACTACGGCTCAACGAGCTTCGGGGGCGGGAGAGTTCATCGAGATCTACGCGACGGGCCTCGGTCCGGTCCGCGCGGATTCGGCCGGGTTGAGACTAACGGTTGCGACGCCGCAGGTACAGATCGGGTCCGTGCCGGCGAGGGTACTCTTTAGCGGCCTCGCGCCGGGATACCTGGGACTCTACCAGATCAACGTCGAGGTGCCCGGAGGATTGCAGAGCGGGGCGCAGCCACTCACGGTGACCGTGAATGGCGCGCGTAGTAACGAAGTACTCACAGGCGTGAGGTAGAGCTCGATGGCCTCCCGTATAATCTAAGGAGGAGGGAGTGGCGGCATGGTTATCGAACACGTCGAGCTGCGCGAGGGCGTTTACTTCGTCACGGGCACGCACATCTCGCTCGATTCCATCGTCTACGCCTTCCGCGAGGGAAGCTCGCCGGAGAGTATCCGCGAGGATTTCGAGGGCCTGACTCTTGCCCACGTGTATGGCGCGATCGCGTTCTACCTGGATAACCAGGCCGAGGTCGATTCGTACCTTCTGGGCCGCAAAGAGCAATGGGCCGAATTGGAACGTCAAGGAACCCCTCCGGGCGCGGACTTGAGCGCTCGTCTTGAGCGTGCCAGGCAGAGCCTGAGTCTCCCTCGGCGATGAAGGTCCGCTACTTGGCGGATAACGATCTGCGAAGTGCGATCCTCCGAAGTGCGGTTCGCCGGGAACCGCGGCTGGATTTTCGTAGTGCACAGTCTGCGCGACTCGACGGTTTGCCCGATTCAGAGGTACTTGCGCTGGCGACATCGGCGACCATGTGCATCAGGATTCGGTTACACTAGACAGTAGCCTTCCGTGGCGGAATGGCGGAACTGGCAGACGCACCAGACTCAAAATCTGGCGTTCTTCACTGGACGTGAGGGTTCGACCCCCTCTTCCGCCACCAAGATGCACTCGCCTTACTTCGCTGGTTTGCCGAGGAACCGAGTGAGGATGGTCCAGGCGTCCTGCCTCAGCTTCTTTTCGTTTTCCTTGCCGCGCAATTTGTTTTTCCTTAGTTTTGGATGGCGGTATTCGCGGCTGAAGTTGGGCATGTGGGCGTGCTCGAAGCCACGTCCCGATGCCGAACGCATCCATGGACCTGTCTCCGCGCCTTTAGCCGGCGCGGAACACCAACTCCGGTCTGCCGGGGCGCCAAGTACACGCTGGCTATAGCTCGCCGCCTGAATCGCGGCTCCGCCCGCATCAAGCTGACTTTAGAAACGCCAGCCTGAAATTCAAAACATGCGAGAATCCGATGGCGAAGCGCCGCGGCGCCGTAATAGGTTTCTGCGTCACTTATTTTGCAAGTCATTGATCCGGATATGGTTAGAGGCCTGAGTCCGTGTTTCTCCCCCGCCTTGGCAATTCCGCTGAGAATCGCCGCGCCGGAATCCCACATCCAATCTGTGGGAGGGTTTAGCTCTCCGGTCGCGGCAGCGCTACGTTTGCCCGGCTTGCGCGATCCCGTCTTTCATTGCTAAATTGATTATGAGTTCACCTGCCATCAGCCCGGAGACCGAACTTCACTGGCTGGCGTTGCGATTGATCCCCGGGCTCGGAACCCGGAAAGCCGGCAAGCTGATTGACCGGTACCGGACGCCGCAGGCGGTGTTTCGCGCCTCGCGATCGGAACTGGAGTCGCACGGAGTCGGGGGCGCCGTCGCCCAGACGATCGTGAGCGGCTGTTCTTTTGAGGACGCGGCTGAACAGCAGCAGCGGATGAAAGACGCCGGTGCGGTGACGGTACCGATCGCCGATCCGCGCTATCCGGCCCTGTTGCGGGATATCTTCGATCCCCCTGTACTCCTGTTTGCCCGGGGGCGCGTCGAGTTAATGTCTACGGTCTGTCTCGCGGTTGTCGGTACGCGCCGTCCGACGACCTACGGTGTCGCGGCGGCGGAAAGACTTTCCGGCAATCTGTCGCGCGCCGGTCTCACGATCGCGAGCGGGATGGCTCGCGGAATCGATGCCGCGGCCCACCGGAGCGCGCTCGGCGCGGGCGGTTCGACTGTCGCCGTGCTAGGCTGCGGAGTGGATGTGGTCTATCCGTCGGAAAACCGGCGGCTGGCCGCGGAGATTGCGGAGAAGGGGTTGATCGTTTCGGAATTCCCGATGGGAGCGACGGCTTTTCCGCAGAATTTTCCGATCCGCAACCGGGTCATCAGCGGACTGAGCGTGGGCGTGCTGGTGGTCGAAGGGGCGCAGTACAGCGGCTCCGCCATCACGGCGAAGCTCGCGCTCGACCAGGGGAGAGAGGTGTTCGCAGTTCCGGGGAACATCACTTCCAAGGAAAGCTGGGGGCCGAACCTGCTGATCAAACAGGGCGCAAAGCTGGTCCAGGAATGGAACGACGTGATTGCGGATTTGCCGGAGCAGGTGCGGGCCCGGCTGATCTCTGAGGGCAGGGAACGGCTGCTGGCGGGTTTCGGCGAGGCGAAAACCGCCCAGGGACCGGAAGGCGCGGAGCGGCTGCCGAGCGGTCCGAACGGTGAAATCGGCCGCCGCGTTCTGGAGCGGCTGAAAGTGGACGCCGCCATCGCCCTGGATGAATTAGTGGACGGTTTGGAGGAATACACCACGCCCTCGGAAGTGATTGCCGCCCTGTTCGAGCTTGAGATGCTCGGGCTTGCGAAACAACTTCCGGGTAAGAACTTTGTTAAAGTGTGGTGACCGCGTTCGAAGTCAAATATGCCAAAGGCACTGGTTATCGTCGAATCGCCCGCAAAGGCGAAAACAATCATGAAGTACCTGGGGAAGGGCTACTCCGTAATGGCGTCGCTCGGCCATGTGAAGGACCTTCCCAAGAACGATCTCTCCGTGGACGTCGAGAACGGCTTTCTTCCCCGCTACGAAGTGATCGAGGGGAAGAAGAAGCTCGTTCATGAACTAAAGCAGGCTGCCAAGGGATGCGACAAAATCTACCTCGCGGCCGACCCCGATCGCGAAGGCGAAGCCATCTGTTATCACCTCCAGGAAGAACTCAAGGGTAAAGGTAAAGGCGCTCCTGAAATCTACCGCGTGATGTTCAACGAGATCACCGCCAACGCCGTCAGAAAGGCTTTCGAAAAGCCGCTGATGGTGAACGTCAATCTTGTGGACGCGCAGCAGGCGCGCCGCGTGCTTGACCGTCTGGTGGGCTACAAGATTTCACCGCTGCTTTGGGATAAAGTCAGGCGGGGTCTGTCGGCCGGCCGCGTTCAGACCGTGGCTCTGCGGGTGATCGTCGAGCGGGAGCGGGAAATCCGCGCCTTCAACAAGCAGGAGTACTGGACGCTCGACGTCGGCCTGTCGGCTAAAAAGCCGCCGCAGCTTTCGGCGCGGCTGATGAAGGTGAACGACGAAACGCCGGAAGTCGCGACAGCGGAGGCGGCCGAGTCGATTGTCGCGCGGCTCAGCGGCGCGTCCTACATCGTCAAGTCCGTCGTCACGCGGGAGAAACGCCGCAACCCGGTAGCTCCGTTCATTACCTCGACCCTGCAGCAGGAATCCTCGCGGAAGCTGCGCTTCAGCGTGAAGCGCACCATGATGCTCGCGCAGCGCCTCTATGAAGGCGTCGAGATCGGGGGCGAGGGCCTGGCCGGTCTCATCACCTACATGCGCACGGACTCGACGCGCATTTCCGACGACGCCCTCGCGGAGGCGCGCGCGCTGATCGCCGAACGCTACGGCGTCGAGTATCTGCCGCCCGCGCCGAACGTCTACAAGACGAAGAAGGAGGCTCAGGATGCGCACGAAGCCATTCGTCCGTCGTCGGTCCTGAATACGCCCGACGCGGTCGAAGCCTATCTCGCTGAAGACGAGATGAAGCTCTATCGCCTGATCTGGATGCGCTTCGTGGCGTCCCAGATGATGCCGGCCGTCTTCGATCAGACGTCCATCGACGTCACCGCCGCCGGCGCCGATGGCGGCGTCTACATGTTCCGCGCCACGGGCTCCGTTCCCCGGTTCGACGGCTTCCTTCGCGTTTACGAGGAAGGCAAGGACCAGAAGGACGAGGAAGACGAAGAGCTGAAGCACAAGCTGCCTTCGGTCCAGGAAGGCGAGACCCTGCGTTTCCGCTCCCTCGCTCCGGAACAGCACTTCACCGAGCCTCCGCCGCGCTACAACGAAGCGACGCTGGTCAAGAAACTGGAATCGGACGGCGTGGGAAGGCCGTCCACCTACGCGTCAATCCTGTCCACGATCCAGGAACGCGAGTACGTGCGGAAAGAGGGGGGACGCTTCACGCCTACCGAACTCGGGATGGTGGTGACCGACCTGCTCCTTGAAAGCTTCGACGACATCTTCGACGTCAAATACACGGCGCGGATGGAGGAAGAGCTCGACGAGATCGAGGAAGGCAAGCTCGATTGGCGCGTGGCGATGCAGGGCTTCTACGAGAAGTTCGACGCGGACCTCAAACACGCCGAAGAGCACATGACCAACATCAAGCGGATGGAACGCCCCACCGACTTGATTTGCGAAAAATGCGGGAAGCCTCTGGTCATCAAATGGGGAAAGCACGGAAGCTTCATCGCCTGCACGGGCTATCCCGAGTGCACCTACACGCGGGAGTTGACCATCGATCTTCCGGATGTGGAAGGCGCGGATCTCACCGAACAGGGCGACGAAGAGTACTGTGAGAACTGCGGCCGGCCGATGGTCCTGAAGAAGGGCAGGTTCGGCACGTTCTTCGCCTGCACGGGATATCCCGACTGCAAGACCACCAAGCCGGTGGGCGGCTCGCAGAAGAAAGCGGATGTTCCGCTTGAAGAGAAGTGTCCGCAGTGCGGGAACCACATGGTGCTGAAGAGCGGCCGCTTCGGCGAGTTCACGGCGTGCAGCAACTACCCCACCTGCAAGTATGTGAAGCAGAAGACGATCGGTGTTCCGTGCCCGGTCTGCGAGGCCGGAGAGGTGGTGGAGCGCCGTTCAAAGCGCGGCAAGACGTTTTTCGGCTGCTTCCGCTATCCCGATTGCGACTTTGTCGCCTGGGGCAAGCCGGTATCGGAGGCGTGCCCGAACTGCGGCAGCTCCTACCTGATCGAGAAGTGGCTGAAGGCCGGGCCGATCCTGCAATGCCCGAACAAAGAGTGCAAGTTCAAGAAGGACGCCCCGCAGTTGGTTGCGGAGCCTGTTGCGATTGCGAGTTAGCG
>CAMDED010000129.1 GCA_945893365.1 Candidatus Sulfopaludibacter sp. SbA3 | reverse complement strand
TGCCCCTGTCTACGCTTCGGACCGCACCTTACGATGCGCTCCGCAAGACTCGGGGTCAGGATGGATTCGCTCCTCCTTTCCTGCCGGACTCTTTCATTCCTTATTGCATGCCGGTTTATCCCGGCGCTCCGCCTGCCCCACCGGCTGCCAATTGCAACAGTTGTTTCATTCCAAGTCCTAGTTCAGCCGGGGAGCTTGTTGCGTGAAGAAGAGAGTCTCCGATTCGCGAAAGCTTGGCTAGCGGCGTCTCTCCGCAGTCCCGCGGCCCGCCGCGTGTTAGCTTAATTTCATGTCCTCTTCCCACCCGCGAAAGTTCCGCTCGCAGGAATGGTTCTATTCCACCGAATACTACAGCTTCGCCCGCCGCGCCTATCTGCGTTCGGAAGGTCTGACGCGCGAAAGCATCGAGGGAAAACCAATCATCGGCATCTGCAATTCCTGGAGCGAGCTGAACCACTGCAACGTACACCTGCGCCAGGTCGCCGAAGCCGTCAAGCGCGGCGTCTGGCAGGCGGGCGGCGTGCCGCTTGAGTTCCCCACCATCTCGCTCGGCGAAGTGTTCATGAAGCCCACCACCATGCTCTACCGCAACCTCATGGCCATGGACGTCGAAGAATCCATCCGCGCCAATCCCATCGATGGCGTCGTCCTCCTCTGCGGCTGCGACAAGACCACGCCCGCCCAGCTCATGGGCGCCGCAAGCGCCAATGTCCCGGCCATCATGGTGACGGGCGGCCCCATGCTCAGCGGACAGTGGAAGGACCAGAAGCTCGGCTCCGGCACCGACGGCCGCAAGCTTTTCGACCTCTACCGCACCGGCGAATTGAACGAAGAGGAGCTCGCCGAAATCGAAGGTTGCGTCGCGCGCAGTAACGGACACTGCATGGTCATGGGCACCGCCTCCACCATGACCAGTCTCGCCGAGGTCCTCGGCATGACCCTGCCCGGATGCGCCGCTATCCCCGCCGTCGATTCGCGCCGCGCGGCAATTGCCGAATTGAGCGGCCGCCGCATCGTCGAAATGGTCCATGAGCAGCTTCTCCCGTCGCAGATCATGACCCGGCGCGCCTTCGAGAACGCTATCAAGATCGACATGGCGATCGGCGGTTCCACCAACGCCGTCGTCCACCTGATCGCCATCGCCGGACGCCTCGGCATCAAGCTCACACTCGAAGATTTCGACCGCCTTTCGAAGGTCACGCCCTGCATCGTGAACGTGAAGCCCTCAGGCGCGTACCTGATGGAAGACTTCTTCTTCGCCGGCGGCGTTCCCGCCGTGCTCAAGGAAATGCTCCCGATGCTCGACGGCGCATGCCTCACGGCCTCGGGCAAATCGCTCGCCGAAAACGTGGAGAACGCGGAATGCTTTTATCCCGACGTGATCCGCCCGCGCTCGAACCCGATGAACGAAGAGGGCGGAACGCTCGTCCTTTACGGCAACCTCGCTCCCGATGGCGCGGTGTTCAAGCACACCGCCGCATCGCCCCATCTGCTCCAACACCGGGGCAAGGCGTATGTATTCGAAGATCATCATCAGATGCTCGAAGACGTGGAGCGGGACGACCTTCCGGTCGATGAAAGCTCCGTTCTCGTGATGAAGAACGGCGGCCCTCACGGCGGCCCCGGTTTCCCGGAGTGGGGTCACATTCCCATGCCCAAGGCGCTGCTCAATAAAGGGATCAAGGACGTCGTGCGCATTTCCGATTCCCGCATGAGCGGCACGAGCTTCGGAACCGTCGTGCTCCACATCGCGCCCGAATCCGCGATCGGCGGGCCGCTCGCCATGGTTCAGACCGGCGACGAGATTTCGCTCGATACCAGGAACCGCCGCCTCGACGTCAACCTGCCCGCCGAAGAAATCGGCCGGCGCATGAAGGCGTTTACGCCCCCCGCTCCTCACTACCGCCGGGGGTATGGCAAGATGTTCCTGGATCATGTCACCCAGGCCAACCTCGGATGCGATTTCGACTTCCTCCTGCCGGAGTAATATCGTTCGTGGCGAAAATTTTCTACGTACATTGGGACGAGGCTGAAGCCAAGGCGCTCGCCGCGTCGTTGCAGAGCGCGGGCCACCAGGTTCGTTTGCATTTCAAGATGGGAGCGAACCCCGCACTGGGAGATTTCGCCGCCGACGCCCTGGTGGTTTCTCTCGACCGCCTCCCGTCTCACGGAAAGCAAATGGCGGAGTGGTTCCGGAAGGCGAAAGCCCGCCGCAAACGTCCGATCATCTTCGTGGGAGGCCTTCCCGAAAAGGTCTCCCTGACGAGGGGCTTCTTTCCAAACTCGGTTTTTTGCGAGCACAGTCAGGCCGCCGAGGCCGTCGGACGTCTTTTCTCCAGCATCTGATATGCCTGAGCTTCCGGATGTCGCCGTGTATGTCGAGGCTCTCGGCGCCCGCGTATCCGGACAGCTCCTGGAGCGGGTTCGCATCGGAAGTCCGTTTCTGCTACGCACCGTGGAACCCCCGCTTTCCGCGGCGCACGGCCTGCGCGTGACCGAAGTCCGCAGAGTCGGCAAACGCATCGCGATCGGGCTTGATGGCGGCTTGTGGATCGTCGTGCATCTCATGATTGCCGGCCGTCTGCACTGGCATAAGCCGCGGACGAAGCTGCCGGGCCGCCGCGGACTTGCCGCATTCGATTTCCCCGATGGAACGTTAATTCTCACCGAAGCCGGATCCCAGCGCCGCGCCTCGCTGCACGTGGTCTCGGGCGAGGAGGGTCTGCGCGCGCTCGACCCCGGCGGCATCGAAACGCTCGGCTCGCCGCTCCCGGCATTCTCCGCGGCGCTCACTCGCGGCAATCACACCCTGAAGCGCGCCCTCACCGATCCGCGCGTGTTCAGCGGCATTGGCAACGCCTACTCCGACGAGATTCTGCATCGCGCGCATCTATCGCCCGTGAAGTTGACCGGACGCCTCACGCCGGAAGAAATCGAACGGCTGCACGACGCGGTGAATTCGACGCTCAACGAATGGACCGCAAGGCTTCGCGCGGAGTGCGAGGGCGGTTTTCCGGAAAAAGTGACTGCCTTCCGCGAAGGCATGGCCGTTCATGGGCGCTACGGCATGCCCTGCCCGGCCTGCGGAGGGAAGGTACAACGCATCCGCTATGCGAGCAATGAGACCAACTATTGCCCGCGCTGCCAGACCGGCGGAAAATTGCTCGCCGACCGCGCGCTTTCCCGTCTGCTTCGCGAAGACTGGCCGCGCACGCCGGAAGAGCTCGACATGATTACCGGCGGTGTACACTCAAAATGATCATGACCCGACGCAACGTCTTCACCGTCGGCGCGGCGCTCGCCGCGCCCCTTGCCGCCGCTCCTTCCAAGAGCTCCATCATCGAGCTGCGCTGGTTCTGGCTGCGCAACGGAAATCAGGTTGCGCGCACCACGGACTTTCTGGCCAACTCCTTCGTGCCGGCCCACAAGCGCGCGGGCGGCGGACCTTGCGGCTTCTTCAGCGCCGTGATCGCCCAGCACAGCCCGTTCATTCTCGCCGTCCTCGGCTTCCCATCGCTTGCCGGAATCGAAGAATTCGGCGGCGCGCTCGGAGCCGACAAGGAATTCATGCGCGGCTCGGCCGCTTACGGCGCATCGCCGGACCTCACCTACATGCGCATCGAGAACTCCCTGCTCCGCGCGTTCAACTCCATGCCGGCGATTGAAGCGCCTCCCACCTCGGAGGGCCGCGCGCCGCGCGTGTTTGAATTGCGCACTTACGAATCGAGCAACGGACCCGCCGGGAAGCGCAAAGTGAAGATGTTCGACGACGCCGAAATCGCAATTTTCCGCCGCTGTGGAATGACCCCTGTGTTCTTCGGAGAGACCATCGTCGGCCGCGATTTGCCCAACCTGACTTACATGCTGGCCTACGACGACATGGCCGCGCGGGAGAAGGCCTGGAAGGCTTTCGGCGCCGATCCCGAATGGCAAAAGCTGCGCGCCACTCCGGGGCTCACCGACCCGGAGATCGTTTCGAACATCAGCAACTCGATCCTCCGGCCCCTGCCGTTTTCGCAAATCAGGTAAGCTTTGCGAAACAATTTCGACATGTCCCCGCTCGCGCTCGCGGCAAACGTCGTTTTGTTTCACCCATAGGTTCTCTCCGGGCTCGACGCCCTTCGGTCGCGTTCGATCGCAAACGGAGCCTACGCCGGGACTACGAGTCGCGCGCCGCGTCCTGGCGGGTTATCTCGCCGCGGCGATCTTCTGAGTCATAACCGGCGGAGCCGTCAGTTGCGTGCCCCCGCCGGCATTCTACACGGCATCGGGAACCTGGAAGGACCTCGCGCCCGAGCTTGCCTGGCGCATTTTCGGGGAATCCGGCGTTAGTACTTAGTGGCACGAACAATTTCGCGTGGGCATCGCGCAGCCTCTCGTAGCCTTTTTCTTGGCGCGGCATTGCCGCGAGTCCGTCCATGTGCAAATAGCTGGGACCCGCGGGCACCGCGTCGGCGGTCCCGCTTCTCTTCATGAATTTCTTCCCCGTGCCTCGGCAACCGGCCTCATGCCATTCTCGATCGCCTTCCGCGTCATGCGGCGGATCGGTTCAGCCATCAGCGCTTGCCCAAAGTTGCCGCTGCGGACCGCCCCCGACGACCCTCGCGGGCGTCGCCCGCAACACAACGGTAGTGCAGGAGCCTGCCTATCCGAAAACCGACCTGAAAACAAGTACAGGCCATAATGTACTATGGCATTAGGCAAGAAATCGGCCTATGAGCGAGCATTCCAAGATCGAGTGGACTGAGGCAACATGGAATCCGGTTCGGGGATGCGTGGAGATCAGCCCCGGATGCAAGCATTGCTACGCCGAAACTTTCGCTGAGCGATTCAGGGGCGTGCCCGGTCATCCCTACGAGCATGGCTTCGATCCACGTCTGGTTCCAGAGAAACTCTTCGAGCCACTCTCGTGGGCATCACCGAAGACCGTCTTCGTCAACAGTATGAGCGACCTGTTTCAGGATTCCGTGCCCGACGGCTATATCGCCGCCGTCTGCGAAGTGATGCTTCGCGCTCCCTGGCACACCTTTCAAGTTCTAACAAAACGATCGAAGCGTTTGGAGAAGCTCCTGGGCGGCAGCCTCCGGCCCGCAGCGACCGCGCCGCACATCTGGTGGGGAGTTAGCGTCGAGGACAGGAAATACGGCGCGCCCCGAATCGACCATCTGCGGAACACGCCCGCCCGCACGCGGTTCTTAAGTATCGAACCGCTCCTGGAGGATCTCGGCAACTTAGAACTACTCGGTATCGATTGGGTCATCGTCGGCGGTGAGAGCGGCGCCGGAGCAAGGCCGATGAAGAAGGAGTGGGTTGAATCCATTCGTCGATCTTGCAGGGCCGCCGGTGCGAAATTCTTCTTCAAACAGTGGGGCGGCGTACAGAAGGGAAAGCACGGGCGCACGCTGAATGGGCGCACGTACGACGAGATGCCGGCCCAATCGACAAGCCAGATTCCGTCTCGAGGGGAGCGCCTCGATCTAATCCGCGCAGTTGCACCCCTTTCAGACGGGTGGCCTGATGGACCGTTGGTTCAGCTCAAGCCGCGGCTGGCCGTCGCGGGGACGGCAATGCGCCGCGACTTGTCCATATGAAGCCGGTCGAATATTACAAGGGTCGGGAACAAACTTACCTCAAGCACTCTTTCCTTGAGCGGTATTTGGAAACCGTCGCGTACCACATCGGCTATAGCCACCAGAAGTTTTGGTACGTTGACTGTTTCTCGGGGCCATGGCGCGCCGAAGATGAGGAACTCGGAGATACTTCGATTCGCATTGCCCTGGACCGGCTGAACTCGGTCCGCAAAGGACTCGCGCAGAATCAGAGGTATCCGGCGATAGGCGCCATCTTCGTCGAAAAATCTCCCGCGGCGTTCACTAAGCTGCAGCAGGTTCTTCAAGAGCATAGTGGAGAAATCAGGACTACGGCGCTTCCCGGAACATTCGAAAGGAACATCGGCCCGATCATTGATCTGATTGGCTCGACATTCGCGTTCTTTTTCGTCGACCCCACGGGCTGGACCGGCTTCGCCATGGATAGCCTTCGCCCCATCCTTCAACGCGACGAGGGCGAAGTGATGATCAATTTCATGTACGACCCCATCAACCGATTCCTTAGCTTCATGAGTCCGTCCAATGAGAAATCCCTAGATCGTTTTTTTGGAACACCACGCTGGCGACCCATTCGAGACGCGCCGGATCGCGAATCGGCGCTTGTGAACTTGTATGTCGATCAAGTCCGCACAACGGGAGGCTTCCGCTATGCCACGTTCACCCGGGTCCTCAAGCCACTCCAAGACCGTGCCTACTTCTACTTGGTATATGCCACTCGGAATCCGAAGGGGATTGAAGAGTTTCGGAAGGTCGAAAAAAAGGTGGTGATGGAGCAGGAATCCGTTCGAAAAAAGGCACAGCGGGAGTATCGCGAAGAAAAGAGCTATCAGTTCGAATTAGGCTTTGAGTCAAACGGTCCGTCCAGAGGGTTGCAAAATGAGCGTGAGCAACAGCTACAGAAAGGCGACGCCAAAGTCATGGCTCTGCTCGAAGAGGGACCGATCCGATACGAACAACTCCGGCCGCTCGTCCTGGAGCTCTTTCTCGTCTGGGAATCCGACCTAAAAGAAATCCTTTTAAGAGGGCAGCGATCAGGGCGCTTTCTGATACAGGGGCTGGGACCGCGCGAGCGCACACCCAAGCCAGGGTGCACCGTCCGCCTGAACGCTGGAGAAACTCGCGTGGCAGAGTAGCGAACAAGCGCGGGTACACCACGTGCGCCTACCGCCGCAGCATCTCGACGTGCGGAATATCGTCTTCGATGTAAACCGCGGAAGCGGCCTCAAAAGCGAAGCTTTCATAGAAGCGCCGCAGATATAGTTGCGCGCCGATGCGGATCGGCTGCTCTGGAAACAGCTCGTCCATCCGGCGGATCGCTTCAGCCATCAGCGCCCTGCCAAAGTTGCGGCCGCGGCCGGCCCTCGTCGTCAGGACGCGCCCTATCGAAGCTTCCTCGTACTTGACCCCCGGAGGAAACAGACGAGCGTATGCCGCGAGCTCACCGTCCAGCCGCCCCAACAGATGCCACGCCTTCGGGTCGGAGCCATCGGCGTCAAGGAACGCACACTTCTGTTCGACGACGAACACTTCCTGGCGCGCGACAAGCGCTTCGTACAACTCCACGGACGAGAGCTCCGCGAAAGGGCGGCAGCGCCACGTAAGGTTTTGAGACACAGGCTTTTTCAGATGGTACCCTAGTCGTCTGTGACTCGACAGATCTTCAGGACGAAGCCCGCCGATCAGCTGGTCTCCGAATCCGAGCATCCCGACCGGAAGATGAAGCGCGAACTCGGCCCTTGGCAGCTTACCGCCATGGGTATCGGCGCCATCATCGGCAGCGGCATCTTCGCGCTCACCGGAACCGCCGCCGCCGGCACCCAATCCACCGCGCCTTCGTCCTGGATCGACACTCCTATCTTCACCCTGCTCGCCGGCGGCGAGATGGGCCGCGCCGGAGCCGGACCCGCCGTCGTCTTTTCGTTCCTCGCCGCGGCCGTTTGCTGCGCATTCGCCGCGCTTTGCTATGCCGAATTCACGGCGATGGTTCCCGTTTCAGGGTCCGCTTACACTTTCGGTTACGCCAGCCTGGGCGAGCTTGCCGCCTGGATCATCGGCTGGGACCTCATTCTCGAATACGCCATCGGAAACGTCACCATCGCCCTGTCGTGGGGCGATTATTTCGTCGCGCTCGTGGGAAATCTGACCGGTATCCGGTTCCCGCTGTGGCTCGTGAAAGATCACGGTACGGCGGCCGATATCTTGAGTCACCCGGAACAATTGGCCGCCGCCCGGCTCTCCTTCTCCTCCGTCGATCTGCCGTTCGGCTTCGCCTTCAACGTCCCCGCGATGTGCGTCGTGGCGCTCGTGACCGCGCTCTGCGTTTATGGAATTCGCGAGTCGTCCAGAGTGAACACGGCGGTGGTCATCGTGAAAATCGCGATCGCCACGTTCTTTATCGCGTTCGGCGCGTTTTACGTGAACCCAGGCAACTGGCATCCGTTCGCGCCGAAGGGCATCACGGGAATCCTGGGCGCGGCGCCCATCGTCTTCTTCGCTTTCATCGGATTCGACGCGGTCTCCACCATGGCCGAGGAGTCGCGCAATCCGCGGCGGGACATGCCGATCGGCATGATCGCGTCGCTGCTCGCCAGCTCCGTGCTTTACATCTTCGTTTCTCTTGTGCTCACCGGCATGCTGCCGTACACGCGCTATTTCGACGACGCGGCGCCGGTCGCGACCGCGCTCGCGTCCACGGGAAACCGCTTCGCGCAAGCCCTGGTGAACGCCGGAGCGCTTGCCGGCATGACCACAACTCTGTTGGTTTTTCAGCTTGGCCAGCCGCGCATCTTCATGGCGATGGCCCGCGACGGTCTATTGCCGAGAGCCTTTTCGCGCATTCATCCTCGCTTCCGCACTCCGATGATGCCAACCATTCTGACGGGCGCCGTGGTCGCCGTGAGCGCCCTGTTTCTCGATATCAACGCGTCGGCCGCGCTCACAAGCATCGGCACGCTCTTCGCCTATCTGGTGGTTTGCGCCGGCATCATCATTCTGCGCCGCACCGATCCTCACCGGCCCCGCTCCTTCCGTACGCCGTTCGTGCCGTGGGTGCCGCTAGCGGGAATCGCGATGTGCTTACTCCTTATGATCGGCCTGCCTGTCCGGACCTGGATCCGGTTCGTGGGTTGGCTCGCCGCGGGAATTGCGATATATGTCTTCTATGGTTCGAAACACAGCGGTTTGCGCGACACTGCTCCTCGCGGCTAACCTTCTCAGGGGAGCGGACGCGCCCAGCCGGACCGTGGTCGTCATCAGTCTCGATGGCTTTCCGGCCTACGCGCTCGGGGACCCCAAGCTTCCCATCCCCACGCTGCGTCGGCTCATACGCGAAGGCGCTTCGGCCGCTGCCATGTCCGTCGTCAACCCCTCGGTCACCTGGCCTAACCATACGACGATGGTGACCGGCGTGCCGCCTTCGAAGCACGGCGTGCTGTTCAACGGCATGCTGGTGCGGGATACCGGTACTCCGCCCATGCGCGTCGAGCCATGGCGCGACAAGGCCGAAATGGTGCGGGTTCCCACCGTCTACGATCTGGCGTTCCGCGCCGGATTGACCACCGCGCAGGTCGATTGGGTGGCGATTCAGAATCCCGGCACCATCACGTGGGCGTTCCCCGAGCGGCCGGATCCGGCGGGGAAAATCGAGACCGAGATGGTTGCCGAAGGCCTGGTGACGAAGCCCGAGTTGGAGGAATTCTCAAAAAGCAACATAACCTGGCGCGATCAGATCTGGACCCGCGCCGCCGTTCACCTGATCGTAAAGCACAAGCCGAACCTTCTGCTGTTTCACCTGCTGAATCTGGATTCGACTCATCACACGTACGGTCCACGAACGCCAGCCGGGATCACCGCCATGGCGATGCTCGACACACAGGTGAGGCAGGTTCTCGATGCCCTCGAAGCGGCGGGACTGAAGGATCGCTCGACGGTCCTGATTGTTTCCGATCACGGTTTCAAGACCACGCAAAAGGGAGTTCGCGCCAATGCGCTACTGAAGAAGGCAGGCCTTGCAAAGGCGGCGTACGCGATACCGGAGGGCGGAACGGCGATGCTCTACCTGACGGACGCCGCGAACTGGTCGGAACGGATACGCGAGTTGGGCAGGCTGTTCGATAAAGTAGAAGGCGTATACGCGCGCCGGGGGGCGTTTGCGGCGCTCGACATGCCGGAACCCGGGGAGTACCGTCAAATGGCCGATCTGCTTCTAGTGGCGAAGGACGGCTACACGTTCGCGGGCGGTGACGGCGAACCGGCCGTTTTCGACCTTCCCCGCCCGGGTGGCAGCCACGGTTACCTTCATTCCGACCCGGAGATGAACGCCATATTCATCGCCTGGGGGCACGGCATCAAGCCCGGCGCAAAACTGGACAGGATTCGAAACCTGGATGTGGCGCCTACTATCGCGGTTCTGCTGGGGTTGGACCTGAAAGGCGTGGACGGCGCGCCGCTGCGGGCGATTCTGAAGTGAGGGGCGGATTTTCCGGAAACAGGCTTGCCGGAACAAACGCCCTTGGCGTAACGTATTGAATATAGAGGGGGCGGAAAAGATGGCGTATTGCAGCCAGTGCGGGAAAGCGGTCGCGGACAACGATTTGTTCTGTGCGTCATGCGGGGCGCCGCAGGCAGTCGCGCCGCGGACCCCGGGCGATCCCCTGGGCGCTTTTACGCCGCGCACGGCATCGATTCTCTGCTACGTTCCCGTAATCGGCTGGATCGCGGCGGTGGTCGTGCTGGCCGCGGAGAAGTTCCGCAACAACCGCAACGTAAGGTTCCATGCGTTTCAAGGCCTCTATCTGTTCGTTGCGTGGCTCATGGTGGACCAGGTGCTCACGCCCCTGTTTCATTCGCTGCCCGGTTCCATTTTCCGGGTCGATAAACTGCTGCACGTGGGGCTCCTGGTCCTGTGGGTCTTCATGATGGTGAAGGCCGGCGAGGAGAGGCCGTATTCGCTGCCGGTCGTCGGCGATCTGGCCGAACGCTCGGTTGCGGAGCGGTAGACGCAGCCCGGCGCGGCGTTTCATCGGAGAACCGCGCGGCGGGTCGCGCCACAATCACCGGTGGTATAATTATTCATGAGGATGAATAATTAAACACATGCGGGCGGGGATCGTCGGATTTCGAGGGTACAGCGGCGCGGAGCTTGTCCACATTTTGGACCGGCACCCCTTGATGGAGCCCGTGCTGCTTGAGCACCGCCACGACTCTGGCGGGCGGCCCGCCGCGAGAGGCGCGAAGCGTCCGCCGTCCGCGCCGTCCACATCCGCTTCGGTCCGCTCCGAAGCGCTCGACGTGGTTTTCCTCGCCACTCCTCCCGAGGTTTCGATGGAGCTCGCGCCTCAGATGCTCGATGCCGGGGCGAAGGTGATCGACTTGAGCGGTGCTTTTCGCCTCCGCACGCCCGCACTCTATCAGCGCTGGTACAAGGAGTCCCACACACAACCGGCACTGCTCGCCGAGGCCGTCTATGGACTCCCGGAGTTCTGCCGCGACGCCGTGCGCGCCGCCCGCCTGATTTCGAACCCCGGCTGTTATCCGACGGCCGCGAACCTCGCGATCCGGCCTCTGGTTGAGAAGGGCGCGATCGACCTCGCGGCCGGCATCGTCTGCGATGCGAAGTCGGGCGTGAGCGGCGCGGGCCGCAAGGCTTCATTAAAGACCAGCTTCTGCGAAGTCACGGAGAACTTCTCGGCGTACTCCGTTCTCGATCACCGCCACGTGCCGGAAGTGCTGCTGACATCGGGTCTCGAGGAAGCTCAGCTCAGCTTCACCGCCCAGTTGCTCCCGCTCGACCGGGGCATCCTCGAAACCATCTATTTCCGCGCGCCGGGCATTTCGAGCGCCGGAGAACTGGTCTCGATTTATGAAGCGCGCTATGCGGACGAACCGTTTGTGCGGCTATACGATCCGGGCCACATGCCCGATCTGCGGTCCGTGCAGCGAACCAATTTTTGCGATATCGGCGTGCACTTCGATCCGGCGACCGGCCGCGCGGTGGTGGTGGCGGCGATCGACAACCTGGTGAAAGGCGCGGCCGGACAGGCCGTCCAAAACATGAATCTCGTGCTCGGTTTCAAAGAAACGGAAGGCTTGCTTTGAGAGTTCTGGTCAAGCTGGGGGGCACTCTGCTCGAGTCGAGCGCCGTGAAGAGCTCACTCGCCGCGCAGATCGTTCGCGCAGCTTCCGAGCCTGGCGTGGAATTGGTTGTCGTTCACGGAGGCGGCAAGCGGATGACGCGTTTTCTCGCGGAGCGCGGTGTCGAGAGCCGGTTTGTGAACGGACTGCGGGTGACGGATGAAGCCACGCTCGACGCCGTGGTCAAGGTATTCGCCGGCAGCGTGAATCACGAGTTGGTCGCCGCTCTGCAGGCGGCGGGCGGGCAGGCGGTTGGCCTTTCGGGCATCGACGCCGGCCTTACGGAGGCGGAACAATTGAGCCCCGAACTGGGAGCCGTGGGCCGCGTGGTCCGTGCGCGGCCGGAATTGCTGCATTTGCTGACGGCGAACCACTACATTCCGGTCGTGGCCTGCGTGGCCGGCGATTCCAGGGGCAACATCTACAACGTCAACGCCGATCAGATGGCTGCGGCCTGCGCGGCCGCGTTCGGCGCGGACCGGTTATTGTTCCTCACCGACGTCGACGGCGTGCTCGACGCGGAGAAACGGCTTCAGCCACTGCTCACGGTGGGCGCGTGCGAGGCGCTCATCCGTGACGGCGTTGCCGCCGGCGGCATGCAGGCCAAACTCGAATCGGCCATTTCGGCATTGCGGCAAGGGGTGGGCGAAGTGCGGATCGCAGCCGGCGCCGCCCCCAGGGTGATCGAGCGGCTGCTCGGTGGCGCCGATCCGGTGGGAACCAGGCTGGCCGAGGCGGCTATACAATGATCAGCGCGCTCGCTCCCGGCGATACCGGCGAATCGGCCGTCCCTTCAAGCCTCGTTGCGCGCAAGGCCGTGATGAGCGACATCGCGCCGGTCATCGAGCTGATCAACGCTTACGCCGCCAAGGGTATCATGCTGCCGCGGACCGAATTTGAATTGTCGGAGAATATCCGCGATTTCTCGGTGATTTACTCCGGCCGGACGCTTGTGGGGTGCGGCGCGCTGCACTTTTATTCGCCTACCGTCGGCGAGGTACGCTCGCTTGCAGTGCATCCGGAATTCAAGTCGAATGGGATCGGCCGGCTGCTGGTTGAAGCTCTCGCCACCGAAGCCGAGCAATACTTGCTTGACGCCATTTGGGCCTTCACCTACGTCCCCGAGTTCTTCGCCCGCCTCGGGTTCTCCGAGGTAGAGCGGGGAGAATTGCCGTTAAAGGCGTGGAAGGACTGCCTTCGCTGTCCGAAGTTCCAATGCTGCGACGAGATCGCCGTAATGCGCGTCCTGCGCCCCGAACACTGGTCCCCGGGGCGCGCAGGGCAGCAAGCCGAATCTCTCGTTCAGATCGAAGGCGATACGGTCGTTCTGCTGCCGGTAATCCAGCCCCGAACTTAGCCCGCGACCTTCCTTTCCACGGGCGCTCCGGTACTACCAGACGATGAGTACTAATCTCTTTAGTGTAGGGATTAAAACATAATTGAGAAGTTATTCTCGCAATTCACACCATTTGTCTGTATACTCGAAATACTCGAAGTCGAGGCAGGCTTCGGTACTTCGGTCGGCATAGGCGGCAGGAGGGTTCGTGAGAGCGCAAACCATCGATACCAAGAGTTCGACCGGGCGGATCTTATGTTGCACGGTCTTTCGTTCAGGCGGCAAGAAATTGCTCGCCAAGGGACATGTGATCAGCGAAGAAGACGTCCGGGTCCTCGAACTGGAGGGCATGGAAACGGTTTGGGTAACCGAGCTCGAAGAGGGCGAGGTGGGGGAAGACGACGCGGTGTCGCAAGTCGCCACTGAGATGGGCTGCGGATGTTACGAGATCCGGCTCGCGGCGGGTGGCCGCGCCAACCTCACGGCAACCGAGAACTGCTGCGTCCTGGTGGACGACGACCTGCTCAAGCAGCTGAACTGCACGGCGAGCGTGGTAATCGCCACCGCGTTGAACTTCAGCTTCGCCGCGGCCGGTCAGCGGATCGCAACCGTGAAGAGCGCCCCTTTTGCCGTTTCGCAGGCGCAACTCGATGCGATCGCCTGCATCCTGAAGGAGCGGGGCCCGATCCTTCAGGCCCGGCCTATCCGGAGCCCGACGGTCGCCGTGCTCTACACGGATCCCACGAGCGGCGGTCGGGCGCGCCTGTTGTTCGAGAGCGTCCTGCGCAATCGTCTGGAGAGTTTTGGCGTCTCGCCGGCCTTCGCGCTGGCTTGCGTGGAAGAGGAGAACGCCGTCAGCCGGGCGCTCCAGCATCTGATCGCGATGAAGCCCTCGGCGATCCTGGTTGCCTCCACCACCGCGCCGGCCGGCCCTGAAGACGTCGTCGGCCGAGCGATGACGCGGATTGGAGGGCATATGGAGCGCTTCCTCGCCCCCGTCGAGCCGGGGAACCTGCTCCTGCTATCCTACAAGGATGAAACGCCGATCGTCTCGGCGCCCGGCTGCTTCCGTTCGGTCAGACCGAACGTCGTCGATTTGATATTGCCGCCAATGTTGGCCCGTTACCGAGTATCCGGCTGGGAAGTCGCTTGCCTTGGGCACGGAGGACTGTTGGCGTGATTCGTCTTCCTGAAACGCATTAGCTGCACCTCCGAACAGCTAAAGGGGAGACGGGGCCGGGCGCTCCCGTGGCGCCCGGCCTTTTCCTTTTACCATTCGGCGACGGAGCCATCGCGGTGAAACACCCGCGCCATCGGCCGGGTGCCTCCAAACGGGTATTTCTTGAGGGCCGCCTCGCTGAGCTCGAAACCGAGCCCCGGTTTCTCCGGCAGCGGAAAGCGTCCGTTCACCATCCGCATGGCGGGGAATCCAAGCCACTCCTCCCAAACCTTCTCCTTCATCGCGGGCTCGACGCCGCTGCAGATTTCCTGCACTAGAAAGTTCGGCATGGCCGCATCCACATGAACGGTCGCGATACCTCCGATCGGACCCTCGCAGGCATGCGGCGCCATGGAGATGCCCGACCCATCGGCCGCCGCGGCCACCTTGAACAGCGCCGTGATGCCGCCCACGTGGTTGATATCGGGCTGGAGAATATCGACCACGCCCATTTCGATCAGTTCGCGCGCGCCATAGGCGGCGACAATCCTCTCGCCGGTCGCGATCGGGGTCGTGGAACGACGCGCGATCTTCGCCATCGCCCTCACATTCTCCGGCGGACACGGCTCTTCGATGAACAGCAGATTCAGCGGTTCCACTTCCTTCACTAAAATGGAAGCCACGCTGGGGCTGGTCTTCGCGTGAAAGTCGATGGCGATATCGAGCTCCGGCCCCAGATTCTCGCGCAGCATTTCCATCGCCTTCACCGCGCGCTTAATGGTCGCGTTGGTTTCGATCCACTCGTAGTAACCGGGAATTCCGCTCTTGAAACAGGAAACACCCTGCTGCAGGGCGGTCTGGCGAAGAGCTCGGAGCTGCGCGGGAGACGAAGCGCCGGTATGGTAATAGCCCCGCACCCCTCGCGGATCGATCGGCCCGCCAAGCAGTTTGTACACGGGCAGACCGAGCGCTTTGCCGCGGATGTCCCAAAGGGCCTGGTCGATTCCCGAGATCGCCGATCCCATCACCGGACCCGCGCGGTAAAAGCTGTGAACGTACATCGACTGCCAGTGATGCTCCACCTGCATCGGGTCGCTGCCGATCACGAATTCCTTGAAGTCTTCGATACACGACATGACCGCGGCGGCTTTTCCTTCAAGCGTGCCTTCGCCCCATCCAACGATTCCGCCGTCGGTTTCAAGCTTCACGAAAACATACGGGCGGTCGGAATCGGGCGTCAGCGACACGCCGAACACCTTCATTCCCGTGATCTTGAGCCGCGACCCGACGCCACGGAAGGCATCGCCGCCCAACGCGTTCTGCGCCATGAACGGGGCGCACCCGCAATCCGCGGCCGGGTTGCCCGGCGAACCCGCCGCTTTGCCAGCCAACAGAACCGGTCCCAGAGTGTTTAGAAATTGACGACGCCTCATCCCGCACTCTCCTCGTACTTTCGCAGAGCTTCTTCGTTAACCGTGATACCAAGACCGGGTCCGGTCGGCAGGGCCGCGTACCCGTCCTTTACTGTCTCGAGCGAAGCTCCGGCGATCTCCGCGCGCATCTTGCGATCCTGCTCCGAAGCCGCCGCGGGAATCTGCTGAATAAAGAAGTTCGGCAAGGCCGCGGCAAGTTGCAGCGCAGCCGCGGTCATGACAGGGCCGCCATCGTGATAGGGCGCCACGGCAACATAATAGGTTTCCGCGATCACGGCCATGCGCCGGAGCTGCGTGATCCCATTCTGCGCAAGGCTGGGACGAAGGATGTCGATCGCGTCCTCGCGCAACAGGTCCTGAAATCGCCCGGGGGCATGGATCGTGCGTCCGAATCCGAGGGGAGTCACGGTCTCGGCGGCGATCTTACGGAGAGCGCTCAGATTCGAAATCACGCACGGCTCGTCGAACCAAAGCAGGTGGAAGCGTTCGAGCGCCGCCGCGACGCTGCCGGAATCGCCCGGCGAGAGAGCGCCGCCGCCGTCAAGCACGAAGTCCACGTCTTCGCCGCCCGCCGCGCGAAGCGCCTCCATGCGTTTGTTCGCCGCGTCGACGAAGGCGCGCCCTTGATTTCTCGCGCCGATCTGAGGCACGGGCACGGAGAATGCGCGGTAGCCGGCCTCGCGGGCGCTCTTCATCGACGCCACCGGATCGGAGCCGTCAAGCATCGCCATGGCGCGCACCTTGTTTCGCGTCGGCCCGCCGAGCACCTGATAGACCGGGGCCTTGGCAAACTTACCCGTAATGTCGAGCAGGGCCATGTCGACTGCGGACTGCATGCCGGTCAGGCTGGCGAGGTCGCGCCGGATCGCCTCGTAGGCGGTGGCCTCGCGTTTCAACGCAATCTTCTTCGCGCGGTCCACCTGCTCAGCGGTCGCCGCGCCGCATTCGCCGTAGCCGGAAAGCGAACCCGCCTGCACCTTAACCACTGTATAGGCTCGCTTCGAAACAGGCTCTCGAAGCCGCCATGCCTTCAGGTCCGAGATCTCAAGCATTTTGTCACTCCAGTTAAACTCGCTCCAAGTAGACTCGCTCCGGTAAACTCAGTCCCGCGGAATTCCGCTCCGGGGAATTTTGGTCCCACATCTCAGTTTCAAGAATTTTACACCCAACGGATTCCTCGCGCGCGCAATTCGTCTTCCAACTGGCCGCACGACAGGAACTGAACCGCATCCATACCCGCCGATTTCGCGCCCTCGACGTAGGCGGGAATATCGTCCGTAAAAAAGCATTCGTGCGCGGCGCACTCCGCCCGTGCGATCGCCGCCTGGTAGATTCGCGGCGAAGGCTTCAGCGCGCGAACCTCGTGCGAGAGAATGTAGTCGTCGAAGTGCCGTAGTAGCGGGTACGTCCGCCGCACCATCGGAAAATGAATGGCGTTCGTATTCGAGAGCAGCAGCAGCCGGTAACGCTTGTGAAGGCCTTCAAGTAAGCTTTCGGGAATCAGAGTATGCGGGAGAAAGATGCTTGTCCAGATTTCGCAAAAGCGATCGTAGGAGATGCCGAGGCCGAGCAATTCGCTGAATTCGCGGAAGAAGACATCGGGCTCGACAAGGCCGGTCTCGAAGCGCGTCACCAGATCGGTGCTGCCTATCCGCGCGGGAATTACCTCGGCTGCGTGGGGGCAATGCGGCTCAAGCGCCCGGTAGCCACGCGCAAAATCGAAGGGCACGATCACCTTCCCGAGATCGAAAATCACGGTCTTGATCATGGCGTCCGTAGCTACGCGCGCCAGCCCATCCGCTCGCGAAGCGACGTGATGTGGGCGACATGGTGCGCGCCATGCCAGGCATAGAGCGCCACGTTGCGATCGAGAGTGACCAACCCCAATTCCGAGTGACGGAAGGCTCGCGCGAATTGCTCCGAGGTGAGCGAGCGCAGCATCGCGACCCAACGCCGGTGCAGCGCGTCGAGAAGGGTGAGCGACACCTCCACCGGCCCTGTCCGGGCATCGGCGAGCTCGGCCCAAAGAGCTTCGTTGTATCCCTTCAGGGCCGGCTCGTCCTCGGTGAGGGTGAAGCGGAAGCGCGTATAGGCGTTAATGTGGCTGTCGGCGACATGATGCACCACTTGCCGCACGGTCCACCCGCCCAGCCTGTAAGGCGTATCGAGCTGAGCGTCGGAAAGGCCTGAAACCGCATCGCGCAAGAGCGACGGAAGGTGCTCGATCGCGGCGATAAAGCCCGAGTGCTGCGCGATGCCGCCGCCGGCGGGCCATTCAAATTGTCCAATTGGGTATCGCAGGTCCGTCATCTTGTTCACCCTACCAGATTCCGATGATTTTCCACCACCAGAAGCCGATCGTCGACCAGATCCCGATATTCACGAGCGAGATCACGAACCCCGCCACCCACCACTGCTTGAATGGCACGTAGCCGGTGGAAAAGAACATGGGCGAGGGAGTGGTGCCGTAGTTCGTGAGGCCCGAAGAAAAATTGACGAAGCAGGCGAAAGAGAAAAGCACGAGTCCGATGGGCGCCCCGCGAGCGATGAGCACCGTGCAGAACGGCACGTACATCGCCAGGATGTGGGCCGTGATGCTGGCGAGTCCGTAGTGCGCGTAAAAGAAGACGGCGAGCGCGATGACGAAGAGCGTGACCCATCCGGCATTCTCGAACGTCACACCCACGCCCTTGGCAAACGCCGTGGTCACGCCGGCTTCGTTGAGGGCCCTCCCCATGCGGACCAGGCCGCCGTACCAGATGAAAATGTCCCAGGCGGCGCGGTCCGTCACCACGTCTTCCCAAGTCAGTACCCCGGTCACCAGCAGGGAGCAGGAACCAAGCAGCGCCGTTACGGTGATGTCTACGCCGTGGAGCGGCGTTGTCACCCAGAGGCCGCATACACTCACAAAGATCGTGAGCATGATCTTCTGGCCGCGATCCATCGGCCCCATCCGCACCAACTCACCGGCTGCGAATGAAGCCGCTTCGGGCGTGCGCTTTATTTCCGGCGGATACATGCGGTAGATCACATAGGGAATGGCCGCCATTGAACAAAGACCAGGCACGAGACCCGCGAGCAGCCAGCTCGTCCACGTGATTGGATAGTGAAATACCGTCGTCGCGATCTGCGCCGCGAGCGGATTGCTTGCCTGCCCGGTCAGAAACATCGCGCACGTGACACAGATGCTCTGATAGAGGGCGCACATCAGGTATTGACCAAAGAGCTTTGCGGTTGGCCCCGGATGCGAGCCGTAGAGCTCCGCGATCGACCGCGCGATCGGCAGCACGACGCCGCCGGAGCGTGCGCCGTTCGACGGAATGATGCTCGCGAGCACCAGATCCGTCGCCGAGAGGGCGTAGGTGACGCCAAGCGAGGTCTGCCCGATGGTTCTTACGAACAACAGCGCGATGCGCCGCGCGAGGCCCGTCTTGATGAGCGCGTGCGAGATGAAGAACGCCGCCATGACAAGCCAGACGATGGGGTCGCCGAACCCGGCGAGCGCCTGCTGGATGGAGAGTGCGCCGGACACCGCGGCAAGCGTTATCGAGATCATCACCAGCGCGCCGCCCGCTACCGGTTGCAGTATCAGGCCGGCGACCGTGGCCACAAAGATGCCCAGCAGGCGCCAACCCTCGGGCTTCACGGTTTCCGGGCGAGGCAGGAGAAAAACGACCGCGAGGTAGATCAGGACGAGCACGCAGACCGAGGCGGTGCGATAACGGACGGATTTGTACACAGGAGGGACATGATAACGCATTCGCGCGCCCCGACGCCCGGCAGGCTTCGTCTATCTCGTTTATCCACGAGTTTCGTCTATCCTGAGTATGATGAAGCCCGAACCCGTATTCACTCAGGAGGAATTGCGAGCGTTGGCCTTGGGGGTGCTCCAGGCCGATCCGTTTCCGATGCTTGCGACCGCCGGCGGGGACCAGGCGCGGGTTCGCCCCGTCTCACCCGTGAAGACCGACGGATTCACCGTCTACGTGGCTTCGATGCGCAGCTCGGCGAAGACGGATGAGATCGCCGCCAATCCGCGCGTGGAGTTGTGTTACCTGAGCAAGGAACACGATCAGGTGCGGATTACGGGAGTAGCGGAGACCCTGTCTGAAGGACCGGTGCGGGAGGAAATCTGGGATACGAACCCTCTGCTGCGCTCCTACTTGAAGTCGATTGACAACCCGGAGTTCGTCCTTTACAAGGTTCGGCCGAACCGCGTGCGCTACATGCGGGAGTGGGCCTTGTCGTATCACGAGGTGTTGCTGGAAAATGCGCTGTAGCGCCGCCGGGCGGCGTACCTAAAGGTAAGCTATCCCGCCACGAACGACGCGGCGAAAACTCCTCTCTCCGATCCCGCGCTCAAGCTCGTCGAGCGCGAGCGCCTTGCCTCCGTTCGCGATGCGATAGACTTGCCAGACACAGACATCGTGAGGCTACCATGCGTCCAATGCCGTTCGTCTTTCTGATTTCCGCGCTTGCCGCCGGGCTCACCGCCCAAAGCCGCCCCCCGGCGACCCTGGATGTGTACGTGATCGACGTGGAAGGAGGCAATGCGACCCTGTTCGTTTCCCCTTCTCGCGAGTCTCTCTTGATCGATACCGGTAACGCCGGCGCCGCCGCCGTCCGCGATGCGGGCCGCATTGTGGACGCCATGAAAGATGCCGGTCTCCGGAAGATCGACCGCCTCATCACGACGCACTGGCATGGCGATCATTTTGGAGGGATGGCCGAGCTGGCTTCCCGGGTTTCGATCGGCGAGTTTATCGACCACGGTCCCAACGTCCAGCCGGGTGAGGCCGCGGATTCGTTTTTGCGAGAAATCTACCCGCGGCTTACCTCCCAGGCCAGGCACACGGTGGCGAAGCCCGGAGACCGAATTCCGCTCGCGGGCGCGGAAGTACGCGTCGTTACCTCCGCCGGCGAGACCGTCAAAACGCCGTTGACGGGCGCCGGCAAGCCCAATCCGTATTGCGCCGATTTCAAGGCTGGAGAGAACAACGCCGAGGATCCTCAATCCGTCGGGATCCACGTCGCCTTTG
Source organism: Candidatus Sulfopaludibacter sp. SbA3 (assembly GCA_945893365.1). Classification (GTDB taxonomy): domain Bacteria; phylum Acidobacteriota; class Terriglobia; order Bryobacterales; family Bryobacteraceae; genus SYKU01. The sequence continues at coordinate 920 of CAMDED010000129.1, read as the reverse complement.
GGAAATTCCGCACCATTCATTTGGGCGATCTGACCAGGAACAAGGAATTCGAGCTGATGTGCCCCAACAACCGTATCGGCGCCGTCGACGTGCTGTTGGGCTTGCACCACGGACAGGCCAGCTCGAACTCGGAGGTGCTGGTGCACGCCCTCCGCCCCCGCGTCGCGATCATGAACAACGGCACTCGCAAGGGCGGCGAACCGGACGTGATGAAGAGCGTGCATTCGTCTCCGGGCTTGGAGGATCTCTGGCAGATCCACTTTTCGCTGCTGAGCGGACAGGAGTACACCGTGCCCGGAATGTTCATCGCCAATACGATCGACGACCAGCCGGCGGCGATGCCCGTCAGCCCGATTCCGCCTCCGCGGCCCGGTTCCGGTTCGCCGGCTGCGCCGGTTCACAACGGCGCCGCGCACTGGATCAAGATTTCCGCCAGGCGGGACGGCTCCTTCACTGTGACAAACTCCCGGAACGGCTTCAGCAAGACCTACTAAACAAGAAGTCTGAAATCGGTGCGGCCTCCGAGACGCAAACGCTCTGCCGCGCCGTCTCTGTGAACGAACGCAGCGTCTATCGGCCAATGAGGAATCTGCCGCCGTCCCTTCTTCTAAACAGAGCGTCCTAAGTACTTGCGCATAGTCGGCGTAGGGCGTCGTTGGGTTTGGCCCATTCGGCGAACTGGCCTTCGACGGCCGCAACGACGCCGTCCAGCAAGCCGAAGTAGCGATTGTGGAGGCAGAGCCGACGCGTGAGTTTCCAGACTCGCTCGACGGGATTCAGATCGGGGCTATACGGTGGCAGGAAGTCCAAGCCGAATTGGGGAGCCTGCTGGTCGCGCCACGCCAGATGGAGTTTGGAGCGATGTTACTGTGCGTTGTCGCCGATGGCCAGAACGCGGCGTCCAGGAACGGCACTGACTT
>CAMDED010000128.1 GCA_945893365.1 Candidatus Sulfopaludibacter sp. SbA3 | reverse complement strand
ATTTTCCTATTCATGCACGGCGGCCCAAGTCATCTGGACACGTTCGATCCAAAGCCGCTGCTTGCGGAATTGGACGGTAAACCGATCCCGCCGAGTTTCGGCAAAACCGATTTCCAGTTCACGAACATGGCGAAGGTGACGCTGATGGCGTCGGCGCGGAGGTTCAAGAGGCGCGGCAAGTCCGGGCTTGAGATTTCGGATTTGTTTGAGCACACGTCCGCGTTTGCCGACGACATGGCGGTGGTCCGCTCCTGTTATCACGACGGTTTCACGCACGTCACCGGTCAGACGTGGATGAACACGGGGTGGGGGCGATTGGGCCGCCCGAGCATGGGGTCGTGGGTGGTCTACGGGCTTGGCAGCGAGAGCGAGAATTTGCCGGCTTTCATGGTGATGCTCGATGGCGGTCTGAAGTCGGGATCGCCCGCGTACGGCTCGGGGTTCCTGCCGGCGATGTATCAAGGAACGGTGTTGAGGACGGAAGGCACGCCTATTCTGAACGTGAGGCGGCCCGAGGAAATCACTTCGCAGCAGCAGCGCGGGATGCTGGACTTGCTGAGTTCCTACAATGGCCGGTTCGCCGAAACGCGCAAGGACGATTCCGATACGATTTGCATGCCACGGTTCTGAGCCTGCTGGGTGTCGATCATCGGAAGCTGACGTATTTCTTCCAGGAGCGCGATTTCCGTTTGACGGACGTCGGGGGTGAGAATGACCTGGCGGCGAGATTGACTTCCGGATAGCTGAAGTACGACATTCCGGAGGTTCACGTACCGATTGCAATGGCAGAGATCCGCTCCGTCGCGCAATGCCTGGCTCGTGGCGGCTTCTCGACGGCGGTCTGGGTGGAGACGGAGGTCGGCGGATTGCAGATAGCGCCATGGATTGTTTCCGAGAGGACGACCAACCGGCCGGAGCTGGTCGACGCTTCCCGGAGCGCCGTTTGGGGCCACGCTCGGGACGAACCACGAACCGCGCGGAACGCGAGAGCGACTCCGAAGTACGTTCTTCTAGCTGTTGCCGATGGTCGCCGCCACTCGTTGACGGCGTGCGCCAGCAGTTGGATAATAGCGGTCTATCAGGCGTTCGGGAGCTTTGGCGGAAACGAGGTTCATATGGGTGGCGACGGAAGACAACTGGAAGCTCTGGTTGCATCGATCGAGAGGGTGATGTTGCCTCCCGGCTTCGAGGTGAAAACGAACCGTCGAGTCCATAAAGATGGTGTTCAACTCGCTGAGTTTGACGTGGGGTAAGCTGGGCTCAACCGAGATTGCTTGGCTCATCGAATGCCGGGACCGGCCCGGTGAAGGGCCCGCTCCCGGTGCATGAATCGAGCAACTGGTAGGCCGACGATCTCGCTTTAATTTCAACAAGGTGACGGCCGTCTCGATCATAGGTTTCGCGGAAGGCGCAGTGGAGTGGACGAACACTTCTGGAATTGAGATCCGAATGGTCAAGGAGATCGAACCTGAGCGCCTAAGCAGCTTGGCTTGCAATCCGGTGCATCCAGAGTTGTGAGCAACGACTTCGGCTCGACAGTGGAACTGTCCGCATTTCCGAAATTGAATCTGAGGAGCGTCAGCAGGCAGCTATAGACGCGATCGCAACGAAGCGGCAGCTCTTGTGGAGATTGACGTCCCCTTGGCGCACACGGCTGAGTACAAGCAGATCGGCTCCGGAGAGTCAATTTCTCAGTCTGCGGCATTCGTGTTTCCGGCTAGGGACGTCAAGGTCTCGCTAGAGATGCATCGCCTAACGGACTCTGGCGAAACTCACTTCGTAGTGCGGAATCTAGGAAAGGCGGGCCCGACCGCTGAACCCCTTTCCTGATCCTTCTGGTCATAGGGACGGCTTATTTGGAAGTCGGCGCCGAAACCGTTCGCGAGGCTCAACTTTCAGATTGCCGAGCATCCGTCTAATGCTCGCATTCCCAGTCCCCCCGAGACGAAAGTTTCAGCAACACAAAATGCCCTGCATTCCAAACAAGCTCTGAACAAGGCACCGGGTCGCCGTGGAACATTCCCCGCGACCGCTGCGTATAACTTTTCGAACGGAGACTCACACATGTATTGCACACAATGTGGCGTCATAATCGACAACGGCGCCCGCTTCTGCCCCCACTGCGGCAAATCGACGGGCATTGGCGGCCCGGTACCGGACTATGCCCGGCGCACGCTCAGCCTTCCTCGCGAGGGCAAAAAGGTAGGCGGGGTTTGCGCCGGATTCGCCCGCTACCTGGACCTCGACGTGACCCTGGTCCGTGTGGCGTGGCTCTGCATCGCGATCGCGACGGGCGTCGGCTTCCTTGCGTATCTGATCGCCTGGATGGTGATACCGCGCGACCCGTTCGTGGGATCGAACCCGGCCGCGCAGGTCGTTCACGACATGTAAATCCGCAAAAAGCGAACCAGGCCGAAAAGCCCAAATGCCAAGCCGCAGGCCTGCCAGCCGCGGCCGATCGAGATCCTGCCCCGCGCGAGCACCCAGATGGCGGCCGCCATCACCGCCGGACTGAGCGCGTGAAAATCGAGCGCCGCCCGCCAGTCGCCTTTCGCCAAGGAGCACAGCGCGCGGGTCATCCCGCAAAAGGGGCACGGGCGTCCGGTAAACCGGAGAAACCCGCATAACGAAAACGACGGCTCGGCTGGCGGCGAATAGAGCAGGAAAAAGAGCAGCGCCATGGCTGCAGCCGCGCGCTCCCAGAGGTGGTCCGCCGGAAGCGGGATCGGATCAAAACGGTCAGTCAGGGATTGCCTCAAAGCCGACTGTTTCCTGGTAAGCCACGGTTACCGCCGCATACGTCAGGGGCACGGTCCACAGAAGTCCAACGACGCAGCATAACAGGCCGAGCAAATTCACCAGGACAATCGCAATCAGAAATACCGTGAATCCGAAATAGTCCCGCTCGACGAGTGCATGACTCGCCTTCATGGCGGTCCAGAAATCCATGTTCTTGTCGAAGATAAACAGGTTCGTGAACTGATACATGGCGGTAATCACCAGAGCCGGGACTATGCAGGCGACCAAACCGGCGAATGTAAACACGGCGATCACGAGGTGCGCCAGCAGTGTGGGCAGGAAAAAGCTGAAGCCGTCAAAAAGGTTGGACATCGTGACTGGACGTCCCTGGAGCTTTCTCATGAAGACAATCTGGAAACCGGCCGCCATCGCGCCCTGGACGACGAAAGCTCCGGCGCTCACAATCACCGCGTACAGGATGGTCATCACGGCGAAGACGAACATGTCGGCTTTCACCAATTCCCATCCGCGCCCGATCCAATGCCCTGTGCGGACTTCGATAACCGCCTTCGGGGTCCACTGCCCCCCCGGTCCTCCCGCGACATTCTTTCCACAACTCGGACAAAACGCCCCGCCGCTCTGAATCTCAGTACCGCAATGATGACAAAACACGCCCACCTCCAGGTTGAGAGTATAGACTATTTCGCCACCGCCATCGCGGAGCGCAAATCGCGTGACCGGAGATGGCTCGAATGGGGCGGTTTCGCATCTTCGGCAGGCCGGCGAAAATGACGGGCGGAGAATTTCTGCGCGCGGAGCTATTCACACCGCGGTGGAGTGGGTTCGCTTACGGGCATGGTGTAAACCTCCAGCGCGCCGCTCTTGCGGCCCTGCGGGGAATGCGGCCTAATTCCCGGCCGGCGCCTTCTTCCCTTTCGGCTTGGTAATGACTTTGCCAACGCCCTTCTTCACCGCGGCGCCGGTCTTTTCCGCCGCGTCCTTAGTGACTTCTCCGGTCTTCTCGGCTCCCTTCTTCACGCCGTCGCGGGTGGCCTCGGCCGCGTCCTTTGCCGCCTCGCCGGTCTTCTCCGCACCCTTTTTCACGCCTCTGCCGGCCGCATTCGCGCCCGCTTTGGTTTTATCGCCAGCCTTTTTCCCGGCCTTCTTGGCGGCTTTGCCTGTCGCCTCCGCCGCGTCTTTCGTCTTTCCGGCAGCCTTGTTTAGCGCGCCCGGTTCTTCTTGAGCGAGGGCCAGAGGCGGAACCGCCAATGCCAGCGCCAGTGCAATGTTCAACGTTTTTGTTTTCATGCTGGAATCCCCAAATCCGCCGCGCGAAGCGGCGACATCAAGTAATGCGGACAATACCGCGCGATCATCCCCATGGCAAGCTCGGCGCGGCGCACGCGCTCTCGCGAGTACGATACCACCGTATTCTCAAGGTGCGAACCGCTCGGATAGACGTCCGCCGAATTTCGCAGCCCGAACTTCAAGTATATCGGCGCGGCCACCCGGATCAACTCGGGAATCTCGTAGTACCGCAGGAAACCGCCAATATTGTCCGGCGCCTCGACGTAAAAATCGATCGGCGCGCCGATTGCCGCGCGAATTCCCGCGATCTGCGGTATCGAAAGATCGGACGGAATGTTGATGGTCGTCGCTCCCAAGTCTTCCTGAAGACGCGCGCTCGCGGGATTCGCGGGCGCCATCATGACCGATGTCTTGATCACGAGATCGGCGGGCAACTCGCCCGCGGCCTTCATTTTTCCGACGATCTGAAGAATGCCGTAATCGGACACGAGCACGCTCCGCAGGCCAAGCTTGACAGCGCGCCTGGTATCCTCCATCGCATAGACGAGTTGATCCGCTCCGCGCAGGCTAAGCCCGAGGCTCTTGCCCGCGAGCGAAAACGCTTGTGCTCCCGTGTCGAAAGTCGCACGAGGACCGATGAAGAGATTCACTTCGATTCCCGCGTCGCGTCCGATGGCCAGCATTTCGGAAATCTCGCCATCGGTCATCAGCATGATCCCGCTGCCTTGGCTTACCCGATGCACCGGGACCTTTCGGGCCTCGGCTTCGCGCAGCACCCCGGTGAGCGCGCGCGGCCCTTCCGTGCTGGGGATTTCAAATCGATATTGACCGCCGTCCGGGAAGCGTTTGCCGGACGAAGGGCACTCGCGCGGGTCACCCTCCGGCAACCCCATTCCCGCAAGAAACTTCTTGGAATTTTCCATCAATCCGCTTCCTCTCTCAATTGAAAGCCGTGTTCCGGAATGTCCGTGAGGAGCACTTCGGAGTCGCGGCCGTGAAATCCGAAGACCTGGCGAACCAGATCGCACACCGGCTCATAGCCGCGCTCGTAGAATACCAATATGGACGGCCCCGCGCCGCTCAGAGCGCAGCCGAGCAAGCCGGGCGCGCGGAGCTTGAGAATATCTTCGAGGCCCGGTACGAGGGGAGCCCGGTACGGCTGATGAAAGCGGTCCGCGAGCGCCGCGGGGAACGCTCCGATCGATCCAGTGGCGAACGCGGCCACGAGCAGAGCCACGCGCTGAACGTTGAAAACCGCGTCGGCCTTCGAATAGGTTTCCGGGAGCACCGACCGCGCCCTTGAAGTGGGCAGCACGAAATCCGGCACGACTACCGCGACGCCGAAATTCTCAGGCAGGTCGAGACGCACGGCGCGCGCGACGCCTCCCGAATCGATTGCGCTCGCGACGATCGAGCCTAGCACACAAGCAGCGACGTTGTCGGGATGGCCCTCCAGGCGCGCGGCTTCATCGAGGATACGCAGGGGCTTCCATCCGAGACCAAGCAACTTGTCGGCAATCACGACGCCCGCGGTGAGGGCGGCCGCACTCGAACCTAAGCCTTTTCCCAAGGGGATCTGGTTTTCAATGAGGAGCTCGATGGCCGGAGCCTGCTCGCGCGCGTTCTCCGCCACGTCGAGCACGGTCTTCCAGATCAGATTATCGGCGCCGGTTGAAATCAAACCGGCGTCCTTGCCCGCCACCGAAATCGAAAGCTCCCGCGCCGGACGGAAGCGGCAGTCGAGATAGACGCCAAGCGCCATCCCCAACGCGTCAAAACCAGGGCCGAGATTAGCGCTCGACGCTGGAACGCGCACCGACGTCCAGCCCATTAAGCCCGCCTCAACTTGACCTTTTGGCGGGTCCGGCAGGACTCGTACACGGCCATGCAGATCTCGAGCGCGCTGCAACCTTCTTCACCGCTCACCAGCGGCTGGCGGCCCGTGCGGATCGCCTCGCCGAAATCGAGGAACTGGCGCTCGAAAGGCTCGAGTGAAATCGCCATAGGATCGGACGCGCCCGAGGCGACATCTTTTTCCACGGGTGCGGGCTCGCCCTCGTCGTTCTCCACGTCCCAGGTGGTGAGCTTGTCGCCGGAAATGATCGCGGTGCCTTTGGTCCCGTGAAACTCCGTTCGCTCCGTGTAGCCGGGCCAGAATGCCGTTGAGGCTTGAATCACTCCCGTTGCGCCGTTCGCATATTTCACCACGGCGTTCACGACGTCTTCCGATTCGATCTTGTGCAGCGCGCCAAGCTGCCAATAACCAAACAGTTCGTCCACGGGGCCGGAGAGCCAGCGAAGAATGTCCAACTGATGGATCGCCTGATTGATGAGCGCGCCGCCGCCTTCGGTGGCCCAGCTCCCCTTGATAGGCCTGGAATAGTAGGCTGCGCTGCGGTGCCATTTCACATAGCAATCGCACTCGAGAAGCTTGCCAAGCCGGCCGGCGGCGATCGCACGCTTCAAGAATTGGCTCGAATCGTCAAAGCGGTGCTGGCTCACCACGCCGAAGACGATTCCCGCCTTGCGCGCGGTTTCGACCATGGCGCGCGCGGTCTCGATGTTCGTCGAGATCGGCTTCTGCACCTGGATGTGCTTGCCGGCCTCGGCGCAAATCGCGAGCGGCTGCTGGCGGAAATCCGGGAACGTGCATACGTCCACATAGTCGACGTTCGGATGCCGGCAAACCTCTTCATATGTGGGGACGAATTCGGCGCCATATTGGTCCGCGAAACGCCGCCCGGCGTCTTCGAAAATGTCCGTGCAGACCGTGAGCTTGTAGCCGATATTCCTGTACGCTTGCGCGTGTTTGTGGGAGATGGCTCCCGTGCCGATCATTCCAACTCGCATATCGTGTTATTGTACCTTTTACCCAAGTTAGGATGAGATTCCGATTATGCGTTTTCAAACCCTCCCGGCAGCGGTCCTTGGCGCCGCGCTGCCCTTGTTCTTTTCCGGGTGCTCAAAGTCCCCTTCGACGAACGTCGCCGCGATGGTCAACAACCGGGCCATCACGTTCGCCGAGCTGGAGAGGACATATCAGTCTCAAGTGACGCCAGGCGCCGAGCAGTCGAGCGACGACCAGATATCCATCCAGAAACTTGAGATTCTGCGAAGCCTGATCGACAACGAGATCATGCTGCAGCGGGCCGAGAAGTTGAGCCTGATGGCGGTGGACTCCGACGTGGATGCCAAGTTTAACGAACTGAAAGCCCCTTACACGCAGGAGGAGTTCCAGAAGCAGCTGCAATCGCGCAAGATGACGGCCGACGAGTTGAAGAGCCAGTTGCGGCGCGACCTGAGTATCCAGAAGCTTTTCAATAAGGAGATCACGTCCCATATCAGCATTACCGACGCCGATGTGGCCGCTTTCTATAACGCGAACAAGGCGAGCTTCAACCTGCCCGAGCCGCAGGTTCATATGGCGCAGATTCTTGTAACGCCTTTCAACGATCCGAACGTGCGGAATCTCAAGAACGACAAGGCGCAGAGCGAAGATCAGGCGAAGAAGAAGGTCCAGATGCTTGAAGCGCGCATTAAGCAGGGCGAAGATTTCGCGATCGTCGCGCAAAGCTATTCCGAGGACCCGAATACGGCGCCAAACGGAGGCGACCTGGGTTTTGTGCCGCAATCCGCTTTGGAAAAGGCGAACGCGGAACTGCGGAAGATGGTGATGTCGATGCAGCCAGGACAGGTATCGCCCGTGATTCGAACCCAGGAGGGCTACCGCCTCCTGAAAGTGATCACGAAGGAACCCGCCGGGCAGCGTGAGCTGACCGATCCGAGAGTGCAGCAGAACATCCGTGAAACGCTTCTCAACCGCAAGGACCAGCTGCTGAAAGCCGCCTACTACGAGGTGGCGCGAAATGAGAGCAAGGTGGTCAATCAGCTTGCGCGGACAATTGCAAATGCGGCGAAAGCGCCGAAGTAAGTGGAGGTACCGTTCACTTTCGCAATGAGGGGCGAATACCCTGTGGCTTATCGAGGGTCAGCGCCGGCGACGCGGGGCTGAAACAAACGCTCAACGGTTGAACTCTTCAGTGATTGGGAAGCGTCTTCAGCCATGAGCAAGCCAGCAGTTGCGAGTCGGCTGTCACCAGCGTAAGGTCGAGGACCAAGGCGGTTGCGGCCAGAAAGATGTCCCCGAGATCGGATTGGGGAAGCTCAATTTTCGAAGCATCGGCGGCGACTGCAAAGGTAAAGGGCGCTTCCCGGAGTGGAACCATGGCCATCACTTCATCGAGCCACTGCGCAAAGTCCGGGCGTATGCGAAGGCGCTTCCGCCGTACCAGGTGGTGCGCTTCCCAAATCGACACCGGCGATAGATACAGTTCATTACCGGCTCGCTCAAGTTCGCGCCGAACTCTTCGACCCAGTTTCTCAGGACTATGGATGGCCCAAATCCAGATGTGCGTGTCGAGCAGTAACTTCATTTCCGAACCGTCCAGCGGCTAAATGCTCCGACAGGTTCGGTGATGTCACCGGAGATCTCGGTGGAGTGTTTCGCACAGCCCAGCCAGGAGGCAGACGCTTTGGGAATGGCCGGCACCACCTCGGCTACCGGACGTCCGAATCGCGTGACCCGTACGGGCGTGCCGGTCCGCCGCACGTCCTCCAAGACGGCCAAACATGTTGCCTTGAACTTGGAAATCGCGATTTCCCGCATATTCAATTTGTACCATAGTCCAATACCATGGTCCGAATCCCGCATGAACACGTAGAAGGGCGGCAACCGTTCAAGTGAACCGCGTTTGGGCGGGCTCATGGCAGACGACAAAAGGCGATCGTCTGCCCCACGTATGTCCCAAGCTGCGGCCCGATCTACTACGTCCCCTTGATGTCGTAGCAATACAGATTGTCCTGCTCCCGCAGGAAGAGTTTTCCGTTGGCAATCACCGGCGGCGTCCACGTGGGGAATTCGCCGCGCGGGATTTCGAAACGGGACTTTTCCTTGTACCCTTCAGGCGTGGCTTCCACCAGCCCCATCACGCCGTTCTCGCCAAGCGTGTAAAGGTGGCCGTCCGCGTAGGTCACCGAACCCTTACCGACGCTGCGATCCCTCCATGCCACTTCGCCCGTCTCGAACTTCATCGCGGTGAGTACCGTGCTATTGAAGCCGTACAGGTATCCGTTTACAAGAACGGAAGAGCTGTAGTGATTCTTCATCTCGCGGCTGAAATAGACCTCGGACATTTTGACGCCACCGCCCTCGGCGGCAAGCTTCAGGAGCGCACCGCCGGTCCCGTAGTCGGTCGAAACGAAGACCTTGCCGTCCGAAAAAATCGGAGTCGCGATATTGGCCGTGCGGTTGGACACCTTATCGTAGCGCCACAGCAGTTCGCCGTTCTTCGCCGAGAGCCCGATAGCGGCCTCACCGGTCAGCGCCATGATTACGCGCGTGCCTCCGACATTGGCGGCGACCGGAGAGGAATATCCCGCGCGGTCGCTTTGCGACTTCCAGATCAATTCGCCTGACTTTTTGTTGAGCGCGACGAGCGAGGCCCCTCTGCCGCCAGGGGTGACGATGAGGCTTTCGCCATCCACCAGCGGCGACTCGCTCATGCCCCAATGGATGACGTCAGCACCGAACTTATCGACCAGGTTGACCTTCCAGACCTGCTTTCCGGTCTTGGTTTCGAGACACACCAGAGTGCCGTCCGCGCCTTCTGCGTAGAGAACGTTGCCGTCGACGGTCGGCGTGCCGCGTGGCCCGTGGCCGCGGCGCTCGCGGAACGGCTTCCCCGCCGCCACCTCCCAGAGTTTCTTACCCGTGGCCACATCGAGGGCCAGCACGAACTCCGACTCGCCGCGCTGTCCCTGCGTGAAAAGCCGTCCATCGACGACGGAGAAGGCGGAATAGCCCTCGCCCAGACCGGCAGCTTTCCATACAAGGCGCGGTCCGCCGGCAGGCCAGGATTTTAGCAGTCCTGTCTCGGGCGAAATTCCGTCGCGGTTCACGCCGCGCCACTGCGGCCAGTCGGCGGGCGCCGCCGGAAGGGAAAGAAGAAGAGCCAGACCGATCGACTGAAAAAGCATTGATGACTCCTAATGTTCGCAGGCGGCGCTTACAATGCCCGCTTAATCCTATCCACCGCTTCCATCAGGTTCTCCAGTGAATTAGCATAGCTAAACCGGAGGAACCCATCGCCGTACGCTCCGAATGCGGCCCCGTTCAAACAGGCCACGCCCGCCTCATTCAGGAGGAAATCCGCCAGTTCTTTCGAAGTCCGCCCCGTTCCCGTAATATTCGCGAAGGCGTAGAACGCGCCGCCCGGCAGGGTACAGCGGAATCCTGGAATCGAGTTCAACCCCGCGCAAAACGCATCGCGGCGGCGGCGGAACTCGGCGACCATTTTGTAAACGTCGTCCTGCGGCCCACGCAGCGCCGCAATTCCGGCGCGCTGCGTGAAACTCGCCGTGCAAGAATTCGAGTTCACCATCAGCTTGTTCACCGCGTCCACGAGCCATATCGGCATGACGCCGTATCCCATGCGCCATCCCGTCATTGCGAATGTTTTCGAGAAGCCGTCGAGAATAATCGTCTTCTCGAGCATGCCGGGAAGGCTCGCAATCGAGAACGGCGGCTTGTCGCAGTACTGGATACGGCAATAGATCTCGTCGGAGAGTACGATGAGATCGCGGTCGCGCACCAGATCCGCGATGGCGCGGATGTCGTCTTCGGGAATAAGCCCGCCCGTGGGGTTCTGCGGCGAGTTCAACACGAGCATCTTCGTTCGGGGCGTGAGACTGTCGCGCAGCAGGTCGAGATCGAGAGAAAAGGCCCTGCCCTCGGTGAGCGGCATTGGGACTGCTTTCGCGCCGCAGACATTTATCATCGATTCGTAGATCGGAAAGCCCGGATTCGGATAGATAGCCTCGTCGCCCGGTTCAAGCAACGCCATCATCGGGAAAAAGATAATAGGCTTGCCGCCCGGAACGACGCAGACGTGCTGCGGACCCACGTTGATGTTACGGGTGGCCGAGATGTGCTCCGCGATCGCTTCACGCAATTCAGGCAGGCCCTGCGTGGGCCCGTAGTGCGTCCAGCCGTCGTCGAGGGCTTTCTTGGCGGCCTCCACGATGTGGGCCGGCGTCGGGAAATCCGGCTCTCCAATCTCCAGATGCACGATGCTGCGGCCCTGCGCCTCAAGCGCCCTGGCCTTTACCAACACCTCGAAAGCGGATTCCACCAGAATCCCGTCCATGCGTGAAGCAAGCTTCATTCTTATTCTTCTCTCCGAAAATAGAAAATACCGTCTTGCGATCTTACACGGCATACCGCGTCGCCGATCGCGACCCGCGGGCCTTCGATGCGGACCGTGAGCCTGCTTCCGTCGTCGAGCGTGACGATGGCGAGTTGATAAGGCGCGTCTTCGACAAATGCCGTGGGCGCCGAATGTACCACGGTTTCCGTGTAGACTACCGCCGTCATGCCGCACCCAGGATTGTGACGACGCAGGATGCGCCTGAGCCGCCTAGATTCTGTGCGAGGCCAAGCGAGTGGCGCTTCACCTGGCGGGGACCGGCCTCACCGCGAATCTGCAGCGCCAGATCGCAGAGCTGCGCCACGCCCGTCGCGCCTACCGGGTGACCTTTGGACTTGAGCCCGCCACTCGTGTTGACAGGCTTCGATCCGCCGATGGCCGTGCAGCCGGCAGCCGAGAAGGGTCCGCCCGCTCCGCGTTCAACGAAGCCAAGGTCTTCCAGGGCGATAATTTCGGCGATGGTAAAGCAATCGTGCAGCTCCGCGAAATCGATTTCGCTCGGCCCCGCGCCGGCCATCCGGTAGGCTCGCTCGGCCGCGGCCTTCACGGCCGGAAATGTGGTGATGTCGCGCTTGCGGTCGAGAGCGACGTGGTCGCTCGCCTGTCCAATCCCAAGTACGCGCACCGGCCTCGCGGAGAGTTCGCGAGCGTGTTCGAGAGTGGTAACAAGGACTGCCGCCGCGCCGTCGCTGACAAGCGAACAGTCGAAAAGGGTGAGAGGGTCGGCCACCGGCTTGCCCGCAAGCGCCTGTTCGATGGTAATCGTCTTCCTCAAATGCGCGGATGGATTCAAAGCGCCATTTGCGTGGTTCTTCACAGCGACCGCCGCCAGATGCTCGCGAGTCGTGCCGAACTCGTGCATGTGCCTCCGCGCGATCATCGCGAACAGCGAGGGAAACGTGGAGCCCGCGCGCACTTCACCTGAACAATCGCCCGCCGATGCAAGAATTTCGGCAACTTTCGGCGTCGGCTGGGAGGTCATTTTTTCAACGCCAACCACCAGGATTGCATCGTGCACGCCGCCCGCGACGCAGGCGGCGGCGTGAAAGAACGCGGCTCCACCGGATGCGCAGGCCGCCTCAAAGCGCGTCGAGGGAACTCCCGTGATTCCCAGGCTGGCCGAAACGTAAGGGGCAATGTGATTCTGTCCGGTAAAGGACGGCCCGGCGAAGTTACCCAAATGAAAGGCGTCGATATTCGCGGCGGAAACGCCCGCGTTTCGCATGCACTCCTCCGCGGCTTCGCGGGCAAGACTCAGGAGATCGCGTTCGGGAAAGGAACCGAACGCCGTTTTCCCAATGCCGGCGATGGCCACGGGTCGCAGAGGCGGCAGTCCCCTATAGTGCGCGCGCTACTTCACGGCGCCGGGCGGGCGGCGCACAGCGGGCGGCGCTGCGGGCTTGGCCGCGGGCGGCACCCCAAGCCCCCCGTCAGGCTTTGCGGCGGCTGGGGACGAATCCCCCGGAGAGTTCTTGTCGAAGAGACCGACAACTTCCTGGGTGACATCAATGTTGTTTCCAGCGTAGAGAACCGGGTTCTGCGGGGAACTGACGTCCAGAATCAGGCTATATCCGTTGTCCTTGGCGTACTTGTCGATGACGGCCATCATCTTCTGGCCGACTCCCTGCATGAGCTTGTTCTGCTCCTGCTCGAATTCCGCCTGAGCGTCTTCGGCATCGCGATTGAAGGCCTTGGTTTTCTGGTCGATCTCGCGCATCAGTTTCGTGCGGGCTTCCTCGGCCATCGTGTTGCTGCCCTTCTTAAGCAGATCCTGCAGCGCGGCAATATCGGCCTGCTTTTTGTCGAGTTCAGCCTTTTTTGGCAGGAAGCGCTGCTGGAGACCTCCGAATGTCTTCTGTCCTTCCTTCGTGGCCAGGATGGCATTCTGGATGTGGATGATCCCCACCTTGGTCTGCGCTTCCGCCGCGAGCGACAGACCGATGCAGAGCGCAGGCAGGTATAGGAACGATGTTTTCACAAATACTCCTTTCAGAACGTACGGCTGATGGTAAACCGGAAGATTTTCCGGCGTTCAAAGAACGGTGTAGCCTGCCCGAACGATGCAATGGAGTTCAGGAACGTGGCGTTATTCGGGAAGAAGGACCGGTCCGCCACGATTGGCGGCTGCAGGAACGACTGGACGATGCTGGGATTGTAGGCCCAGTAGAGACGGAACGGCGCGTTCACAACCGGCAGCATGACCTGCAGTTCGAGACCGGTGGACATGCGGATCTTTTGCGTTCCCGGCGCGATGACCGCGCGTCCGTCGAAACCCGACTGGGGATACCGGCTGTTGAGTTCGTTGACGCGGTCTACGTTCATCCGCAACTGGCCCGGCTTCGTGATCTTGTTGAACCCGGCGTCGAAGAACGGGGCGAGCGTCACCGGTCCAATGATCGGAATGCGGTACTCGAAGTTGGTGACGACTTCGGTATCGCCGCCCGGGAACACCAACTGATAGATCGGGATTTTCATCGTAGTGGGGGAGAACCGCTCCACTCCGTCGACAATGGTCTTCTGCAGGCGCGCACTGCCGTCGTCGTTCAGAATGTTGATGTCCGCCTCACTCGCCACAAAGGCGATCGGGCTTATGCCCCAAATGTCGAATCCGCGGATATCCTGTTCACCGCCGATGTAACGGCGGGAGAAAGGCGGGGCTACTTTCCCGCCGTAACCGGTAAGGAAAGAACCTTGCAGATGGAAGCCCAGGATGTGTTTCTTATTCAGTTTGGAAGGGACGAAATAGGCGGCGTCGATCGCCGGACGCCACGTGTTCACGTTGCCTCCAAGGAAGCTGCCCGCGAATTCCGTTGTCAGATACAGGCGCCTTCCGCCGGTCGGGTTGATCGGGTGGTTGACGGTATTGTACGAGTAAGAGGGAGTGATCTTGCTCGTCTTGATACCCGATAGGGAGTTCGGTCCGCTGATGCCCTGAAAATTGATGAACTCGAAGTACTGGCGCGAAGCCGTGCTCAGCACCTTGATGTTCGAATTGTCGTATCCGTAGGTGACGCCGACGCGCGCGAAGCTTCGTTTCAACTGATAGCTTGACGAGACATTGAAGCCCCAGCCGTTCTGGCTGTAGTTCAGCAGGTTGTCTTTACCGAGCGCATCGAAGTAGGGCAGCAGGTTGCGCCCGCTCAGAAGAGAGTATTCGCGGCCCTGATCGAAGTTGAACTGGCTCAGGTACACGAGGAAGCCGAGTTGAATCGGCCTATCCAGGAAATAAGGCTCGGTAAAGCCGAAGCTGACGGACTTCGTACGGGTGCCGATTTGCGAATCGATGGAGAGCGTTTCACCAAGCCCCAGGAAGTTGTTCGTCGAATAATTGAAGCCCACGAAGCTCCCGGAAATGCCCGAAACGCCTCCGGTAAGTCCGACGGAGTTCTTGCCTCGCTCCTTCACCTTGAGCGTAATGTCGATCGTGTTGCTCTGCGGGATACGCTTGATCTCGGCCGCTTCGTTTTCTTTCAGCACTTCAAAGTAGCCAAGCTGGTTCAGACGCAAAATGCTCAAGTCCCACAGGCGCGTGTTGTACATGTCGCCTTCGTCGAGAAGGATCTCCCGGCGAATCACGCGGTCGCGCGTCGTGGTGTTGCCGGTAAAATCGATGCGGCGGACGAAAAACTGTTTGCCTTCGTCCGCCGTCAAGGTCAGATCGATCTTGTCGGACTGGGGAATGACGTTGAAGTCCGGCTCGGGAACGAAGTCGATGTAGCCGAATTCACCGTAAAGCTTTCGCATGTTCTCCAGGCCCTTGCGGAGCTTGGCGGTCGAGAAAACAGTCCCTTCCTGCATCTGAAACAGAGGCTGCATCAGGGTTTCCGGCGTGCGGAACAGCTTGACTCCCACAAAGTTGATCTTGTTGAGGACATACTTGCGGCCTTCTTCGACCGGGACGGTGATATCCGCGCGCTTCCCTGGTTTGTTGGGCTTGAACAGCGGGATACGGAACTTTCCGCCGCCCACTTCGCGCATCTCGACTTTCTGATCGAGAACCTTAGCGGTAAAATAGCCCTTGTCCTGATAGGCGCTGCGAAGACGGTCCTTGTCTTCTTCGAGCTTGGTGGAGTCGAAGGTCTTGGCGAAAAGGCTCTCCAGGAAGATCGAGTGCGGGATACCGATGGGGCGCAGGTTCTTCATCGCCCGTATGGCTTCGCGGTCGTTGAAAACCTCGTTGCCCGTTACGTCGATGGTTCCGACCTTGACCTTCGGCCCTTCGTTGACGTTGAAGACGACTTCAAGCGATGACGGCGGGATCTGCCTGATGTCCGGCTCGACGCTTGCGAACTGGCGGCCGCGCTCGGCAAGAAACTCCTGTAAGACGACGCGCGCGTGCTGCACCTTGTTCGGATCGTACTGCGACTCGACGGTCAGGCCGACTTTCCGTTCTTTGAACTTGTCGAGGATTTCGGAAACCGTGACGGACTTGATGCCCTCGTACTTAATCGAACGAATGACGCGCCGCTCCGAAACCACAAAGCGGACGATCAGGCCGGCGCGGCCGGGTTCGGTTTCGAGGCGGATATCGTCGAAGCGGCTCGTATTCCAGAGAGCCATGAAGTCGCGCCGGAGCGTTTCCTCGCTCAGAACGTCGCCCTTTTTCGAAAAAATGAGGGCGCGCATGGTCTCCTGTGGGACCCGCCGAGCGCCTCGGAACTCAATCACTTCAATCGTGTTATCGGCGGTTGCAGGCTTCGGCGCCTCGGGAGGAGCCGTCGGGACCTCCAGAAGCGGCTTGGGCTGTTGCGTTGACGGCGATGCCTGCGGAGCCGCTGCCGGCTTTGCCGGTTCGGCCGACTGCGGCACGGACTCAAATGGAGATGGTTTCTTCTGCTGCGCAGGGGGCTGAGCCGGTGGCGCCGGCTGCTGCTGTGCAGCGGTTGCTAGACCCAAGAAGCAGCAGAGACAAACCAAGGCGCTGTTCAGGCTGATGCGCCTGTTAAAACTCATGAATACCGGTTCCTTTCCACTCTGCGCCTTTATGGAGACGTGCCCATCTTCCGGTTCGTTGCATAAATTGAGGATGAAGCGGACGCACGCGGATTAATCCTAATATTGTACCCCAAAACCGGCTCGGGCGGGCGGCGGCGGTGCGAGACCGCCGGGACCGCCCGTACCATTCAACTCGATGCCCGCTTCAAGGGCCGGATCTATCCGCCCCGTCATCCCGAAATGGCGGCTACGAATTGAAGCGCTTCTCAGCCTCTGCCCAGTCGACAACGTTCCACCACGCGGCAACGTAGTCCGGCCGGCGATTTTGATAGTGCAGGTAGTACGCATGCTCCCAAACGTCCAGACCGAGGATTGGGAACTTGCCCTCCATGAGCGGGGTGTCCTGATTCGGAGTCGAGAGGATCTCAATCTTCCCCGACGCGTCCTTCGCCAGCCACGCCCAGCCGGAGCCGAAGCGAGTGGCTGCCGCCGCGGCGAACTTTTCCTTAAACGCGGCAAAGCTGCCGAACGCGGATGCGATTGCCGCCGCAAGATTGCCAACCGGTTCGCCGCCGGCGTTCGGAGCCATGGCCTTCCAGAACAAAGAATGATTTGCGTGGCCGCCTCCGTTGTTGCGGACTGCCGTGCGAATTCCCTCGGGAACCGCGGCGCAACCGTTTGCGAGCAGTTCTTCGATGCTCGCGCCGGCCAGTTCGGGCGCCGATTCGAGCGCCTTATTAAGGTTGGTCACGTAAGCGTTGTGATGCTTGCCGTGATGGATTTCCATGGTCTTCGCGTCGATATGGGGCTCAAGCGCGCCGTGCGCGTAAGGGAGCCCAGGTAGCGTAAATGCCATCAGTTCGTCTCCTTTTCAAATGCGTCGGCGAGGCGAAACATGCGCGCCTCGTCAAAATGATTCGCCAGAATCTGCATGCCCACGGGAAGGCCGCCGGCGGTCTTTCCGCAGGGAACGCTCATACAAGGGATACCCGCCAGGTCGCCCGTGATCGTATAGATATCGGACAGGTACATCTCCAAGGGATCGTCGACCTTCTCACCGAGCTTGAAGGCCGGAAACGGCGAAACGGGCGCAACAATCGCGTCTACCTCGGCGAACGCGTTTGTGAAATCGCGCGCAATCAGGCCCCGCACCTTTTGCGCTTTCAAATAATAGGCATCGTAGTAGCCGGCGCTCAGGACGTAGGTCCCGAGCATGATGCGGCGCTTGCACTCGGTGCCGAATCCTTCTCCGCGCGTGTTGCGATACATGGCGCCGAGCGAAGGCGAATTCGGGGAACGAAAGGTATAGCGGACGCCGTCGTAGCGCGCCAGATTCGAACTCGCCTCGGCCGTGCAGATGATGTAGTAGCAGGCGATGGCATAGTCCGTCGAAGGCAGGCTGATGTCGCGGATCTCGCAGCCCAGCCGCTTCAACGTTTCGATCCCGGAGGCGATCAAGTCGCCGGTCTCGCTGGCGAGTCCCTTGAAATATTCGCGTGGCAACCCTATTTTCACGCCGCGCACGTTCCGATCGAGCAGCGCTTCGTAATCGGGCACGGGCGCCGCGGCCGAGGTGGAGTCCATCTCGTCGCGGCCCGCAATCACGCGCAGCAGCGTGGCCGAATCCTTGACCGTGCGCGCGAACGGTCCGATATGATCGAGCGAACTCGCAAAAGCCGTGAGACCGTAGCGCGAGACGCGTCCGTAGGTCGGTGTAACGCCGGCCACACCGCAGAACGAGGCCGGCTGCCGGATGGAGCCGCCCGTATCCGACCCGAGCGAAACCACCGCCGTGCCTTGCGCGACGGCCGCCGCCGACCCTCCGCTCGACCCGCCCGGCACGCGGTGCGGAGCAACCGGGTTGCGCACGGGCCCGAACGCGGAGTTCTCATTCGAAGATCCCATGGCAAACTCGTCGCAATTCGTTTTCCCAAGGATGATACCACCCGCCTGTTCCAGCCGAATGACAGCGGTTGCGTCGTAAGGGGGGACGTAGTCGGCGAGCAGCTTCGAGCCGCACGTCGTGCGCACGCCCCGCGTCAGAATCACATCCTTGACCGCGACCGGAACGCCGCCGAGCGGACCCGGATCTTCGCCGCGGGCGAGCTTCGCGTCCACCGCGGCCGCGGCGGAAAGCGCGCGTTCGTCGCAGAAAGTGAGATAGGCGTTCGTCTTCGGATTCTCGGCGCGCGCGAACTTCAGCGCTTCACTCGCCAGTTCGGTGGCGCTGAAACGTCGAGCGCGCAAACCCTCTTTGACCGCGTCGATCGTGAGCGTCGGGATTTCCATGGCTGTCAGCGCTTCACCACTTCGGGTACTTTGAAATAGCCGCCTCCGAAGAGAGGGGCGTTCGCGAGCGCATCCTTATTACTCAGCGTGACGCGCGGGATGTCTTCCCTCAACGTAGCGGTTTCTTCAGCGTCGTATAGGACCTGCGCCATCGGCTCGACGCCCGAGGTGTCGATCTCGTTGAGACGGTCCATATGGACCAGGATATCGTCGAGGTCGTGCAGGAACTTCCCCACCTCGTCTTCGGAAAGATTCAGATTGGCCAGCTCGGCCACGTAGCGAACTTCCTTTTCGGTGATCTTCAAGCCGATTCCCTTCGACGCGCAGCCTTGTAGATGCGGCGCAGAACAGGATCCTCAATTCCATTGGCATCGTCGGAAATGCAGGCTGCGCCCGCCAAGTCTCCGGGCTCGGCCGACTGCGCCCTCCGCGGATGCCGCCGCTCGGCCGCGACCCTGAACTCAATATCCGAAACCACACCCGCCCCGAGCCGCTTTTCGAGCTGCGTTACGATCATCCGCGACATCGAGAATAACTGGAATTTCCAAACCGCGTCGTCCACCTCGACTATCAGGTGGGTCCGAACCAGGCTCAAAGCTCTTGCATGCGAAGCGATCTTCTTCCCTACGGTAGCTTTCCAGGCGGCGCACGCCACCTGTTCCAGGGTGACCGAGTCGACCGGGAACTTGAGCTTTCCAAAAAGTGCGCTGGCTGGTTTCATCGGGTACGGAAGCCCACATTGTAACATGCAGGTATGCTCGTACTGGCTTCTCAATCCCCTCGACGCCGCGAGATTCTGGCGCGCGCGGGCATCCCCTTCATGGCGCGCACGGGCCGTGAGGTGGATGAAACGCCGCGCGGCGGCGAGACGCCGGAAGCATACGTCAGACGCCTTGCCCGCGAGAAGGCGGAATCGGTCGAGTACTGCCTGGACGAGGTCGTCCTCGGCGCCGACACGACCGTCGCCGTCGGCTCCCTGATTCTGGGAAAGCCGGCCGATTCCGCGGACGCCGCGCGCATGTTGAGATCGCTTAGCGGGCGCGCTCACGACGTGATGACCGGCGTGTGTCTGCGTTCGTCGCGGGGACTCGTTGAAGGCTGCGAGGTCACGCGAGTGTGGTTCAGCGAGTTGGCGGACGCGGAAATTGAAGAGTACGTGGCGTCCGGCGAACCTCTGGACAAGGCCGGCGCGTACGGAATTCAGGGTTTGGCGTCGAAGTTCATTCCACGAATTGAGGGATGCTACTTCAACGTGGTCGGCCTGCCGGTAGCGCTCGTGGTTCAACTCCTCTCGACGATCCGGAATATCTGAGCCCCGTATTTTTCGGCGATGCTCAGTCCGACGCCGGGCAATTCGAGCAGTTCCCGCGCCGACTGGGGCCGGTTTTCCGCGATGGCCTGTAAGGCCCGATCGCTCAGGATGCGGAAGGCGGGAACGTTCTTCTTTTTCGCTTCCGCGAGACGCCATGCGCGGAGAGCCTCGTCCAGGGATGCCGATCCGGCCTTCGCCGCAGCCCTCGGCTTGGGCGAGGATTGACTCGCCGCGGATCGACTTGCGGCCGATCGAGTCTTCGTCTCCGTACGCGCCGTTTTCTTCGCTTTGGCCGCTCTTCGCCGCTTCGCCGGCGTTGGCTCCGGGGCGCTTCCCGCAGGGATCAGGACGGCCGGAGCCGCGACCGCGTCGCGTCCAGCGGCGGTGATATGAATTTTTCGGAAATCGATGCGCTTGCCGTCCTTCTCGAAAGAAGCCGCGAGAGTCTCGATCAGCCCCGCGCGGGCCATCGCACTCAACAGCTCCTCAAATCCGCGCCGGTCGAGCGATGCATCGGCGAACACTTGACCGTGAAGTCTCCCCGCCGCCACCGGGCCCGTCTTTCGGAGCGTCTCAAGGATGCGCGCCACGTGTCCGGACTCGCGGCCATCCGCCGGACGGAAGCCTTGCGCCATCGCCGATTCCGCGTCGCAGAAGTCGCAAATCCCACAGCGCCGGCGCGCCTCCTCCATCCCGCCGAAATATTTCACAAGCACAAGCATGCGGCAGGCGGTGGCGTCGCAAAAGGACAACATTTTTTCGAACTGGGCCAACTTGTGCTCGCGCTGCGCGAGGTATGACGCTTGCCAGTCGCTGCCGCCGCGGCTGACGTTCTCGGCGTAATCGACGGCTGCCCCACCGTGGATCCACAGCTTTTCGAGCGCAATGTCGAACTCCTCCTCGTCCAAACGGCTTCGCGCCCGCACCGAATCCTTTGGCTGCGGATCGGCGTTCAGGAGATCGAAAACGCGGCTGAGTATGGTGTCGTTCGGGTAGTCGCGCTCGAAAAAGTAATCGTGCGTATGACGGTCCGCGTAGGATTGCATCAGGATCGCGCGTGACGGCGAACCGTCGCGGCCGGCGCGGCCTATTTCCTGGTAGTATCCTTCGACGCTCCCCGGGAGCGCCGTGTGAATGACCGTTCGCACGTCGGGCTTGTCGATGCCCATCCCGAAAGCGATGGTGGCCACGATCACCTCCAGACTTCCATCGAGAAATTTGGATTGCACGTCCTTGCGGCGCCGCCCTTCGAGACCCGCGTGGTAGGCGGCGGCTTCGCAAGTGCGCCCAATCTCGCGCGCCAGCTTTTCGGTTTCCCTCCGCGTGGGCGCGTAGACGATCGCGGGCCTTCGTCCGGCGTCGCGCAGAATCCGGCCGGCCAGGGCCGCACGCTCTTTTTGAGGCGTATCGACCACCTCGATCGCAATGTTCTCCCTCCAGAATCCATGGATGAATCGAACGGGTTCCGCGAGATTCAATTGCCCGGCGATATCGTTCTGGACGAGCGGCGTGGCCGTCGCCGTCAGCGCGATCACAGGCGCGGGCCGCAGCGACGGCAGGTGCTGCCCGATAGTGCGATAGTCCGGGCGAAAATCGTGCCCCCACTGAGAGATGCAGTGCGCTTCGTCGATGGCGATGAGGCTGGGCTTTCGTTTCGCCAGCATTTCTGGAAAACTTTGCACGCGCAGGCGTTCCGGGGCGATAAAAAGAAAGTCGAGTTTGCCCTCGAGATAGTTCGTGCAGACCTGCCGTGAAGCGTTGCGATCGCGGTTCGAGTGAATGCACTCCGCGGCGAATCCGAGCGCCGTAAGCTTCGCCGCCTGGTCCTCCATCAGAGCGATGAGCGGGCTGATCACGAGCGTGGTGCCGCCGAGCGCGATGTCC
>CAMDED010000127.1 GCA_945893365.1 Candidatus Sulfopaludibacter sp. SbA3 | reverse complement strand
CCGTCACCGAGTCTCACCTCGCCATCGCGCTCGCGCAGCAGGGAGGCATCGGAATCGTGCACCGCAACATGCCGATCGAGCGGCAAGCCGAAGAGGTCGATCGCGTCAAGCGCAGTGAGAGCGGCATGATCGTCGACCCG
The DNA here is from genome assembly GCA_945893365.1 of Candidatus Sulfopaludibacter sp. SbA3. Taxonomy (GTDB): domain Bacteria; phylum Acidobacteriota; class Terriglobia; order Bryobacterales; family Bryobacteraceae; genus SYKU01. The sequence continues at coordinate 22,137 of CAMDED010000127.1, read as the reverse complement.
GTCACGATCGCGCCGGACAAGAAGATTTCCGACGCTCTCGAAGTCATGAAGCACTACCGGATTTCAGGCGTGCCCGTCACCCAGAACGGGAAACTCGTCGGAATCCTCACCAATCGCGATCTCCGCTTCGAGACGCGCCTCGACCTGCCCATTTCCGACGTGATGACAAAGGAGAATCTCATCACCGTGGCCGTCGGCACCACGCTCGAACAGGCCGAGGAGATTCTCCATCGCCATCGCGTCGAAAAACTTCTTGTGGTGGACGACCACTACATGCTCAAAGGCCTGATCACGGTCAAGGACATTCAAAAGAAGTTGAAATACCCCAACGCCGCGAAGGACGGGCAGGGACGCTTGCGCGTCGGCGCAGCCATCGGAGCCACCGGCGATTTTCTCGAACGCGCCGCGGAGCTTGTCTCCCGCAAGGCGGACGTTCTTGCCATCGACACCGCGCACGCTCACAGTGAGCGCGTCATGGACGCGGTGCGCGCCATCAAGAGCAGGTTTCCCCACGTCGAGTTGATCACCGGAAATGTCGCCACCTACGAAGGCGCGCGCGACCTCGTGGCGCTCGGCGTGGACGGCGTCAAAGTGGGTATCGGGCCTGGCTCCATCTGCACCACGCGCGTCGTCTCCGGCGCCGGAGTTCCGCAGATCACCGCCATCTCGGAATGTGCCAAGGCAACGCGCGGCGCCGGAGTCCCGCTTATTTCCGATGGCGGCATCAAGTATTCGGGCGACGTCACCAAAGCCATTGCGGCCGGCGCGGATTGCGTCATGATCGGCAGCCTGCTTGCGGGAACCGACGAAAGCCCCGGCGAGACCATCCTTTATCAGGGCCGCACCTTCAAGAGTTACCGCGGCATGGGCTCGCTTGGCGCGATGGCTTTCGGCGGCTCGGCCGAGCGCTACGCTCAGGACCCGGGCGGCAAGCTCGTGCCGGAGGGCATCGAGGGCCGCGTGCCTTACAAGGGACCGCTGTCCGATCTGGTGTTTCAACTCGTCGGCGGACTTAAGGCAGGCATGGGCTACTGCGGCTGCGCCACGATTCCGGAATTGCAGGCCAATTCCCGGTTCCTGCGCGTTTCGCCGGCGGGTCTCCGCGAGGGTCACGTTCACGACGTGATCATCACGAAGGAAGCGCCCAACTACCGCGTGGAATAGTCTGATGCTCGGCATCGACACTCGCGCCGCGCGGGCCACCTGGACGGTAGCGCTCGTCCTGGGCGCGATCTATTCCGTCTATCTAATCCGCCAGACGGCGCTCGTCTTCGTTGTCGCGTTGCTGTTTGCGTACCTCGTCTCCCCGTTGGTCGATCTTCTTCAGCGGGCGGCGCCGCTGCTCCCTCGCGGCCCGGCGCTCGCCATCGTCTACTCTGCCCTTATGATCGCGCTCGGCGCTGGGACGTTCTTTGTCGGCTCCGCCGTCGCGGAGCAGGCCGCGACTCTGGCCGCGAAAGCGCCGCAGTACCTGGCGCGGCTCGACCAGCCTTCAGGCAACGCTCCGCTCGACGCACTGGTCGGCCAGATCCGCCCGCGGGTGGCAGAGCACGGGCCCCAAATCCTGGCGTGGATGTCCAAAGCCGGCATGTCGATGCTGCTCGCGGCGGGCGATATCGTGTTCGTCGTGCTGGTGCCGGTATTGAGTTTTTTCTTTCTCAAGGATGCGGGCGCGCTGCGCCGGTATCTTCTGTCGTCGGTTGTCGAGTCGAGCGGCCGCGCGGTCGCCGAGGAATTGCTGCGCGATCTTCACCTGCTGCTCGCGCAGTACGTCCGGGCGCTCGTGATTCTGTCGGCCGCGGCCTTCGCCGCTTACGCCCTTTTCTTCTCCTTCGCCGGTATTCCGTACCCGCTGCTGCTGGCCGCTCTGGCGGCGCCGCTTGAGTTCATCCCGATCGTCGGACCGCTCATCGCGGCCGCTCTCGTCCTCACGGTCGATGCCTTTGGCGGCTTCAGACACACGCTTCCGCTTGTGGTTTTTCTCTCCTTGTACCGTCTCTTTCAGGATTACGTGGTTTCCCCGCTGCTGCTCAGCGAAGGCATGGCGCTGCACCCCCTGGCCGTTATGTTCGGCGCGTTCGCGGGCGCGGAGATTGGCGGCGTCGCAGGCGCGTTTCTTTCCGTGCCTGTGATGGCGGCGCTGCGCGTCGTTTATAGGAGGATCGCCCCCCGTTGAAGAAACTCCTTTGCCTCGCGATCGCCGCGGTTCCCGCCTTTGGACACGTGATGAGCATGAGCTCGGGCGACATCACGGTCGCGGGGAATCGCGCGAAGTACGAGCTCCGCATGCCCGCTTATGAGATCGCCCACGTCAAGGAACCGGAGCGGTCTTTGTTCGAACACATTCGCTTCTCAAGCGGCGGCGCGGCGGGACGGCTCATCGACAAGTCCTGCCGCGAGGACGTTTCGCAGGGCTCCTACGTCTGCACGGCGAACTACGAATTTCCCGCTCCGGTGGAGGTGCTGGACGTCGAATGCACATACTACTCGGTCACCGTGCCGAATCACGTGCACCTGCTCCGCGCGGAACGGGAAGGCCGTCATGGACAGGCGATCTTCGACTTCTCGTTTACGAAGTCCACCATCCGGTTCCGGCCGCCTACGCAAATTGAAATCGCAGCCGCGCAGATTGGAGCCGGTTTCATGCGAGCCGCAACCGGCATGGCGCAGGTCTTGTTTCTCGCGAGCCTGGTGCTGGCCGCGCGCGGCCGCCGCGAATTTTTCCCCATCGTCCTGATGTTTCTCGCCGGACAGTTGCTCGGGGCGCTCGTGACGCCGCGTACCGGGTGGCAGCCCGCGCCTCGCTTTGTCGAAGCGGCGGCCGCCCTCACGATCGCCTATCTCGCCGTCGAAATTCTACTGCTGCCGGACGCGGGAAAGCGCTGGCTTGTCGCCGGCGTGCTGGGCGTTTTCCACGGCCTTTATTTCGAGCTGTTTCTGCGGACGGCGGAGTATAGCGCCGCTTATGTGCTCTCCGGCGCGATTGGAGCGGAGCTCATTCTTCTGACGATTTTTGGCTTGCTTCTTCCCAAATTGGGGCGGCTTGCCCATGCGCTTCGGCCTGTGCAGGTCTCCGCCGGAGCGTTGCTCATAACAGGTCTAGTGTGGTTCTTCGCACGATTGAAGGGATAGAAGCCGGTGTAGGCTGGCCGGGCAGGCGACACGGAGCGGTTACCCCCTGCCTCTGAGAAATCGTGGCCATCACGCGGGGGCTGCGGCGTCCGTGGAATACGGCCACAATCAACAGCGGCATCTTCTCCGGCGCGTAGGCGATCACAAATTCACGCACCGGATAGAACCGCAGCGGACGCGAGGTGAGGTTCGGGCGTCGATAACCCTGATGGGGAAACTGCGTGAGTGCGCGAATTCCGTCTAGGATTTCTTCCCGAACACGGCGCGTCGCGAGCGGGCTATCCTTCGCGATGTATTCCCAGATGCCGGTGATGTCCTGCGCCGCGAGCGGGTGTAACTCAAAGCCCTGATCGGCGCTCATTGCGGCGTGGAATTCTTCAATAGTTCATCCTCACGTCTGCGCAAGCTTTCAAAGAACGTCTCGCCGTCGATCGGCTTCACCCTGCCGCTTTCCAAATCGTCATAACGGCTGTCGAGCGTTTCGCGCGTGGACGCCAGTTCGTCGAAGTAACCGATGACCGCATCTTCAACCAGCTCATCGCTTCTGCGTCCGCTGTCTCGCGCCATCTGCTCAAGCTTCGCTTGTACATCGGGTGTGAAATGCACTTCCATTGCTTTGGCTCGTGCTCTCAGCGTACGCCAAATGGCATAGGAAAACAGCCGCCGTGGCAATTTCAAAATGCGGAAAGTCTCACGAAGGGCCCATTCTTGAAACCCCCGCCGCCGTCGCGGGTGGCTCATTCTTCTGGCCGTCCTTGGCTTGCTGCTTTCGGTCTGGTGTGGTTCTTCGCGCGGTTTGAAGGGGTAGCTGGCAGCGCAGACGTTTGCCGTTTCGAACCGAAGCGGCATAAGCTATTGGACTGGAGTCCCGATGCACCTATACCTCATGCCGCACCAGACTGAACTTCGCGATGCCGTGCGCGTCTGGCCGCGCGGCACGATTCCCGCGCGGGCGCGGCACCGCAAGGTCTACGAAGGCCCAGCCGGAGCTCGCGCCATGCCCAGTGCGCTGGACCTCCTGCGTGTCAGGCCGCCGATCTCCCGGCGCCTCCGTGGAGCGGCATGAGCGCCTGTTCCGAAAGGCCGTGGCTCAAGCACTACGACTTCTGGGTTCCCGCCACCGCGACGTACCCGCGCCAGTCTCTCTATCAGATTCTGATGCTGGCGGCGAGTCTCTACGGAAACCGGCCCGCGGTAGCGTTCCAGGGCGAGGAGATCACGTGGTCTGAGATTAAGCGCCGTGCCGACCGGCTTTCGACGGCCCTCGCGCGCATGGGAATCGCGAAGGGCGACCGCGTCGGGATCATGCTTCCGAACTGCCCCCAGTATCTGATCTCCTTCTACGCCATCCTCCGCCTCGGTGCGATCGTTACAAACGTGAATCCGGCCTTCACGCCGCGAGAGGTCGCGATCGCCGTGAACGATTCAGGCATGCGCGCCCTCGTCACGCTCGATGCGCTCGCCCCGGCTATCTCTCATCTGTTGCCGGGAGCCGTGATTACCACAAGCTTCACGGCCCGCGGAGCTTTCGAAGCCCTGATCGAGGGCGTTGCCGCGCCCGACTTGCCGGGCGTTGAGATCGACGCGGAAAACGACGTCGCAGTGCTGCAATACACCGGCGGCACCACCGGCTCCCCGAAGGGCGCGATGCTGACGCACTACAATCTCTACGCCAACTGCATTCAGAACGCGCTGTGGCGGCAATATCTTGTCGAGCGCGGCGAGGAGCGCGGAATCCTGGTCCTGCCCATGTATCACATCTATGGTTTGCAGGTGGGCGCGCTGCTCACGGCGTGGAACGGCGGCATGCAGGTGTTGATTCCGAAGTTCGACATCAACCTTTTGGTGGATGCGTTCCGGCGCTATCGGCCGACGAGCTTCGCCGGCGTGCCGACCCTCTACATCGCACTGCTGAATCATCCCGCGGCGCGAAACTGCAATCTTGAAAAGGTGCGCTACTTCGGGTGCGGATCGGCGCCTCTGCCGCTCGACGTGATCGAGAAATTCGAGCGGTTGACCGGCGGCATTCTGCGTGAAGGCTACGGCCTCAGCGAGACCTCGCCCACCACGCACAACACGCCCATCCTCTCCATGCGCAAGCCGGGCAGCATCGGACTGCCGTGCCCGGATACCGAATGCAGGATCGTCGATCTGGAGACCGGCGAGACGGAGATGGGTCCGGGCGAGGAAGGCGAATTGTGCATACGCGGGCCGCAGGTAATGAAAGGATACTGGAACAAACCGGAGGAAACCGCGCTCGCTCTACGCGGCGGCTGGCTTTACACCGGCGATGTCGCGCGCATGGACGAAGACGGCTTCTTCTACATCGTGCAGCGCAAGAAGGACATGGTCATTACGGGCGGCTTCAAGGTGTTTCCGAATGAAGTGGAAGAGGTTCTGTTTACTCATCCAGCCGTCCTTGAGGCAGCGGTGATCGGCGTGCCGGAGGACTACAAAGGCGAGGCCGTCAAGGCGTTCATCGTCCTGAAGCCCGGCGCGGTCGCCACCACTGGAGAGTTGACCGGATTCTGCCGCGAGCGCCTCGCGAAATACAAAGTTCCGTCGCAGTTCGAGTTTGCCGAAAGCCTTCCGAAGAGCGGCGTGGGCAAGGTGCTGCGGCGGATGTTGAGAGAACGCCCGCAGCGAGTCTAGCGTGCCCGCCCCACGGCGGGTTTAACCAAGGGAGACAACGAGACTAAATGAACGGCTTGGTGAAATATTCAACCGATAACGGCATCGCCATCGTGACCATTGACAATCCGCCGGTGAACGCGCTGAGCCCCGGCGTGCCGGAAGGCATCGTCGAGTGCATCAAACGCGCCGAAGCGGACAGTTCGATTCTCGCCATCGTGCTGATCGGCGGGGGCCGCACGTTCATCGCGGGCGCGGACATCCGGGAGTTCGGCAAGATCACGTCCGGCGAGAAAACGCGTGACATCGGTCTCGCCCCCGCGTTGCTCGAAATCGAAAACTGCTCGAAAGCCGTAGTGTGCGCCATTCACGGGACGGCGCTCGGCGGCGGACTCGAAACGGCGATGGCCTGCCACTATCGGGTCGCCGTCCCGCAAGCCAAAGTGGGGCAGCCCGAAGTGAAGCTTGGCATCATTCCGGGCGCGGCGGGCACCCAGCGGCTGCCGCGGCTCGCCGGAATTCCGAAGGCGCTCGAAATGTGCACCGTGGGCGATCCCATCAATGCGCCCGATGCCCTCGCTTGCGGCATCGTCGACCGCATCGTCGAGGACGGCCTTCTCGCCGGCGCCATCGCCTTCGCGCGGGAACACACCGCGCCCTTGAAGACCCGCGAGCGAAACCAAAAGCTCACGGCCGATGCCGCCGTGTTCGCCGCGGCCCGCGCCGAAGTCCGCAAGAAACAGCGAGGGCTCATGGCGCCGCTTGCCGCGATCGACGCCATCGAAGCCTCGCTCTCGATGGGCTTCGAAGAGGCCTGCGCGAAAGAAGCCGAAATTTTCAAGCAATGCCTTTTTTCGGATCAGTCGAAGGCTTTGATCCACGCGTTCTTTGGGGAGCGGGCCGTGAACAAGATTCCAGGCATTGCCAAGAACACGCCGGTGCGTGAGATCGCCAAAGCCGCCATCGCCGGGGCGGGGACCATGGGTGGCGGTATTGCGATGGCCTACGTTAACGCTGGCATTCCCGTCATCCTCAAAGAGACCACGCAAGACGCGCTCGACCGCGGCATGGCGACCATCCGCAAGAACTACGCCGCGTCCGTCGAGCGCGGACGCTTCACCCGGCAGGTGGCCGATCAACGCCTGGCGATGATTACGCCAACGCTCTCTTACGATGGCTTTGGCGATGCGGACATCGCCGTCGAAGCCGTCTTCGAAGGCATGGATCTGAAGAAGAAGGTGTTCACGGAGCTTGACCACGTCACCAGCCCCGGCGCGATTCTCGCCTCGAACACCTCCACTCTCGATATCGACCAGATTGCTTCCGTCACCTCGCAGCCCCAGCGCGTGATCGGCACGCACTTCTTCAGTCCGGCGAACGTCATGAAACTGGTCGAGGTGGTGCGCGGCAAGGCCACGTCGCCCGAAGTCATCGCGACGGCCATGGCGCTCGCGCGCAAACTCGGCAAGGTCGGCGTGCTGGTGGGAAACTGCCACGGGTTTGTCGGCAACCGAATGGTCGCGCCCTACCTCAGGGAAGCTCAGTTTCTGGTGGAGGAGGGCGCAAGTCCGCGCGAAGTGGATGCCGCCCTCTACGGCTTCGGCATGGCGATGGGACCCATCGCCATGCATGACTTGGCGGGTCTCGACGTCGGCTGGCGTATCCGGCAGGAGCTCGCCAGAGAAGGTAAGCTCCACACGGATTTGCGTCAGCCCTTGGTTGAGGACCGGCTCTGCGTGATGGGCCGCTATGGGCAGAAAACGGGCGCGGGCTGGTATCGCTATGAAGCGGGCTCGCGCGCGCCGATTCCCGATCCGGAGGTGGACGAGATCATCGCGTCGAGCGCCTCCACGGCCGGCATCGCGCGGCGCGCCGTCGGCGCCGAAGAAATTATCGAACGAACCACGTATGCGCTCGCGAACGAAGGCGCGCGCATTCTCGAAGAAGGCTTCGCGCTGCGCGCGGTGGATATCGACATCATCTATATATTCGGTTACGGTTTCCCGGCGCATCGCGGCGGGCCGATGTGGCACGCGAGCGCCGCGGGATTGCGAAAGGTCTACGATCGCGTTTGCGAATTCGAGCGCCTGCACGGAGAGCACTGGCGTCCCGCGCCGCTCTTGCGGGAACTGGCCGAAAGCGGGAAGACGTTCGAGGACTGGGACAGGGCTCGCGGCGCGGAGTAGGCGCCGATCGAGTCCACGCCGCACAGGCGGGAAGAAATCCCGCTCGCCGCACAACTCATTTCCATACGGGCGCGACCTGTGAGAGGATCAAGTACATGATGAACCGAAGGCAATTCGCGGCGGCGGGCCTGACCCTCTTCGGAACCGGCGTGCGCTCCGCCGTCTACGGCGCGGCCCGCGAACCGAAGCGCGGCGGGCGCGTCAAATTGGTTGAATTCACGGAAAAGGGCGTAAGAAAGGGGGTCGTCGAAGTGGAGAAGGTAGTCAAGACCGATGAGGAATGGCGTAAGCAGCTCTCGAAGGCGCAGTACGAAGTCGCGCGCCAGAAGGGCACCGAGCGGGCCTTCACCGGCGCGCTCTACAAGGTCCACGATAAGGGTATCTACAACTGCGTCTGTTGCGGCAACGCCCTCTTCCATTCCTCCACGAAGTTCGAGTCCGGCACCGGATGGCCCAGCTTTTATGCGCCCATTGCGAAGGAAAACGTCGCAACCGAAACCGACATGGCCTTCGGCATGCGCCGCGTCGAAGTTCTGTGCGCGAAGTGCGACGCTCACCTCGGACACGTGTTCGAGGACGGCCCGAAGCCGACCGGCCTGCGCTACTGCATGAACTCGGCGTCGATGACCTTCACGAAGATCGAGCCGTAGCTTCGCCCGTTGCCGCCCGCGCGGAATCGAGCCTGCCGGACCGTGGCCCGCACGTACGCTACCAGTGTGTAAGCGAACCGTCGGGACGGTAGAAAACGTTCTTCCTGCCGGGTTGCGTCACCTCGCCGATCTGAGTCAATTGCTTCACGTCGGCCGTGACGCCCAGACCCGGCCGGTCGTTTCGCAGCGCTTTCCCGTTCTTGAAATCCAGGCATTCCGGCAGATGAGGAATCGGACGTCCGCCGTAGTTGTACTCCATGATCACCGGACCCGGAAACGTCGAGAGGCAGCCCACCAGGGCGGCGGTTGCAATCGGCCCGGTGAAATGCGGGATGATGCCCACGGCATGCGTCTCGCAGATCGCCGCGATTTTCATCATCTCGGTGACGCCGCCCACGTTCGGGAGCGTAGCCCGGATGTAGTCGATGTCGTGATTCTCCACGAGCTTGTTGAAGTCGTACCGCTGCCCCCACTCCTCGCCGTGCGTCAGCGGCACGGTGGTCATCTGCCGCAGCTTCGGCAGGTCCTGGTGCGCGTGCTCGTCGCGCACCGGATCCTCGACGAAATACGGCTCGAACTCTTCGATCAATTTACAGGCGCGCACGGCGTCGCTGTAATCGAACCGCTGGTGGAAATCGATGCACCAGTCGCCGTCCACGCCTACTCCCTCCCGCACTTCCTTGCAATCGCGAGCTACGGCGCGGACACGCTCGTGCGTGTTATAGACGCCGCCTTGCTGCGTATCTCCCGCGCCCATGCGGAAAGCCCGATAGCCGGCCTCCATCGTCTGCCTGGCCCGTTCCTTGAGGCTCAACCGCTGCGCACCCGCCGGACGTGCGGCGCTCGCGCCCGTGGCGGACGATTGAGAACTGGTCGTGGGTCTGCCGCCGCCGGTCGCGTAGCATTCGCAATGTTCGCGAACCGCGCCGCCCAGCAGTTCGTGCAGCGGCAGTCCCAGCGCTTTGCCCTTGATGTCCCAAAGCGCGAGGTCGAGCGCGCCCAGAGCGTGAACCTTCTCGCGGCCCGGCGGATAGAACCAGGCGATATACATCTCCTGCCAGATCGCCTCGATCCGGAACGGGTTCTTCCCGATCAGCGTGCCCGCGCACTGTTCCAGCGTGTCCTTCGATCCGCCTTCGCCAATGCCCGTGATCCCGATGTCGGTCTCGACCGTGGCGATCATGTTGCTCTGATTGAAGAGCTCGTTGAGTTCCGGCGGCCGGTAGATCCGAACGCGCGTGATCTTCGCCTTCGGAAGCGCGGCCTCGGCAAGCTTCGGTCTGACAATGCCGCTCGCCGATGCTACCGCAAGCGAGCTAAGGAAGTTTCTTCGGTTCATGGATTCCTCCCGGGAACTCACGCCAGTATATCCGAAGTGCGCGCCGCAAGTCGCCCTTCGCAGGCGAGATCGCTCAACCGGGTCCGACAATCCGACGTGCGGACCGCCGCGGACGCGATCAAACGCTTAAAGCTCCCACTGAATTTACTCCTCGTCTGATCCTTGTGGACTTGCAGCTTCCCGGCATGTCCGGATTTGACCTGACCCGGCAGTTGAAAGCGGATCCAAAGACCCGCGGCATCCTCATCGTGGGCTTACAGCTTGGAGCAGCGGGACTTCGTGCGGCGAATGAGCGGTACCCGGCCACGCCTGGCGCCGTAAACCGCCGGTTATGGAAAGTCGTCACTCCCGCGTAGGCGGCTATAGTAAGAAGTGCTGACGGTAAGCGGCGGTCACCCTGACGGGAGACGCTCGTGTCCGCCCGGGAGGCGCAACCGCAATCCGAACAGCGCGCGGAATTCCCGTCGTCGCATCCGGGCGCACAACGTTGAAAACGATTGAAATTGAAAAGGCGGAATCCACAGCCACCGGGAACGCCGGACGTCTCGGCGGGATTTAGGCGGCTTTCTGAACCTTACCGTTGCGGATGCAGGACGTGCATACACGCATCCGCTTGGTCGCGCCCAGGACCACCGCGCGGACGCGCTGCAGATTAATGTTCCAGCGGCGCTTGCTCACATTATGGGCGTGGCTGATCTTGTTGCCGAACATGGGCCCTCGCCCGCATATATCACAAACTCGTGCCATACTACAGGTTTCTCCTTACCGCCGAACTACCAGTCTACCAGCGTTACGAAGCAAGCTGCAACCGCGATCCCGGTATCCGGCGCGAGGCAGGGCAAAATGACGGAATTCAATCATATTCACCACGTGGAAGACGGCGTTTGGGTGTGCGGCCGCAGCCTCGCCTTCGAGGACCGGGAGTTATTGCTGTGCGAGGCGCGCGATGGAGACGAAGGCGATGCTTGCGAGCGATGCGCGGCACAGATTCTTGGATACTTCGGCGCTCCAATGCACATACAATAGATAGATAGATTGCGCCATGACGACGCTCCATTTCGGACAAGGAATCAAGCTGTTCAAGAAACACTTCGGCGCGAGCGCTATCTCCGCGCTGGCCCTTGCCCTGGGAATTGGACTGGCGGCGGCGTCTATTAGCCTCAGCTACGGAATCCTGGCCCGGCCCCTCCCCTTCCAGGATCCCGCGGGCCTGGTATGGATGTGGTCTTCAAGCGTTCGCCGGGGTGCGGGTACCGGCGCCGTATCGATGGCGGATTTTCTCGACTACCGCAAACAGAGCGAGTCGTTCGAACTGCTTTCCGCGTTTGTTAACTGGCCATACCAGATCACCGGCCGCGGCGAGGCCGAACGGGTAGTGGGTGCGCGGGTAACGGTAGATCTTCCCTCGGCTCTGGGCGTGAAGGCGGCGCTCGGACGCACGTTTCAGCCGTCGGAAGCGGAGCCCGGCAACGACAAGGTCGCCGTCCTCGGCGACGCGCTGTGGCGACGCAGTTTTGGCGGCGACGCCGGCATTGTAGGCAAGAGCGTCCGCATGGGCGGCGAGGCCTATACGGTGGTTGGCGTGCTGCCCGCCGGCGTGGACTTCCCACCGCAGTGCGAACTGTGGACGCCGCTTGCCTTGCAGCCGGCGGAAAAGGCGTCGCGCCGCTTCCGCGCCCTGCGGCCCGTCGGCCGCCTGAAGAGCGGCGCCACGCTTTCCGATGCGCAACAGGAGCTTGAAATGATCGCGCGGCGGCTCGAGATCAAGCACCCGGGCACGAACGCCGACGTCGGCGTGAAACTGGCGCCGCTCCAGGAGATTCTTGGCGGCGGTCTGCGCCGGAATCTTCTGGGATTAGTAGCAGCGGCGCTCGTGCTGCTGGCGTTCTCCTGGGCGAATTTCGCGTCTTTGCTCTCGATGCGAGCGAGGGGGGATGCGGCCGCGTTGGACCCGGCGCCGGCAAGGGCCGGCATCAACGCCTGGGTAATGGCGGTTTCGATCGCCGGCGCCGCCGGAGGTTCGCTCATTACGGCGATTTGCCTTTTATTTCTTAGGCGGCTCGGCCCCGAAAGAGTGATCCGGCTGAGCGACGTCCGTTTTGACGGTATTACGATGGGCTTTGTCGGGTTGGCGGCGGCGATCGGGTATCTGATTACGAGCGTGTCGTCATCTCGGGCGGCGAGGGCGGGTGTGGGCGCCGGTTATTTCATCAAGCGCAGCCTGCTTGCCGGAGTGCAAATCGCCGTGGCTTTCGCCGCAATCGGCGCCGCCGCGTTCACCGCGTGGGGCTTCGCGCGGTACGCGGCCACGGACCCCGGGTTCAAAGCCGAGAACCTTACCGCCATGCAGGTGAACACGCCGCCCGCAAAATATGCGGATGCGCCGCGGCGCCTCGCCGTGATGGAGACTCTGCTTCAGAAAATTCGCCGGATACCCGGAGTGGAGATCGTGGCGGGAACGACTGAGCTGGCGCTCAGCGGCCAGTCAAGCGACGCGCTATTCCTCATTGAAGGACGCTCGCCGGTGGCGCCCGGAGGCCGTCCGAGCTCTGTCGGCCTGCGCGTTGTCACTCCGGACTATTTCAAGGCGATGAGCATCCCGCTCCTCACGGGACGGCTGTTTGAGCCGGGCGACGCGGGCAAGCCGAACTTCATCGTGATCAATGACGTTCTTCTCAGGGAATATTTCTTCCTCGACGAACCCATCGGCAAGCAGCTCACCATCGATCTTGGCGAGAAATGGACGGGGGAGATCATCGGCGTGACCGGTTCCGTCCGGCATGTTAACGTAGGTTTGCCGCCCACAAGCGAACTGTACCTGTCGAACTTTCAGCGGCCGAGCGGCGGATTGAATCTGATCGTGAAGACTCGGCCGGGAACCGATGCCGGCGCGCTCAAGGCCGCGATCACGGCGCAAGTGAAATCCGTGGACGAGGAGATTCCCGTATCGCAATTTCGCGCCATGGACAAGGTGATCGCGGATTCGGTCGCGCAGCCGCGCCTGTTTGCGACGATTGTCGAGATCGCCGCCACCGCGGCGCTCGCGATGTCCCTAATCGCACTGTTCGGGCTTGCCGGCTCCATCGCCGCGGACGGGAGCCACCGCGCCCGGCGCACAGTTCGCGGCGTGCTCCTCCGCGCAACGATCCCTGTCGTAGCCGGGCTCGCGGTTGGATTCGGTTTGTGGAGCTGGCTTGTGGGCTTTCTTCCGACCGTGGGCGCGAGCGCCGACAAATGGGAATCGGGGAGCGCGCTTTTGGCTCTGGCCGTGATGACGGTGCTCGGCGCCGCGGCGCTCGTCTTTGGCGCGCGGGCAGGCGCCGGCGTTCCGCGAAAGAGCTGACATTCCATGCGGTGTCCGATCTTGCGGCGCGATTCCCAGAATCGGACACCACCCGGTGGAACCTTTTCGGCGAATCCACCGTAAATAGAGGAATGACAGCAGGATGCGTCTTATCGGGATGGCACGGCGCATGCGATACAGGAATAGGAATCAATTGATGAAACGGAACCAGGCTGCAGTCAGCGTACTTTGCGCGGTAGCGACGCTTACTTCGCCAATACGCGCGCAAAACATTGGCGTCGAGACCCCGAATTGGCATTCTTCCTTCACACGCCCCTACACGTCCAGGAAATACGCGCAGGTTGATTTTTCCAATTCGCACCGGCTTGAATCGCTGATGCGCGCCGGGCGAATCTATCTCTCGCTCCAGGATGCCATCGCCCTTGCGCTCGAAAACAATCTGGACATCGAATACGCCCGCTACGGTCCCCGCTTGGCGGATTCGGATATTTTGCGTGCAAGCGCCGGGCAGTTGCTGCGGAACAACTCCGGTTCGAGCGTCAGTTCCGGACCGTCGAGCGCGGGCGGGGGCGGAGTGCTTGCCGGCGCGAACCTGCTGGGGAGTGGAGGGGGCGGCGGTGGCGGCAGCACTAACTCCAGCATCCTGAGCGGCTTCACTATCCAGGCCGCGGGCACCACGATTCCGAACCTCGACCCGGTCGTGTTTGCGAACGGCAACCTAGGTCACGGGACCTCCCCCCTGGCCAGCCAATTCGTGACGGGAACGAATTTCCTGGTTTCGGAACGCAAGACTTTCAATTACGGCATCCAGCAGGGTTTCCTGACGGGAACCACCGCAACGTTTGGCTGGAACAACAGTATTCTGCGGCAGAATTCGCCGAATAACGACTTCAATCCGTCCACGAACTCCAGTTTTGGTCTCTCCTTTCGTCAGAAACTCCTGCAAGGGTGGGGACGGGCGTTGAATGCGAGGCAGATCACGATCGCGAAGAACAATCGAGTGGCTTCGGATCTGGTGTTCCGGGCGCAGGTGATTGCGACGATTTCGAACGTCGTAAACCTGTATTTCGATCTGGTGACGTTCAACGAGGTTCTGGAGGTGCGCAAACAGGCGCTGGCGCTAAACCAGAAGCTCTACCAGGACAACCGGCGGCGGGTGCAGATTGGAACGCTGGCTCCGATCGAGATCGTGCAGGCCGAGGCCGAAGTCGCGGCGAGCCAACAGGACGTGACGAACGCCGAAACGCAGGTGGAGCAGCAGGAGCAGATTCTCAAGAACGTGCTGAGCCGCACCGGGGTGGACAGCCTGAGCCTCGCCGAAGCGCGAATCGTTCCCACCACCAGGATCCAGGTTGCCGAATCGGAGGCTGTCGAGCCTATCCAGGATCTGGTGGCGAAGGCCATGGCCGCGCGGCCGGAGCTCGAACAGAACCGCATCTCGATCGAGAACAGCAAGCTCAGCCTCAAGGGCACGAGAAGCGCGCTTCTGCCATCGCTCGACCTGACGGCGGATCTGGCGAACAACGGCCTCTCGGGACAGGTAAATGCCGTGCCGTTCGTGAACGCGCCGGGTTCGCCATCGAACCTGGTCCAGACGCGCGATCCGAAATCGGTGAATCAATTCTTCCTGGGCGGTTACGGAACCGCGGTGAGCCAGTTGTTCAGGCGCAATTTTCCGGACTACTCGATCGGATTCCAGCTCAACATTCCGCTGCGAAATCGCGCCGCGCAAGCGGATTTGGCGAACAACGAGCTTAGCCTCCGGCAGCAGGAAATTCGCGACAAACAGCAGCGGAACGACATCCGTCTGAACGTCCTGAACGCCATGGTCGCCCTTAGGCAAGCCCGCACGGCTTATGAGACCTCCGTGAAGGCCCGTATGCTGCGCGAGCAGACGCTGAACGCGGAGCGGAAGAAGTACACGTTGGGCGCGTCGAGCCTTCTCAACGTGATCATCGCGCAACGCGATCTGGCAACTGGCCAGTTCGCGGAAGTGAGCGCGCTTAGCACCTATGCCCGGGCGCGCAATCAGATGAATTTCGTCACCGGACAAACGTTGCAAGCGCATGAGGTGAACATCGAAGATGCGAAGACGGGGCAGGTTTCCGCTCCCGCCGCGCTGCTTCCCGTTCTCGATCCGAAGTAAGTAGCGTTCAACAAAGGAAAAATCATGTCTCTGAAATGGATTTCTCTCTCACTTGCGGCCGGCGCGTGCGCCTTTGCCGCCGAAGGTTCTTTCGACCGCACTCTAACCGTGTCCGGGCCCGCTCAATTGGAAGTCCGCTCGGGCTCGGGACGCATTTCCGTCCGCAGCGGCAGCGGGTCCGCGGTGCGCGTGCACGCAACCATCCGGTCGTCCGATTACGGCGGCGACGTGGAGAGGCGTATACGCGAGATCGAGTCGGCTCCGCCGGTCGAGCAGATCGGCAGCACGGTCCGTCTTGGTTATTTCAAGAATCAGGACGAGACGGAACGGAGGCGTCTCGAGCGCAACATCTCGATCAGCTACGACGTTGAGGTTCCGGAACAGTGCCGTGTGAAGGCGCAAACGGGTTCGGGCAGCGTCTCGGTGGAGGGCGTTCAGGGTCCGGTGAGCGCGGATTCCGGATCGGGAAGCGTGACCCTGCTGCGGATCGGCGGCGAGGCGCGGGCGCATACGGGGTCGGGATCGATCACAATCGACGCCATCAAGGGCGGCGTGGAGGCGGAGACGGGCAGCGGGTCGATCCGCGCGGTGGCGGTCGCCGGTCCGATCGTGGCGCGGACGGGAAGCGGAAGCATTCAACTCGATCAGACGGCCCCGGGAAAAGTCCGCGCGGAGTCGGGCTCGGGCGGCCTGAACGTTAAGCTTGCGGACGCTGGCTACGACCTTCATGCGAGCACGGGATCGGGTAAGATAACCGTGGATGCGCCGCTCACGCTGAGCGGCTCTATCGACAAACACAATGTGCGCGGGAAAGTGCGGAACGGCGGATACCCGCTCGACTTGAGCACCGGATCGGGCGGCATCCAGGTTCGCTAGATGATCCGTCTGCGCAACGTGGAAAAATCGTACCCGCTCGGCGGTGGCCGAAGTTACGTCCTGCGGCGCGTCTCCGCCGAGATCCGCGAAGGGGAGTTCGTCTCTATCATGGGCCCTTCCGGCGCGGGAAAGTCCACGCTGCTGCACATCCTGGGAATGCATGACAGCGCCTGGACCGGCGAGTTCGATTTCATGGACCAGCCGATCCACGCGCTCGACCGGAAGAAGCGCGCCGAGCTCCAGAAACAATACATCGGGTTCGTGTTTCAGAGCTACCATCTGCTGGACAACCTGACCGTCGCGGAGAACCTCGATATGCCGCTTTCGTACCGGAATATCCGGCGTTCCGAGCGCGAGAGTATCGTCTGCGACGTGTTGGATCGTTTTCAAATCGTGGGTAAGAAGGATCTTTATCCGAACCAGCTTTCGGGCGGACAACAGCAATTGGTGGCGGTCGCGCGAGCGGTTGTGTCGAGCCCGAAGCTAATTCTGGCGGACGAGCCTACCGGCAATCTGCATTCGAGCCAAGGCAGGGAAATCATGGAACTGTTCAAGAAGCTGAATTCCGAGGGCGTCACCATCGCGCAGGTGACGCACTCGGAGGCCAATGCGGCATACGGTAACCGTATTATCAAACTGGCCGACGGCTGGGTTGTGGATTAGGCACGCCGCCGGCGAACGGCGGTCTAGTGCACCGTGAACGGAACCGACGCCGACGTATTCTCCCATTCGAGCGTCAACTTGCCTTTGTTTCCGCCTGTGGATTCGAGCTTGATGGTGAACTGCTCGACCGGAGCGCCGGTCTTCTTCACATCCATGGCGACGCGGCCGAGGTCGGCGCTCTCCTCGTACTTGAATGCGCCCCACTGTTTCGCGGTCTTGTTGACGATGAGCTTCCATTCGCTCTCTCCGGGCAGAGTGAAGAGCGCGTAGGTACCCTTTGAAACCTTCAAGCCCTTGATGTCGAGGTCGGCGTCGGACGCGAGGGTAGTGGCTTCGTCGGCGCCGGTGCGCCAGACCTTGCCGAGCGGCTCGAGCCCTCCGAAAATCTTGCGTCCTTTCATGTACGGACGGCCGTACTCGATGGTAATCGTCTTGCCGTTGATGGTGGCGGATACCTTTTCGTGGGGGCTTTTCCGCGGAGCCTGTGCGGCGAGTTGGAAAGCCGCGCCCAGGGTAAGCAAAGAACCGAGGAGAATGGTGTAAGTCTTCTTATGCATGTTTTTCATTCTACCGCGGACGCCCGCTGGGAGCTGGAGCGCTGGAGGCGTCCGGCTGGCGCGGGATGCACCTAACCCGGGATAATCGACAGATGAACTGGAACGACGCAGCCCAAGACCTTCTGAACTCGATTCTGTCGCAGACTCCTCGACCCGTGCGCGATGCCGCCGAGAGGGAGATTCGAGGGGCCGCCGAGCGGATCGCGGAAGACGAAGACAAGCGGCGCGTGGGCGTGGAAACGGTGATCGCGGCGTGGGTCGCGACGACGCCCGAAGCCATTCGCGCGGATCTGCCTCGACAGATGGAACGCTTCGGACTCGATCCGGAAGAGTACCGGCATTTGCTCGACGGTTGAAATCCCGGCGTTTCGGCGGAGTCTGAAAACGTAGTCTTCCGACTTTGGGCGGCGAGAGAGGGGGGCTGGCAACATTCGCGCCGGGGTCGCGAACCATGTTTCGATCATCAACGTTTCCGGGAGACCTCCAGGTTGGTGTTTGGTTGACTGAGAAGCAAGATCGCGTTCGCACGTTCGACGAACCGGTGTTCGCTCGGACCCGCTCTCGCCTACTGTCGTGGGACTCCCCGATGAGGCCGCCGAGAACGGCAAACCACACGATGTACGGCCCGTGAAGTTGTCGAAAACGTCCCGAAACGCACGTTTTTGACCTTTTTTACCCTCTATCGGGCCAATCTGACTTAATGCTGCGCCAGCCCCTCGTCCCACCAGGCTCACGGCGGGACAGGGGCATCGCTGACGCGGAATAGGAAAGACCTAAGATCCGGTTCCATAATGGTCCTACACGATGAAAAAACTCTTAGCCCTTAACCGCAGCGAGATTGCGATCCGGATCATGCGCGCGGCGAGCGAACTCGGCATCTCCACCGTCGCCATTTATTCAAAGGAAGACCGCATCGGTCTGCACCGATTCAAGGCCGACGAGGCGTATCTGGTGGGCGAAGGCATGGGGCCCGTGCAGGCGTATCTGGACGTCGAAGGAATCGTCGCGCTGGCCCGCGAAAAAGGCGTGGACGCGATTCACCCCGGCTACGGCTTCCTTTCCGAAAACCCCGCGCTCGCGCGCGCCTGCGCCACGGCCGGCATCGAATTCGTGGGTCCGAGCGTGGAGCTTCTGGAGCTACTGGGCGACAAGACCGCGGCACGCAGGCTTGCCCAGAAGGCCGGCGTGCCAGTGGTTCCGGGAACGGAGCATCCTGTGTCGAACCCGGCGAAGGCCCGGAAGGTCGCGGATGAAATCGGCTTTCCGCTGATTGTGAAGGCTGCGTTCGGCGGCGGCGGGCGCGGCATGCGCGTAGTGGAGAAAGCCGCCGATTTCCCGGCGCGGCTTGAGGAGGCGCAGCGCGAGGCGCTCGGCGCGTTCGGCAACGGGGCGGTTTTCCTGGAGCGCTACATCCGGCGCGCGCGGCACGTGGAAGTGCAGATTCTGGGCGACAAGCACGGGAATCTGCTGCACCTTCACGAGCGCGATTGCTCCGTGCAGCGCAGGCACCAGAAAGTGGTGGAGGTGGCTCCGGCCGTGGGACTGGATTCGGAGATCCGTTCCGCTCTGGCCGATGCGGCGCTGAGGCTCGCGCGCGCGGCCGGCTACTACAGCGCGGGCACGGTGGAGTTTCTGGTGGACGCCGATAGCGGCGAGTGGTATTTCATCGAAGTGAATCCGCGCATTCAGGTGGAACACACCGTTACCGAAGCTGTGACGGGTATCGACATCGTGCGCAGCCAGATTCAGGTCGCGCAGGGGCTCCGTCTCCACGACGCGCCCATGTCGCTGCCGGCGCAGGACGGCGTGCCGATGCACGGCTGCGCGCTGCAATGCCGCATCACGAGCGAAGACCCGACGAACCATTTCGTCCCGGACTACGGCAAGATTCACACCTACCGCTCCCCGGCCGGCTTCGGGATTCGTCTCGACGGCGGCACGGCATACGGCGGCGCGATTATCACGCCCTATTACGATTCGCTGCTCGTGAAGGTCACCGCATGGGGGCAGGATTTTCCTCAGGCTTGCCAGCGCATGGACCGGGCGCTGCGCGAGTTCCGTATCCGCGGCGTGAAGACGAACATCCCGTTCCTCGAAAACGTAGTCAACCATCCGCACTTTCAGACCGGCAAGGTCACTACGTCCTTCCTCGACGAGACGCCTTCTCTCTTCCGCTTCACCCCGCGGAAGGACCGGGCGACGAAGCTGCTGACATATCTGGGCGAGACGATCGTGAACGGGAATCCGGAAGTGGCCGGGAAGAAGAGGCCGGCAACGGTTACCCCAATTCCAAAACTTACACCCCCGCCGGAACCGCCCAGGCCGGGGACGCGGCAGAAGTTGCAGGAGCTGGGCGCGGAAAAGTTCGCCCAATGGACGCGCGCCGAGAAACGGCTCCTGCTGACCGACACCACGTTCCGCGACGCGCATCAATCGCTGCTCGCGACGCGCATGCGCACGTACGACATGCAGGCCGCGGCGGCGTTCGTGGCCGCGCGGCTGCCGGATCTGTACAGCCTCGAAATGTGGGGCGGCGCAACCTTCGACGTCGCCATGCGCTTCCTGCTCGAAGACCCCTGGGCGCGGCTGCGCGCTCTGCGGCGCGCGATTCCGAACATCTGTTTTCAAATGCTGCTGCGGGCGTCGAACGCGGTTGGCTATACGGCGTATCCCGATAACGTGG
Organism: Candidatus Sulfopaludibacter sp. SbA3; assembly: GCA_945893365.1. Lineage (GTDB taxonomy): Bacteria > Acidobacteriota > Terriglobia > Bryobacterales > Bryobacteraceae > SYKU01. Next base: position 1,970 of record CAMDED010000127.1, on the reverse strand, counting down.
TGCGGGAATTCATCGCGGAATCGGCGCGGCAGGGTATCGATATCTTCCGTGTCTTCGATTCCCTCAACTGGCTGCCGAACATGCGCGTCGCCGTCGAAGCCGTGCGGCGCAGTGGAGCCGTGTGCGAGGCGGCCATCTGTTACACGGGAGATCTACTCGATCCGAAGCGCCAGAAGTATTCGCTTAGGTACTACGTGGAGATGGCGAAGGAACTCGAGAAGATGGGCGCCCACATGATCGGCGTCAAAGACATGGCGGGACTTCTGAAGCCTTACGCCGCCGAGGTTCTGGTGCGGGCGCTGCGCGAGGAGACCGGGCTTCCGGTCCATCTGCACACGCACGATACGAGCGGCATTAATGCGGCCTCGATTCTGAAAGCGTCGGACGCGGGCGTGGATGCGGCGGACGCGGCCATCGCGTCGATGAGCGGGCAGACGAGCCAGCCGAATCTGAATTCGATCGTCGCGGCGCTCGCGAACACGGAGCGCGACTCGGGGCTGGATCAGGACGCGCTCGGCCGCTGTTCCGAGTACTGGGAAGCGGTGCGGGCATGTTACGCGCCCTTCGATACGGGGCCGCGGACGGGGTCGGCGGAAGTGTACAAGCACGAGATGCCGGGCGGGCAGTATACGAACTTGAAGGAGCAGGCGGAGTCGATGGGGCTCGGACCGCATTGGCCGGAGATTGCGCGCACGTATGCGGAAGTGAACATGGCGTTTGGCGATATCGTGAAAGTGACGCCGTCGAGCAAGGTGGTGGGCGACATGGCGATTTTCCTGGTCGGCCATGGAATGACGGTCCGCGAGTTCGAGGGTTTGGGCGCGGGGCATGGATTGACGATTCCGAATTCGGTGGTTGAGATGTTCTCGGGTTCGCTTGGGCAGCCTGAGGGAGGCTGGCCGAAGAAAATCCAGCAGGTGATTCTGCGGGGCGCGAAGGCGCGCCGAAGCCGGCCGGGCGCCGGAATGCCGGCGGCGAATTTCGGACACGCCGCCGAGACGCTGGCGAAGAAACTGGGGCACGCCGTCTCCGCGGATGCGACTCTGAGTTATCTGCTGTATCCGGACGTGTTCCAGAAATTTGCGCGCTCGAGAGCGTTGTATGGCGACGTGGAAGTATTGCCGTCCCTGCAGTTCTTCTTCGGCATGCGGGCGGGCGAGGAGATCACCGTCGAGATCGAGCCCGGCAAGGCCTTGGTCGTGAAGTTCATGATGGTTTCGGAGCCGCATCCGGAGGGCGACCGGACCGTGTTCTTCGAGTTGAACGGCCAGCCGCGCGAGGTGCGAGTGCGCGACAAGTCGATCAAGGCGGCGATGAGCGAGAGGGCGAAGGCGGACCCGGGGAATCCTAACCACGTGGGAGCGCCCATCCCGGGCGTGGTGGCGAGCATCGCGGTGGAACGCGGGCAGAAGGTGGCGAAGGGCGGCAAGCTACTCGTGATGGAAGCGATGAAGATGCAGAGCACTGTGTACGCGCCCGCGGCCGGGAAGATTTCGGCGATGCCGGTGCATGTCGGGGAACATGTGGAGGCGAAGGATTTGCTGGTGGTGATCGAGTAGCGGCGGGCCGGTCAAGAATGCCCGCAAGGCTCCCCGGAATTTCCGTGGAGCCACCGCCGGCGATTCAACCGGAGATCGGGCTAAAACTCATCGTCCTTCTTTTTGTTCTTGCGGCGCATGAATAGGATTACAACCAGGAGAACCGCGAGCACGCCCGCTACAACTCTGACAATTACTTCAGTTTCCATAATGCCTCCGATTGAATAGAACCAGCAACGCAGTATATCAGGTCCGCGGCCGGGACGAAATGACGCGAATAGCGGCGGGTGTGCGACATCAAAGTGCGATGGCGGTAGGTTTCTTTTTTGTGGCGTAAAGCTTAGCGTTGTTATACGCTAAGAGAGGAGGCCCCACCATGAACGACTCTTTGCCTCAGTTGGAAGCCCAAAAAGCCGCTCTGCTGCACCAACT
>CAMDED010000126.1 GCA_945893365.1 Candidatus Sulfopaludibacter sp. SbA3 | reverse complement strand
CTCTTGCAGCGGGTAACCCGGCGTGAGCGGGAGGCTTTTCGATCCTGTTGGGGAGGGCCTACGGCCCGCGAAACTTCATGAAAAACCAAAGGCGGCAAATGCAGGCTTGGCCCGAGCTTCGCTTTTTTGGGCTCTCGTGTTTTCATGGGGTTAGGTTGGTTTTTCGACCCTGCCTCTTGGGGCTTCGCACGGGTCCTCCTGGGGCTACCCGGCGAGATCCGCCGCACGTCTCCGTGACGGTCTCCCCGGCGGGCGATGGTACCTTTACTTTCCGCGCTCGTCCACTGATTTGGGCCTTGTGGAACCCGTTGCCGCCTTCGATACGTCAATGATAATGTCAACGGAAGGCTCCGGGTTTGGTAGATCCGGGGAGCCCGTTGAAAAGCCAGTCGCCCAAGGCGATATAATATTCAAAGCGCAGAGGTTCAACCGAATATGAACGTACTAGAATTGATGCGGAGACACAAATTCGTCTCCATGACTTTCGTTTTGCTCACGCTGACCATCGGCATTCTCATCGGTACGCTGATTAACACCGGCGTCAAAGCCGAAAAAGGTCAGGCGGCTCCGGGCGCAACTCCGCTGGTCATTCCAAGCCCGGTTCAGATGGCCACCGAATTTACGAAGCTCGCAAAACAACTGGAACCGTCCGTCGTCAATATCTCCAGCGTGTATTCGGCGAAGGCTTCGAAAAACAGCTCGCGCAAGCGCCGGACCGTCGACCCCGACGATGAAGAGGGCGGCGACGAAGGCATGAACGAACTGTTCAACCGCTTCTTCGGCGGCAATCCGCGGATCCCTGGCGCTCCCGATCCAGGCCAGCGGCGCGGTTCGAGCGTCGGCTCCGGCGTAATCGTCGACAAGAACGGCTACATTCTGACCAACAATCACGTGGTGGAGAAGGCCGACCGTATCCGCGTCAAGATATCGGGCGACACGAACGAGTACGATGCCAAACTGATCGGCACCGATCAGGAGACCGACCTGGCGGTGATCAAGATCGAGGCGAGCCGGCCTCTCGCGTCCGCGAAGGTCGGCAATTCCGACGCCGTCAACGTCGGCGACTGGGCCGTGGCTATCGGTTCGCCGTTCGGTCTGCAGGCGACCGTAACGGCCGGCATCATCAGCGCCAAAGAGCGGGACATCACGCCGGGACAGTCGTTCCAGCACTTCATTCAGACCGACGCGGCGATCAACCCCGGTAACAGCGGCGGCCCGCTGCTCAATATCCAGGGCGAAGTCATCGGCATCAACACCGCTATCGCCACGCAGAGCGGCGGCTACCAAGGCATCGGCTTCGCTCTCCCCATCAACACGGCGGCGAAAGTCTACAACCAGATCATCAAGCAGGGCAAGGTTACGCGCGGTTCGATCGGCATCAGCTTCCAGGAGGCGAGGCCGGAGTTGCTCAAGGTTTACGGCGCCTCGAACGGCGTCTTTGTCGGAACCGTGGAGCCCAACGGGCCATCGGAAAAGGCCGGACTCAAGCCGAAAGACGTGATCACGGCAATCAACGGCAATCCGATCAAAGACGGCCAGGACCTCATCAATCGGGTGGCGGATACTCCCGTGGGACAGCCCCTCACCATCAGTATTCTGCGTAACAAGGAGAAACAGGACCTGAAGGTTACGGTTGCCGACCGCATGGAAGTTTTCCCGGAACGCTACCGGGCGTCGCGCGGCGATGAGCCCGAGCAAAGTGAAGGGACGCAAGCCAGATTCGGTTTGACGATCGAAAACATGACCGATGCCCGCAAGGACAGGCTGAACTTCAAAGAGAAGGGCGGCGTCCTGGTGGTCAAAGTCGAACCGGATTCCTTCGCCGAGGACATTGGCGTCGCGCCTAACGACGTTATCGTGTCCATCAATACACAGCCGGTCAATTCGGTTGACGATGTGAAGCGTCTCCAGGGCGCGCTGAAGCCGGGCGACCCCGTGGCGTTCGAAGTGATGCGCGCCGGACCGCCGCGTTCGGGCCGTGGCGACAGAGCCGCCTGGCAGCCGGTATTTCTCGCGGGAACGCTGCCCAACGGCCGGTAATGAGAACCCTGGGCGTGGCCGCGCTCGCCGCATCCTTCTGGATCGCGGCGGGCGCCCCGCAGGATGCCTCGAAGAAAACGGCCCCGAAGAAAGCTGCGTCAAGAAAAGCTGCGCCGTCCGCCTCGGCGACAAGAAAAACAGCCGCCAAGAGCGCGTCGAAGAAAGCCTCTTCGAAGTCCGCTTCCTCTAAAAAGACATCCGGTTCCAAGAAGTCCGCGGCTGCCAAGAGGAAACCCGGCTGGCGGGCCGGTCAGATGTCCCCCACGCCAGAGCGATATCGCGAGATTCAGGAGGCCCTCTCCCGGACGGGTTATCTGGAGGGTCCGGCGACCGGTGTTTGGGATGCAAGGTCCACAGAGTCGCTAAAGCGGTTCCAGGAGGCTCAGAATTTGAAGCCGGACGGGAAGCTTGATTCTTTATCGCTAATCGCCTTGGGGCTCGGCCCGAAGCGCGAGGCTCAGGCCCGGCTGTCGCCGCCGCCGAAACCGCTAGACCCGTGATACTCGCGAGGCTCTCATGATCGTTGGCGTTCCGAAAGAGATTAAGGATCACGAAACTCGCGTCGCCCTTGTTCCGGGCGGCGCCGCGGAGCTGGTTGAGGCGGGCCATCAGGTTCTGGTGGAACTGCAGGCGGGTCAGGGAAGCTCGATCGCCGACAGCGAGTACATTGCCGCGGGAGCCACGCTCGTGGCGCAGGCGGCGGAGATCTGGAATCGCGCGGATCTGATTGTAAAGGTGAAGGAGCCCCAGCCCGCCGAATATCCGCATTTCCGTCCGGGCCTGATCCTCTTCACCTACCTGCATCTGGCTCCGCTTCCCGATTTGACGGACGAGCTTCTCAAGACCCGCGTAAGCGGCGTCGCCTACGAAACCATCCGCGAACGTGACGGCTCGCTGCCGCTGCTCACTCCAATGAGCGAAGTGGCCGGGCGCATGTCCGTGCAGGTCGGAGCGCAGTATCTGGAGGCTCCGAACGGCGGGCGCGGCGTGCTGCTGGCCGGCGTGCCGGGAGTCGCCCCGGCGAACGTCGTCATCCTGGGTGGCGGCGTGGTGGGCTCGAATGCGGCCAAGGTCGCCGTCGGCATGGGCGCGCATGTCGCCATCGTCGACCGTTCGCTGCCCCGTCTGCGCGAGCTCGACGATATCTTCAACGGTCAGGTGGTCACGCTAGCCTCGGATGCGTGGACGATCGCCGAAATACTGAAATCCGCCGACCTTGTGATCGGAGGCGTGCTCATTCCGGGCGCCTCGGCCCCGAAACTGGTCCGCCGGGAGATGATCGCGTCCATGAAGCGCGGCGCGGTCGTTGTCGATGTCGCCATCGACCAGGGCGGCTGTTTTGAGACTTCCCGCGCCACCACCCATACCAACCCGGTCTACTCGATCGACGGCGTAATCCATTACTGTGTGTCGAACATGCCGGCCGCCGTGCCGCGCACGTCTACCTTCGGCCTCACGAACGCGACGCTTCCTTATTTGCTGGAACTGGCGGGAAGTGGCTTGGCGAAGGCGTGCCATGAGTACCCCGCCATCCGCGAGGGGCTCAACACGTATGACGGCTTTGTCACGCACCGCGGCGTGGCCGCATCTCAGGGGCGCACGTTGAAAGATCCGCGCGAGGTGGTGTAGATGCCGCGCGAGCTAAGTGGTGTACGCTAAGACAGGGTAGGCTAGGAAAATGACTGCTTCGCCGATCACCGAGGCTGCCGCCAGACCGCTGACCGCGCTCTCCGAAGAAGAGCGGCTGTTTCAGACCACCGTACGCAGATTCGCTCGTGAACAGATCGCCCCGCACGTCCGCGAAATGGACGAGGCGGGCGTATTCCGCAAGGACATCATCCGCCAGTTCTTCGAATTGGGATTGATGGGCATTGAAATCCCCGAAGAGCACGGCGGACAGGGCGGCAGCTTCTTTCAGTGCGTGCTGGCGGTCGAAGAACTTTCGGCCGTCGATCCGTCGGCGGGCGTCATTGTCGACGTGCAGAACACCATCGTCAACAACGCGATCCTGCGATGGGCGAATGAAGAGCAGAAGCGCCGGTATTTGCCGAAGATGGCGGGCGGCACGGTCGGCGCCTACGCGCTCTCCGAGGCGGGCTCCGGGTCCGACGCCTTCGCGCTCTCGACGCGCGCCGTCGAACAGGACGATGGCTTTCTGATTACCGGCCGAAAACTCTGGATTAGCAACGCCGCCGAAGCTGGCGTGTTTATACTCTTTGCAAATGTGAATCCGGACGCCGGATACCGGGGCATTACGGCGTTCCTTATTGAGCGAGACTTTGCGGGCTTTCAGGTGGGTAAGAAAGAGGACAAGCTTGGCATGCGGGCTTCCTCCACGTGCGAGTTGATTCTCGATAACTGCCGCGTGCCGAAATCGAACGTGCTCGGCGACGTGGGTAAAGGGTACAAGATCGCCATCGAAACGTTGAATGAAGGGCGGATCGCCATCGGAGCCCAGATGCTCGGTCTGGCGAAAGGCGCTTTCGGCCACGCAGTCGCCTATGCAAAAGAGCGAAAACAATTCGGCCAGCCAATCTCGAATTTCCAGGGCGTGCAGTTTCAGCTCGCCGAGATGGCGACCCAGATTGAGGCTGCACGCCTTCTGGTCTACAACGGCGCGCGGCTCCGCGATGCGGGAATGCCGTTTGTGACCGAGGCGGCGATGGCAAAATATTATAGTTCGGAGATTGCCGAGAAGGTGGCTTCGAGGGCAATCGAAATTCATGGCGGGGTCGGCGTAACGCGGGATTATCCCGTTGAGAAGCTTTATCGCGACGCCAAGATTGGGCGGATCTACGAGGGAACAAGCAATATCCAGCTCGTGACGATCGCCAAGGGGATTCTAGGAAAGTAAGGGGGAGGCTGTATGCGCAGGATTTACAATTCGGTACTCGCGGCGGCGATGATTGCAGGGATGACGGCGGCAATTCCGGGCGGCGCGCGGGCGGCCGACACCAAGGTCGAATCGAAGGACGTTCCCCCGGAAGAGATCATCGCCAAGTTCGCGGCGAAGGAGGCGGAATTCGCCAAGGCTCGCGAAAACTATACCTACCGCCAGACGGTTCGCATTCTCGAGCTCGACGAGGCGGGCGGCACGCGCGGCAAGCACGAAATGGTGTCCGACATCATTTTCTCCGCCGATTCCAAACGCACCGAGAAGGTAGTGCGAGCCCCCGTATCGACGCTTAAAAACCTGCTGCTAACCCCAGAAGACGAACAGGATCTGCGAAACGTCCAGCCCTTCGTCCTCACGACAACCGAGATTCCTCTCTACGATGTCCGGTATCTCGGCAGGCAGAAGGCCGACGAGATCCCCTGCTATCTGTTCGCCGTGAAACCGAAGAAGATGGAGCCTGGCAAACGTTACTTTGAAGGTCAGATCTGGGTGGACGACCGCGACTTGCAGATCGTCAAGACGTACGGCAAAGGCGTCGGCATTATCAAGAAGGGCTCGGACAACCAGTTCCCGCGTTTCGAAACTTATCGCGAGCAGATCGACAAGAAATACTGGTTCCCTACCTACACCCGCGCCGACGATACGCTGCATTTCCAGAACGGGCCGCAACGCATCCGCATGACGGTTAAGTACGAAGATTACAAGAGGTTCGAAGGCAAGTCCACCATCAAGTTCGGCGAAGTGCTTGAGGAGGGCAAGGATCAGAAGCCCGAGCCGCCCAAGAAATAAACATATGAAGACACTCGGCCTCTTCACGCTCGGCATCTTCACGCTTAACATATCCGTCGCCGAGACGCACACGATCTACCCCGATCATCATTCGCGTGTTTTCTCAGCCTACAAAACGCCGGTGCTGAAGATCCACACCGGCGACACCGTGATCACGCGCACCTGGGATTCAGGGGGACAGGACTATAAGGGCGTCCGTCACTTGAAGCATCCCTACGTGTACCCGGAGAGCGGCAATCCGCTCATGGGACCGTTCTACATCGAGGAGGCCGATTTGGGCGATTCGATCGAGGTGCATCTGGACAAGGTGCGTCTGAACCGCAATTGGGGCTACACGTCGTACAGGCTGAGTCCGGGCCTGGTGGACGCGGGCGCGGCGGAGCGCTTTTACAAGAATCACTACGTCATGGACGCCCTGCGTCCGGAGCGCGCGGACCTGATCCCGTGGGACCTCGACCTTGCGCGAGGCCTCGCCACGCCGCGGCTCCGCGCCGGCAATCCGGAATCGTCGGGATTGAAGATCGAAGTTCCCGTGAAGCCGATGCTCGGCTGCATTGGTGTCGCGCCTCCCGGCGAGCGTGTCGAAACCTCGGGACCCGCCGGTAACTACGGCGGCAACATCGACTATAACGACATCGTCGAAGGCGTTTCCGTTTTCTTCCCGGTCTACCACAAGGGTGCGTTCTTTTATGTGGGCGACGGGCACGCGGCGCAGGGCGATGGCGAAGGCCTGGGCTCCGGCATCGAGACCTCGCTCGACGTTCAGTTCACGATCAAAGTTCACAAAGGGAAGCGACTGGGCATTCCGCGCATCGTCAATGACGAGTCGATCATTTCGGTGGGCAGCCAGCCTGAATTCGGAAGCAGTATGGATCAGGGCCTGCGAATGGCGAATTCCGACATGCTCGCCTGGCTCACGGGCGAGTATAAGCTCACCGCGCCCGAAGCGCACATGCTGATGGGCACCGTGGTCAAGCACAAGATCGTGACCTACTTCGGGACGGTTTCGACGATCATGCCGCGAAAGTACTTGTCGAGGCAATGACGAAGCCCGCTCTCCTGCTGCTCGCGGCGCTCGCGGCCGTGAACGCCGCCGATTCCGATCTGGTACGCGCGAAACGCATCCACGCGCAAACCGTCGCCGTGGACAGCCACATCGACACTATTCAGTGGGCGCTCACCGAAGGCGTGGACCTTTCGAAACGCCTTTCGAGCGGCCACGTCGACCTTCCCCGCCTGCGCGAAGCCGGCGTACGCGCGCCTTTCTTTGCCCTCTACGCCCCGACGTATTACAAAGGGTCGGAAGCCGTCCGGCGCACCTTGCAACTCCGCGACGCGATGCAGAAACTGCTCGATGCGCACCCGGACGAGATCGAGCTCGCCACCTCAGCCGCCGATGTCGAGCGTATCACCGCTTCGCCCCGCAAGATCGCCGCGATTCTGACAATCGAAGGCGGGCACCAGATCGCCGACGACCTCGCGGTTCTGCGCATGTACCGCAAGCTCGGCATCGTTTCGATCACTCTTTCGCATTTCCGCAACAACAACTGGGCGGATTCGTCAACCGACAAGCCGGAGCACGCTGGACTGACCGATTTCGGCAAGGAAGTGGTTCGCGAAATGAACCGCCTGGGCATGATGGTCGATATCTCGCATGTCTCCGACAAGACGTTCTACGACGCGCTCGCGGTGACGACGAAGCCGGTGATCGCGTCACACTCCAGTTGCCGCGCGCTTTCGAGTCTGGAGCGCAACATGACGGACGACATGATTCGGGCGCTTGCGAAAAACGGCGGCGTGATGGGGATCAACTTCGGCGCGGGCTTCGTCAATCAGAAGGACGCGGACGCGCAGCGCAAAAAGATCATGATGCGCGGCGCGCTCGAACCGAATCTGACCGGCAAAGCGCTCGACGCCTACGCGGCGAAGGACTTTTTCGACAATTACGCCAAAATGCGGCCGTCGGTGGCGACGCTCGGAGATGTCGTCGAGCACATCGACCACGTGGTAAAACTTGTGGGTGTCGATCACGTCGGCATCGGCAGCGACTACGACGGCATCAGCACCGTGCCGGTCGGTCTCGAAGACATCGCGAAGCTTCCAGCGCTGACCGCCGCGCTCTTGAGTAAGGGTTACAGCGAGGCCGACGTGAAGAAAATTCTGGGCGGAAACTTCCTGAGGGTGCTGAGGGCGGTGGCCGGGAAGTAACGGGTGCTAATCCGTCCACCGTGCGCGCTTGAAGTGCTTTCATCGCGATGTTTGGCTCTGTTTTGGAATTGCTCACACATCCTTCGGGCCGTCGGGTGCCGAGCATCGAGGATTGGAGTAGCTCGGCATTTCGCCTCAAATCACAAGGTGATCAGGCGCGGCCGTATTGGCCATCCCTCTTCGGTATTCGGTCCTTTGCTTCAACTAGGGTGTCAAGACGCTGTAAAGTCCTGACCGGAATCGAGAATTGGTTGTTTCTCGGTTTCGTCTTTCTGTTCTTCACGGCTTACCAAGCAATAGCTCCTGGGCCGTTGAAGACCTCAGTGTAAGATCCATCGGTTTGAATCAGGACCCCAATGTAGTAGTGCGGGATGTGGTCCGCCGAAAACGTCAGTGCCTGCTTCATCGTGGCCTTGATTTGCGCCAACCTCCCGTCCTGCGCCATGGCGTCGTGGTGCCTCGTCATATCCGCGAACAATTCAAGGCAATAGGCATTTTCCACCAGAATCTCGCCGATATCGCCGACGAGTCTACCATCAAGTGTGAATCGCTTTCTCGGATACGCGGTGGTAAGCTCAGCGACGATTGCGAGCAACTTGGACACGGCTTCACGGATCGCGTTCATGCACCACCCCGATGGGGCCTCACCATTCGCTCGCTAAGAGACTTTGGCCCTTGCCAAAGACTATCACAGGCTGAGGGGCAACCACCCCCGCCGATTGAGATAAACTGGAAGCCTATGAAAGCCCTAGCCACGTTAGCCCTGTCCGCCGCACTTGCCGTCGCGGCGCCCAACCCGAAAGCCGAAGGCGAAGTCCGCGCCGCCATGGAAGCCTTCAAGAAGGCCGTCATGAGCGCCGACAAAGCCGCGCTCGACAAACTCACTACCGCGGACCTCAGCTACACACACTCGAACGGAAGAGTGGAAACGAAAGCCGAATTCATCGCCGCCGCCACATCCGGCAAGACCAAGGTGGAAGCCATGGATATTTCCGACGCCACCGTACGCGTGCATGGCAACGCCGCGATGCTGCAGGCGAAGATCCTGATTAAGAACAACGCCGCCGGCGTCGTGACGCCCGTCTCGCTGAACATCCTGCATGTCTGGATCAAGGGGTCGGGCGGTTGGCAGTTGGCCGCGCGGCAGGCGATCCGCCTCAGCCCTCCCGTGTCGTAGGCCGGTCCGATGAAGGCCATCCACGTCTCTTCCCTCCTGCTCGCCTGCGGCGCGGCGGGCGCGCAGGATTTCGCCCGCGAGATCCAGCCGATTTTCGTGAAATCGTGCTATCAGTGCCACGGCGAAAAATCGCAATTGGGCGGACTGCGGCTGGACTCGAAAAAGCTCGCCGCCAAGGCGATTCAGCCGGGTAAAGCCGCGGAGTCCACGCTCTATCAACGCGTGGCGGGAATCGGCGATCAGGCGCGAATGCCCATGGGAGGAAAGCCGCTCGACGCCGCCGAGATTACGCTGATTCGGACATGGATCGATCGCGGCGCGGAGTGGCCCGAGCAACCCGATGCGGTGGGCGGCGAGATCAGGCGGCACTGGGCTTTCGTGCCTCCACAGCGCCCGATTCCGCCCCCCGCGGCGATCCGCGCCTGGTCCGCTAATTCGATCGACCGCTTCGTGCTCGCGCGCCTCGAAAAGGAGGGCCTCGCGCCGTCGCCCGAGGCCGATCGCGCAACGCTGCTCCGCCGCCTCAGCCTCGATTTGATCGGGTTGCCACCGGCCATTGAGGAAGTCGACGCGTTCCTCAGGGACAAGAGCTCGAACGCCTGGGAGAAGCAGGTGGACCGTCTGCTCGCATCTCCTCACTACGGCGAGCGTTGGGGCCGCCACTGGCTCGACGCCGCGCGCTATGCCGATTCCGACGGCTATGAAAAAGACAAGCCACGCCAAGTGTGGTTCTATCGCGATTGGGTGATCAACGCTCTTAACCGCGATCTCTCCTACGATCGATTCATCACCGAACAGCTTGCGGGCGACCTGCTTCCGAACGCCACCCAGGATCAGTTCATCGCCACCGGCTTCCTTCGCAATTCGATGATCAACGAGGAAGGCGGCGTGGATCCCGAGCAGTTCCGCATGGAGGCCATGTTCGACCGCATGGACGCCATCGGGAAGAGCATGCTGGGCGTCACGATTCAGTGCGCGCAATGCCACAATCACAAGTTCGATCCGCTCACGCAGGAAGAGTATTACCGCATTTTTGCGTTTCTGAACGACTCTCACGAATCGAACATCGCGGTCTTTACGCCGGAAGAGCAAATGAAACGCGCGGAGATTTCCCGGCGCATCGCGGAAATTGAAACCGGTCTCCAACACCGGAATCCGGATTGGCGCGAGCGGCTCGCCTTGTGGGAAGAAAAGCTGAAGAGCGGCCAGCCCGAGTGGATCGTAGTAAAGCCCGAGATCGACGATATTTCGACGGGTGGCCAGCGGTACCTGGCTCTCAAGGACGGCTCGCTGCTCGCGCAGGGTTACGCGCCCACCAAGCATCGCGTGAAGTTAACCGTGAAAACGGACCTGAAGAACATCCGCGCGTTTCGTCTCGATCTGCTGAACGATCCGAATTTGCCGCTCGGCGGGCCAGGGCGGTCGATCCGCGGCACCGGCGCGCTCACCGAGTTCGAGGTGGAGGCCGCGCCCGCCGACGCGCCGGACAAGCTGGTGAAAATCAAAATTGCAAAAGCGACCGCGGACATCTCGCTTCCGGAGACGGAACTGGAGTCCATCTACGCCGACAAGAGCAAGAAGCGCCGCGTCACCGGGCCCATCGCTTTCGCAATCGACGGCAACGACGAAACCGCCTGGGGCATTGACGCCGGTCCCGGTCTGCGAAATCAGCCGCGAAAGGCCGTTTTCGAAGCGGAGACAGCGGTCTCGAACCCGTCCGGAATAATACTCACTCTTTATCTGAAGCAGAATCACGGCGGATGGAATAGCGACGACAATCAGAACAACAACCTCGGCCGCTTCCGGCTTTCGATCACAAGCGCGGCTGGCGCCGAGGCCGACCGCCTGCCAAAGCACGTGCGCGAAATCCTGGAGGTTGCCGCGGGTGAGCGCACGCCGGCGCAGGTACAGGCCGTGTTCAGCTACTGGTGGACTACCGTCCCGGAATGGCGCGACGCGAACGAAACCATCACGGGCTTGTGGAAGACGTATCCCGAAGGCTCGTCGCAACTGGTTCTTGCGGCCCGCGAAGAAATGCGCGCCACGCACATGCTGTCGCGCGGAGATTTTCTAAAACCCGCGAACGAAGTCGCCGCCGGAGTTCCGGCCTTTCTCAATCCTCTCCCTTTGAACGCGCCGCCAAGCCGCCTGACCTTCGCTCGCTGGATGACGGATCGCAGCGCGCCCACCACGGCGCGCACCATGATGAACCGCGTGTGGCAGGCGTACTTCGGCGTCGGGCTCGTGAGCACGAGCGAGGACCTGGGCAAGCAGTGCGAGCCGCCATCCCATCCCGAATTGCTCGATTGGCTGGCGGTCGAATTCATGGACCGCGGCTGGAGCCTGAAGGCGATGCACAAGCTGATTGCGACGTCATCCGCGTACAAGCAGTCCTCGCGCGTGACGCCGGAGTTGTATGCGCGGGATCCTTACAACCGCCTGCTGGCGCGGGGCCCGCGGTTCCGCGTGGAAGGGGAGATTGTGCGGGACATCGCGCTCGCCGCGAGCGGACTGCTGAACGCGAAGATCGGCGGTCCCAGCGTGTATCCGCCGGCCCCCGAATTTCTGTTCCAACCCCCGGTGAGTTACGGCCCGAAAATTTGGGAGGAAGCGAAGGGTGCGGACCGCTACCGGCGCGCCGTCTACACGTTCCGTTACCGCTCCGTACCGTATCCGGCGCTCCAGAATTTCGACGCGCCCAACGGCGATATAGCCTGTGTGCGGCGCTCGCGCTCGAATACCCCGCTCCAGGCGCTTACGACTTTGAACGAACCGCTGTTCGTGGAATCCGCGCGCGCCCTTGCGGGTCTCGCACTAAAAGAAGGTGGCGCGACCGACGCCGAAAAGCTGACCTACGCCTTCCGCCGTTGCGTCTCGCGGCCGCCGGCGAACGAGGAGCGCGACGAATTGCTGAGGCTTCTCAACAAGCAAATCACGCGCTCCGCGCCGCTCGATGCGTGGACCGCCGTCGCGCGCGTGCTGCTCAATCTGGATGAGACCATTACAAAGGAATAGGAAATGAACACGAACCCGGAGAAAGCGCGGCGCCTCACGCGCCGCTGGTTTTTCGAACAGTGCGGCGTGGGCTTGGGCGGCATGGCGCTCGGGCAGTTGATGGGACAGGCCGCAACCGATCCTCTCGCGCCGAAGAAGCCGCATTTCCCGGGCAAAGCCAAGAACGTGATCTTTCTGTTTATGGCCGGGGCGCCCAGTCATCTGGAGATGTTCGACTATAAGCCGCAACTCGCGAAGTTCGACGGCACGCTGCCGCCGGCCGACTTGTTGAAGGGCTACAGGGCGGCGTTTATCAATCCGAATTCGAAGCTGCTCGGTCCGAAATTCAAGTTCGCGAAGTATGGCCGGAGCGGCGCTGAGCTGTCCGAACTGTTGCCGCACTTGTCGAAAGTAGTGGACGATATCGCCATCGTCAAGGGCATGGTCACGGACGCGTTCAATCACGCGCCGGGACAGATCCTGATGAATACCGGTTCGCAGCAGTTCGGCCGGCCAAGCCTCGGAGCGTGGGTAACCTATGGACTCGGCAGCGAATCGCGCGATCTGCCGGCGTTCGTCGTTTTCAGCTCGGGCAAGAAAGGGCCGAGCGGCGGAAATTCCTGCTGGGGCAGCGGCTTCCTGCCGACTGTGCACCAGGGCGTACAGTTCCGGGGTAGCGGCGATCCCGTGCTCTACCTCTCGAACCCAACCGGCGTGGACGCGGAGTTGCAGCGCGACTCACTGGACTCCGTAAGGCGTCTGAATCAGATGCGGCTCGACACGGTGGGCGATCCGGAGATCGCCACCCGAATTAGCTCGTTCGAGATGGCTTTTCGCATGCAAACCAGCGCGCCCGAGCTGATGGATCTTTCGAAAGAGTCGAAGGGCACGCTCGAATTGTATGGCGCGGAACCCGGCAAGCCTTCTTTCGCCAACAACTGCCTTCTCGCGCGGCGGCTGGTCGAGCGCGGCGTGCGATTCGTGCAGCTGTTCCACGAGGCGTGGGACCAGCACGGCAACCTGGTGAAAGACATCGCAAAGAACTGCGAAGACACGGACAAAGCCTCTGCCGCGCTGATTGCGGACTTGAAGCAGCGCGGAATGCTCGACGACACGCTGGTCGTTTGGGGCGGAGAATTCGGGCGAACCCCGATGGTTCAGGGCGGCAGCGACGGGCGCGACCATCACCCGAACGCGTTCACGATGTGGCTCGCGGGCGGCGGCACGAAGCCCGGCGCTACGTTCGGCGAGAGCGACGAGCTGGGCTTCAACGTGATCCGGAACAAAGTACACGTCCACGACTTGAACGCCACGATCCTGCATCTTCTAGGTTTCGAGCACACCCGCCTGACCTATCGCTTCCAGGGCCGCGACTTCCGGCTGACGGACGTCCATGGCAGCGTCGTGAAGGAGCTTTTGGTGTAGATTCTCGCGCTTCGGTGGGGAAGGGTTGATTCGGAAAGATCGAAGTTGCCCAGCGTACTTTCCGTGGTCTTCCGGACGATCCGAAAACCGAGCGTGGCAAGAGGCAAGCGGCGCTGCCTCCAGATCTCGGGTCTCATGTCGACCAATGGCGTGAGATCTCCGTCGATACAGGCCCAGAATCATTCCATGGCATACCGCGGTCACTACTCTGTACGCCGTCCCACCACTTCTTCGAGGAACTCCTGCACGCCGCAAACACCGCGGCAACATCAGCCGGGAGCCCACACTCTTCCGCCAGTGCTTGGAACGGGATCTGCCAATCTGGGGGTGGCGGGACCAGGAAATCGTGCGTGCCTCTTCTCTCAAAGGTGAGGCGCAGGGCGTCCAGAATCCTCCGTTTTTCCAGTCCGCCCGGTCCGATCGGGAGAGCCAGATCGACCAAGTCCTTCACTCTGCTGTTCGCGGTGTTCCGCGGGAGCGTGTAGGCATGGATCCTTTCAGCAAACTGCTGTTCACGAGGAATCATTTGCACTTCCGGCCTCTGGATGCCGGCAAAGCCGAGCCAATCTTCGCAGGTTGCCGTTTCCAGCGGGTGCATCACTACGTCTCCTATTCCCAAGCCCCGATGAAATCGCGCGAAGATCCGCGCATCCATTCGAGCTTCGACGGGATAGCGAGCGCCGCCGTACGGCGCGGCGGTCAGATCCATGATGGGCAATCCGATGGTGTACTCAAACCAGTCACCGAGAGGATTGCCCGCCACTCTGCAGCATCTCGCGCACCAGGCGGTCTGTATCGATGCTTTCCCTTGCCAGCGCGGGCACTTGCTGCATGGTCAAGTCGATGTCCACGGTTGATCGGGAAACCCGCAACCGCAGTTCCATTGCCTAGCCACCCTTCAACCCCCGGGGAACAGGTTCATTGTGGAACAGCCTTGCCTGCAACCGATCAAACGCCACCTGGCGGCGGAGATCATTGACGTCGATCTGATCCGTCAGAGATGCCTTCTTCAAGCGTTCTTCAACGGCCCTTCGGAATGCGTCAGCCGTCGAATATGATTTTGGCCCGCCACTATGCAGCTTGCCGCAGCACTTCTTCGACTAGCTTACCGGCAGGACCGCCCAGTTTCGCGTTCCGGATCTGTTGGCGAGTGATGAGACCGCGGTCAACAGCTTGTCTGAGAGCCTGACGGATGAAACGCTGCTCCACGGCGCCGGCCTCAATCAAAGCGAGAATCGTCCGCAGCGGGCGAGTGAACTTGAAGCCCTGCGCCGTCTGTGCATCACTATTGGCCATGTCGGCATAATGCAGCACCAGAATGCCCGGAATATCAGTCAAGGTCGTGATTGCGGGCAAACACCCGGCGCCTCAATGGCTCGCGATGGACGCCGCGCTCAAACACTGCGCCGCGAGAATCGGGATCTGGCAGTGGGCCGGCAAAAGCGAGGGCGTGGAGCCGGACGTGGTGATGGCCTGCTGCGGCGACGTGCCCATGCTCGAGACGCTGGCCGCCGTCTCGATCCTGCGCGAGCATCTGCCGGAGCTCAAGATCCGGGTCGTGAAGGTGGTCGACCTCATGAAGCTGCAGCAGCAAACCGAGCCGCACGGGTTAAGCGACACCGAGTTCGACGAACTATTCACCAGGGACAAGCCGGTGATCTTCGCCTTTCATGCCTACCCGTGGTTGATCCACCGGCTTACCTATCGCCGCACGAACCACGAAAACATCCACGTTCGCGGCTATAAGGAGGAGGGCACCATCACAACGGCGTTCGACATGACGGTGCTGAACGATCTGGACCGCTTCCACCTCGTCATGGATACCATCGACCGCCTGCCGCAGACGGGAGACAAGGGCATCCGCCTGAAGCAGCAGTTGAAGGAGAAACTGATCGAGCGCAAGCAATACATCGACAGGCACGGCGAGGACATGCCGGAAATCCGGAACTGGAAGTGGGGCGTATAGCGCGCGGCGCTTTCGGCGGCGATGCGGGGGAAAACCACTGGTGGCGCTTGCTACTTGCGGACGACGCCGGTTCCCGAGCCCGCTTCTCCGACCATCGTCATCAGTTCTTCGACAATATCCCGCAGCGATTCCGCTTGTGCATTCAACTCCTCGCTGGTCGACGCGCTCTCCTCGGCGCTCGCCGCCGTGGTTTGGGTCCCCCTCTCCATTTCCGCGAGGGCTCTAGCCATTTGCTCAATCCCCAACGCCTGTTGCTCGCTTCCCAGTTTCACTTCTTCCACCAGAGTCTTTGCGCGCTCGGCGCTCTCGGTAATCGATCGCACCGCGGCCGCCACCTGGCTTAACTTTTCCTTTCCGTCGTTCGACTTGCCGACGGATCCTTCGATCAATTCCGTGGTGTCTTTGGCCGCCTGAGCGCAGCGCTGCGCGAGGTTGCGCACTTCGTCGGCCACCACCGCGAATCCGAGTCCGGCTTCGCCCGCCCGCGCCGCCTCAACCGCCGCATTGAGCGCCAGGATGTTGGTCTGGAACGCGATGTCGTCGATCACTTTGATAATCCTGGAGATCTTCCCGCTCGCGGCATTGATCTCGTCCATCGACGTGACCATCTGTTCCAGATTCGCGTTGGCCTCGTCGATCCTCCGCGAGCTTTCCACCGCGTTGCCGGCAACAGATTTGGAGTTAGCGGCGTTCTTCGTCGCCATGGCGTTGATTTCCTCGGCCGAGGCGGAGGTCTCTTCCAGAGATGCCGCCTGTTCCGAGGCGCCTTCGGATAAAGACTGCGACGAGCGTGCGATTTGAGATGCGGCTCCTGTCACCTGGTGCGCGGACTCGCCCAATGCGCCTATGACGCACCGCAGCCCGCGGGAAATGCTTCGCGTAACAAAAAACGTCAAGACCATTCCGACGGCCAAGCCGGTCAGGCACGCACCCGTCAGGATTAGCATCAACCTGGCCGACCGCGAGGTAGCCTGGTCCGCCGATGCATTCGCGGACTCGATCCCAAGCCGGCTGAGCCGCCCGGCCGAGTCCACCATCGCTCCGCCCAGCCGCGCCCATTCACGGATGACCGCGTTGAACTCCGGACCTTCATTCCGCTTTTCCTGCACGGCTTTTATGATACTTTCCAACGCGGGTTTGTAGCTGTTGAAGTCGCGCAAGAGCTGGTCGACATTGGGGCGGATTGCGGCGAACGTGTTCGAGCCCGAAACCAGTTCCAGCAGCTTCGGAAGCTGCTGTTGGGCGACGCGAAACCGCTCCCAGCCTTTCTCGAGAGAACCTTCCTTCTGAATCGTAACGAAGTATATGAAGTGAATTCTCGCGTTGAGCACCTCACGCTCGATCTGCGACGCCAATGCGGTTTGGGGCAGATATTCGGAGGAAATGATCTGGAGCTTGTTCGAGGAATGCGACGTCACCCACAAGGCATGCACGCCCACTCCGATGAACTGTATCAGGACCACCAGAAAACCGGCGGCGATCTTCCTGCCAATCGTCCACTTCGACATAACCCGTCTATCGGGTGCGTCCCCGAATTTCTTTATGGACCAAGAGAGGCGGGCGTACGCGTTCGCCGGATCACCGGCGCCGGAACCGAGTCTCGTGTCAGACCAGGCTGCCGGGCTTCTTCACATACCGTTCGACGATCGCATCGGCGGCGCGGTAGGTGAGGGCCATGGCCGTCAACGTCGGATTGCCGGACGGGTTCTGCGGGAACGCCGACGAGCCGATCACGAAAAGATTGTTCGCACTCCAATGCTGCAAGTACGAATTCACGACGCTCGTCGCCGGAGACGCGCCCATGATGGCGCCGCCCTGAATGTGCGTCGATTGATAGCGCGTGGCGTCGTAGCTCTTCAGGCCCGGAAATGGCGTGATCTCGCGTGCGCCCATGGCACGGGCGATGCCCGTTGCCTTCTCCGCCATGAACTTGGCCATGTTGCGCTCATTGTCCCGCCAGTCGAGCGTCAGGCGCAATAGCGGATCGCCTTGCGCGTCCTTGTACACGGGGTCGAGGTCCATGAAATTGCCCTTGTACGCGAGGTGTTCGCCGTAAAAGGAGATGCGGCCGGTGCGGTCGTAAGCGTCGAGCGCCGCCTTCTTCCACGCCGAGCCCCACTGAGCCTTCCGGCTCGGAGGCATCACGCCGAAATTGGCCATCGGACGGAATCCGTAGCACACGGTGTAGATGTGTCCGCCACGCAGGAACGGGACATTCGAGTGATCGAACACGTCGGCGTCGAAATCGTTCATCGCGATGCCGGCCGAACCTGCGCCCATAAAGCGGTTGAGGGGCTTTTCCGTGAACACCGTCGCGGCGGGTATGGAGATCTGATGCGTCAGGTTTCGACCCAGATTTTGGTGGGGGTCGGGGACCTTCGAGAGCATCAGGAGCCGCGTATTATTGAGCGTCCAGGAAGCCAGGAAAACGATGCCCGCCGGCTGAAATACTTCCTCTCCGGAGGCGTCGATGCAGGTGACGCCGCGGGCTTGGCCGCCTTCAACAGTTACGCGTCTGACCCAGCATCCCGGGCGCAGTGTAAAGTTCTTTCGCTTCGCGAGAAGCGGGATCAGCGTGTTGGTGGGCTGCGATTTCGCTCCGATCATGCAGCCGTAGCGCTCGCAATAGCCGCAATAGGAACAGCCCGCGCGGGAGACGCCGTCGGGGTTGGTGTAAGGCTGGCTCGTGGTCGCGGCGGGCAACGGATAAGGATGATAGCCGAGGGATTTCGAAGCGTCGCGAAACAGGGCCGCGAGGTACGGCATTTTCATCGGCGGCGTGGGATACTCCTCGCTCCGCGGGCCTTCAAAAATATTCCCGCCTTCGATAAGTTTCCCGTTGAGATTTCCCGCCTTGCCCGAAATGCCCATCAGACGCTCGGTGCGCGTGTAGTGGGGCTCAAGCTCGGCGTAGGAGACGCCCCAGTCCTGGATGGCGTGGTCCTCGGGCAAGCGCTTCGCGCCGTACTTCTCTTTCGTCTTCGTGAGCAGGTCGAAGGAGTCGGGAACATATCGATAGCTGATGCCGCTCCAATGTTCCCCGGCGCCGCCCACGCCCGCGCCGGGAAGGAAGGACCCGTACTGGCGGACCGGCAGCGCGCGGCCGCGTTCGGAATGCCGGAACGTGACGGTCTCCTTCGAGATGTCCTGCATCATGCGCAGGCGGATGGCGTAGTCGAGCTCATCCATGGTGTCGAGATAGTCCCGCGTCTTGCGCGGCGCGCCGCGTTCGAGGACGACGACCGACATGGAAGTACGGGAGGCGAGCTGATGGGCCATCAGCAGTCCGGTCCAGCCGCCGCCAACGATCACCGCGTCCACCTCTGGTAAACGCTTCATGCTTCGTCCTCGCTCGGTTTCACGGGCCTTCCGACGACCTGGCGCAGGCTCTGCGGTTTCGGACGGAAAGGGTTTCCGTAGTGCGAATCCACGTCTTCGAAATAGGTCATGCGGGGACCGGGAAAGCCAATCAATTGCCAGCCGATCATGC
This sequence comes from Candidatus Sulfopaludibacter sp. SbA3, assembly GCA_945893365.1. Lineage (GTDB taxonomy): Bacteria > Acidobacteriota > Terriglobia > Bryobacterales > Bryobacteraceae > SYKU01. The sequence continues at coordinate 3,340 of CAMDED010000126.1, read as the reverse complement.
CGATGTTGCCGCCATGCATCGGGTCGCAGAACATGCCCTCTATCGTGTGGGTCCGCATAAGCGTAAAGAACGAAGTGGTCTCGATTTGTTTCAACGCGGCGTCCTGCTCCACAGGCGCGAGTTTCGAGAGTCCGGCGATTTTCTTCACGCCCTCGCGGTAGATCTCACGCGGCGTGGCCTTGCCCTGGTAGCCCTGCTCCGGAATTCCGCTTTCGAAGGGGCCCTGCGTGTAGCGGTAACGGTCGCGCCCGTAGGGTCCGGCAAGCTGGCGGTCGACGTAGACGACGACACCGGCCTCGTTTGCGCCAGGCCCCGATTCATCGCTTGGGAAGATGCGCGCCACGGCCGCCGCGACGTCGAGAGCTTCCGTCTCGGTGAAGAATCGGAGCGGAACGCGGACCGGTTTGTCCTGAGCTGACACGACATAGGGCCGCCGGTCAAGCGTATAGACGAGAGCGCCGCCTACGCTTGCGGCTGAGAGCGTGAGAAAGTGGCGCCTTTTCATTTTCCCTTCAAGCGTAATCTTCCGGGTGATTCTTACCCGCGCCTTCGTATCCTGGGCGCTTCGGAGCGGCCTTCAGGATCTTTTCAGTGCGCGGATCGAACGCCATTTGTTTCGACTCGCGGTACGCCTCGACGCCAAGCCCGATCGCTACCATCGCCTGATATCCGAACTCGGCATCGAGGTTAGGTTTGTTGCGGGACCTCATGCAGTCGAAGAAGTTTTCCATGTGCAGCGTTTGCAGGTCGCGCGCTTCGGCGGCGACGCGGACCTCCTTCCGTCCGGTCTTCTCTTCGAACTTCTTCGCATAGATGGGATCGGGCGTGATAACGATTTCTTTACCGAGGAAGGCGATCGAACCTTCGTGGCCGCAGATGACGGGGTGCACATGCGCGTTCACGAGATCGGAGGCCATTGAGGACGCCATGCCGACCTGAAAATCGGCGTACTCGATGGTGGTGGAGACGGTGTCGGGCACTTCGCGGTCCTTATGGACGAAGATGCCGCCGTTCGAGGAGACGCGGACGGGGAACTGCGGGCCGAGCGCGAGGAGAAACGGAACCAGGCGGTGGTAGAGCAGATCGGTCGCGATGCCGCCCGAGTAGTCCCAGTATTTCCGCCAACGGAAGAAGCGATCCTGGCTGAAGGCGCGATGGGGAGCGGAGCCTAGAAAACGTTTCCAATCGATGTTTTCGGGCGTGCCCTCGGCGTCGATGCGGTAGTTCCATTCGCCCTTGAAGGTGTTGCGGGAGTAGGTTCCCTGCGCGTAGAGAGGTTTTCCGATCAGCCCTTGCTGAATGGCTTCGCGGGCCTTGAAATACTGGGGCTCGGAAGCGTACTGGCTGCCGACCTGAAGCACGCGGCCGGACTTCTTTACATATTCCGAGAGGATCTTCGCTTCCTCGATCTTGTACGTCATCGGCTTCTGAACGTAGACGTCTTTGCCGGCTTCGAGGGCGTCCATGGCCATGCGGAAGTGCCAGTGATCCGGCGTGGCGACAAAGACGGCATCGAGTTCGGGACGGTCGATGAGATCTCGGTAATCGTGATGGACGTCTTTCTCGGGCAGGCCGAGAAACTCGCGGGCGCGGAGTTTGCGTTTCGAGTAGAGGTCGCTGACGGCGGCGATCTGAATGTTTCCGCCCGCATCGGCGTGCTTTTTGAGGAGACGGACGTGACCGAAACCCATGGAGCCTGCGCCGATGACGCCTACATTGATACGGTCGTTCGCGCCAAGGACGCGCGGTTTAGCGAGCGCGAGCGGCGTAAGGGCCGTGACCGCGGCGCCCATAAATTCTCGACGGGATTCCATGACAACTAGATACTATCATTTCCGCGATGGAGGGCTGCGGTTGGGGTGGATAGCCGTGGGACGGTGCGGGCCGCCGGTGACGCACACGACTCCGGGATGGCCTGGCTATTCGCGCCGCCCGTTCACTGCGTCTCTTCAAGGGCGTTCTTGATGTTGATCAAGACCGCCTCCTGCGCGTTGCGCGCCTTGCTAACGACGAACCTCCTCAGAATCGAGCCCTTAAACCCGCTGAAACCCTGCTGCGTCGAGCCCTTCAAGCTGATGAGGTAGAAGCCCTTGTCGCTTGTGCTGCCGCTCTCCGTGACGCAAACGGTGAGGTCGAGCGCGAGCTGAAAGTAATGGCTGGCGTATAGCTGCTTCACCGCAACCACGTGAGCCGCGCCCCTTGAACCGGCCGACTGGTACGCGATCGCATGATTAAGGCGGAGAGTCGGCTTCAGGCCGAACTTGACCTTTTCCCAATAGAACATCGACTGGGCTTTCTCCAACTTAGCGCGCGGGTAATCCAGCAGGTAGCGGTTCAGATCCGGAAGGTAGGCGGGCAGCTCCTCCGACCGGCCCACCAACGACTGAAGCTGCGCGTTTACATCGAACGGACGGTCCTTATCGCGATAGGTCCCGAGAACGCTATTTCCCTCTTCCCGATATCGCCGCAGGACTTCGAGCGCCATCTTCCGGACCCCATCGTTGACCTGCTCGGCGACTTCGGGTCCGGAACCCTCAATCGCCTTTTTCAACTCCTGCATGGCTTCAGCCGGCATCTGCACACCGCACTTGCCTGGCTCGCAGGTTCTCAGGTGTCTGATGTCCTCCGGTTCGAGCGTGAAGCCTTCCAGATCCGCGGGCACGGGCGTTTCGCCGATCCGGTCGACACCCAAATAGCTTGGCAATCGCCGCAGCCGGTCCATGTCGAAGGCGAGCTTGACGTAGTCATCGGGGGTGGCGTTCACGAACACTGCGCCAAAAATGAATATCTCCGCAGGCGAGGTGGACGGAAGCACCTTGGCAAACGCCTTGCCGCGGGTAATCATTGCGATCTGGTCGTCGTTCAACCCGATATGCTCTCTGAAGAAAATGTACGGCTCCTGCGCCGTCTGCCCGGCGCCGAGAGCACACGATAAGATGACACCGGCCAGAGTCGCCACTTTGATCATGGGAGATCCCGCCTCTCCGTGCGCGCAGGCGGGAACGCGCCGGGCCGGCGCCACCGAACCGCGGCTGCACTGTGCGTGGTCCAATGTCGCGGCTTCACATTCCTCCTTACTCAGAACCGCCTTCCCTTCAGGGATGCGGCCCAGTCTGCGCCGAGGCTCTTCACGCGCCCCCATTTTTTATTTTAGTGCATGAGACGTGCCGCTGCGATGCGTAAGGTGTGAGGGGGTGTGCGACATCAAAGTGCGATGGCGGTAGGTTTCTTTTTTGTGGCGTAAAGCTTAGCGTTGTTATACGCTAAGAGAGGAGGCCCCACCATGAACGACTCTTTGCCTCAGTTGGAAGCCCAAAAAGCCGCTCTGCTGCACCAACTC